>NZ_LT629791.1:7058250-7387375 GCF_900105925.1 Jiangella alkaliphila | reverse complement strand
TGGTCGACGGCCGCAACGTCACCGACGAGTCGCGCTGGGCGGGCGTCACCCGCATCGTTGTCGGCCGGTCCACCGCGTCCTGATGGCGGCGTGGACCTGGCGGCGCATCCGCCGCGGACTCCGTCGCCGGGCCGGGGTGCTGAAGCGGCGCGTGCGTGGTGGTGGTGCGACGGCACCCGCGGGCGGCGCGGCGAAGCCGGCGTTCATCGAAACCGCCGTCGCCACCGGGCACACGCTCGACATCACCCGGCCGGTGCGGTTGCTCATCGGGCCGGCCAACATGGCCGGCCAAGGTTGGCAGTGGGCCCGCGCCGCCGAGCACTTCCTCGACGGCGTGTCAGCCGAGTCGCTGACCGCTGCGCGGAGCCGGCCGGGGTTCCAGTTCCGCACCGACACCGTGCTGTCGGGGCCGCAGCAGCGTGGCGACCTCACCTGGCACCGTGACCGTGTCGTCCGCGAGGTCACCCACGTCCTCTTCGAGGCCGGCCGGCCGATCCTGCGCGACTTCCACGCCGGCTCCATGAGCAACGACGTCGACGAGCTTCGTGCCGCCGGACTGCATCTCGGCGCGGTGTTCCACGGCTCCGAGGTCCGCGACCCCAGCAAGCACCGTGAGCTGTACCCGGTCACCGCGTTCGACGATCCACGCGAGGATCTCACCGAGCGGCTTCAGGTGGTCGTCGACGACGTCCAGGAGCGCATCGCCCGGTTCGACGGGCCGCGGTTCGTCTCCACCCCCGACCTGCTCGACTTCGTGCCGGACGCCATCTGGATGCCGGTCGTCGTCGGCGTCGACGAGTTCGCCACCGACAACCCGGTGCTGGAACGGCCGAAACCGGTCGTCCTGCACGCGCCGTCGAACTCCGCGCTCAAGGGCACGTCGTTCATCGATCCGGCGCTGCAGTCCCTGCATGACGACGGCCTGATCGAGTACCGGCGAGCCTCCGGGCTACCGCACGCCGAGCTGGTCGAGCTGGTGAAGGACTGTGACATCGTCGTCGACCAGGCCGTGCTCGGCCTCTACGGCGTGTTCGCCGCGGAGTCCATGGCCGCCGGCCGGGTCACGCTGGCGCACGTCGCGCCGCATGTGCGGGCGCGGGTGCCGGTGGAGCTGCCGATCGTCGAGATCACGCCGCCCACCGTCCGCGATGTCATCGCCGAGATCGTCCGTCAGCGCGACGAGGCGATCAAGACCGCTCACGCCGGCGTCGAGTTCGCCCGCATGTACCACGACGGCCGCATGGCCGCCCGGGCACTGGCCGGGTTCCTCGGCCGCGAGGAGCGACCGTGACGGCCGTCGAGGAGAGGACCACCACGCGAGAGCACACCGGCGCAGGCGAAGAGCTGGCCTGGATCTCGTGGCTGAGGGTTCTTGCCATCGCCGGTGTCGTCACCATCCACACCGCCGCGGCGACGGCGGTGATCGAAGGAGCACGTGACCAGCGGCGCGGCCTCGTCGCGATCATTCTCGACATCGGTGCGGTGTTCACCGTGCCGGTCTTCGTGATGGTCAGTGGCGCACTGCTGCTCGATCCCCGGCGCTTCCGCGGCGCCGGCGACTTCCTGCGCAGGCGGGCCTGGCGGCTGGTGCCGGCGATCCTCTTCTGGCACGTCTTCTACCTGGGTTTCCGCTATTGGTACAAGGAGGAGACGCTCACCTGGGACCAGGTGGTCAACGAGTTCCTCAACGGCCGCACCTACACGGCGCTGTACTTCTTCTGGATCGTGCTCGGCCTCGCCCTCATCACGCCGATGCTGGTGCCGTGGATCGCGACGGCGAGCCGGCGGGCGGTGCTGGTCGCCGGCGCCGGAGCGGCGGCGATGCCGATCCTCACCATGGCCACGCTGGAGCTGCGCGGCACGACGGTGACCTGGATCGTCACGCCGTGGACCTGGTGGACGCCGTACCTCGGCTTCTATCTGCTCGGCTGGGCGCTGCGCGGGGTCGTGCTGCGCGGATTCGCACTGGCCGGTGTCGCCGTTGCGGCGGCCGGCCTCGGCGCGATGACGATCTGGCAATGGAACAACCCGGCAGCGCCGGACTGGCTGCAGACGATCTCGCCGGTCACCTACTACGGGCTCGGCGTGCACTTGTACTCGATCGCTGTCTTCCTGCTCGCGCAGGCGCTGATCCGTCCGGGTGCCCTGCTCGGCGGGCTGGCCCGCCCGCGGATGGCCGGGCTGGGCCGGCTGCTGGGCGACGCCACGTTGGGTGTGTTCGCGCTGCACCTGGCGGTGCTCGGCGTCGTGGTCGACGAGCGGTGGATCGGCAACGACGTCGCCGCCGGGTCAGCGGCCGAGCTGTTGCTGCGCATCGCGGTCGTGCTGGTGGCGACGTACGCCATCGTGCTGCTCGCGCGCCTCGTCCCAGTGGTTCGCCGGGTCTTCTGACCAGCGCGGACGACCTGAGCTGGATCGTCGCTTCTCCTGACAGTTGCGTCACACTGAGCTAATCTGGTCGCTTGAGTCACACCAGTAACGCCGATCGGGGGAAGTCGTGACTCTGCGACCGTGGCGGCACGCCGCCCTCTTCATGGCCGTCGGGACGCTGGTTGCCACCGCGCTCCCGGTGACAGCCGTCGCTGCGCCGACGCCGCCGGACACCCATACGCCGTCGTCTGCCGCGCCAGTGCTCGACCCCAGCAGCGGCGCGTTGCAGACCGTCCCGCTCCGCGGCAGCACCCGGTCCTTCGGCTCGCTGCCGGCCATGCCCGCGGCGCCCTGGGACACCGAGGACGCGCACGCCGGGCTGGTCCCCGTGGTGTACAGCGAGGAACTCGAGGTCGACCCGTTCCGGCTGGCCGCCGTCACCTGGGTCGGTGAGGGAGATGTCACCGCGTGGGTCCGAACCCGTCAGGACGGTGAGTGGTCGCAGTGGTACGAGCTGCCGCACGGCGACGACCACGCGCCAGATCCGGACAGCGCCGAGGGCGCGGACGTGCGCAACGGAACCGACCCGTTGCTGGTCCCGTCGTCGGACGCGGTGCAGGTGCGGGTCGACGCGCCGCGCGGCCGCGCCGCGACCGACCTACGCCTGGATCTGATCGATCCCGGACTGTCGTCCGCCGCGTCGCCGCCGGATGCCGAGATCCAGACCGAGCCGAGCGCCTCGGTCGCGGCCGCCCGGCCGAGCATCGTGACCCGGGCGCAGTGGGGCGCGGACGAGTCGCTGCGCGGCACGCCGCCGCAGTACGGCCAGGTGAACGGGGCGTTCGTCCACCACACCGTCAACGCCAACGACTACTCCGAGGCCGAGGTCCCGGCGCTCATCCGGTCGATCTACCTGTACCACGTGCAATCCCGGGGCTGGAGCGACATCGGGTACAACTTCATCATCGATCGCTTCGGCCGGATCTGGGAGGGCCGCTACGGCGGGATGGACCGCGCCGTGATCGGCGCGCACACCCTCGGTTACAACGACGACGCGTTCGCGGCGTCGGCCCTGGGGAACTACGAGGACGCGACGCCCACCAACGCCATGCTGTCGGCCTACGCACGGTTGTTCGCGTGGAAGTTCAGCGTCCACGGGGTCAACCCGCTCGCCCGGGTGAACTACGACGGCGAGTCCTGGCCCGCCGTCGCCGGTCACCGCGACGCCGCCTCCACGGCCTGCCCGGGCGCGCGGCTCTACGCACGGCTCGCCACGATTCGGTCTGGCGTGCTGCGCGAGATGAACATCGGCGGCGACGCGACCCATGGACGCGACTTCGACGGCAACGGTCGTGCCGACCTCGTCGCCCGGCAGCGTTCGGACGCGTCGCTCTGGTTCTGGGGCGGGCTGGGTTCGGCCACGTTCGACCGGCGGGACCGGCTGGGGACTGGCTGGAGCGCCTTCAACGCGCTTGTCCTGCCTGGCGACTGGGACGGCGACGGCCGCGACGACGTGATCGCCCGGCGGCGCGCGGACGCCAGCCTGTGGCTCTATCCCGGAGCCCGTGGCGGAAACCTCGGGCCTCCGCTGGTCATCGGCCGCGGCTGGCGTTCGGTGAGCGCGATCGTCGCTCCGGGTGACTGGGATCGCGACGGTGCCGCAGATTTGATCGCCCGGCGGACGAACGGTGAGCTGTGGCTCTACCCGGGCAATGGAAGCGGCAGGTTCGGAACGCCGCGACCGATCGGCAGCGGGTGGGCTGGCATGACCGCAATCGTCGGCCCGGGTGACTGGAACAGTGACGGTATCGTCGACCTCGTTGCCCGGCGGTCCAACGGTGAGCTGTGGCTCTACCCCGGCAATGGCCGCGACGGGTTCGGTAAAGCGCGTCGGATCGGGACCGGTTGGAACAGCGTGGCCGGAATCGTCGGGTCCGGCGACATCGACGGCGACCGTGTCCTGGACCTCCTCGCCTGGCGGCCCAACGGCGTCATGTTGCTCTACCCGGGCATCGGCACCGGTGGCTTCCGGACCGTCCGTGAGATCGGGACCGGATGGAACGCCTACGACTTGCGCAGCTGATTGCCGTCCTGGTGGGCGCTCTGGTGCCCTTCGCTGCCGCTCCGGCATCGCCAGTGGGCGTCGCCACGGAGGTCGTGCCACTGCCGCCGTCGGGGGACGTGGTCATCGAGGGCCGTGGATTCGGGCACGGCCGGGGCATGTCGCAATGGGGCGCCTACGGTGCCGCCGTCAGCGGGCTGAGCTATGACCGGATCCTCGCGCACTACTACCGCGGAACGTCGCTGGTCGAGCGCGACGACATCCAGCTGAAGGTCCGCATCACCGCCGCCGGCGACGACCAGACCGTCGTGGCCCCGGCGTCCGGGCTCACGGCGGCGGCGAGCGGCGCGACACTGAACCTGCCGTCGTCGATCCGAGGCGAGCGGGTGACCGCGTGGCGGGTGGTCCGGAACGGCGGCGGACTGGCGCTGCAGGGGCGCGCCGGCACCTGGCGCGACGTCGCGGTCGGCGGCCTGGTCGTGCATGCCGCCCCGGTGCGCTTCACATCGCCGGCGGGGACGGTCCGGCTCATCCTGGGCGCCACCTACCGCGACTACCGCGGCGCCGTTGAGGCCGTCGCCGCCGGATCCGGGGCCGGCACCCGCGTGGTCGCGTCGCTGGAGTCATATCTACGCAGCGTCGTGCCGGCCGAAATGCCCGCGAGCTGGCCGGCGGCTGCCGTCCAGGCGCAGGCCGTGGCGGCCCGCAGCTACGCGCGGTGGCAGCGGACGGAAGAGCCAGGTAGCTGGTACGACACCTGCGACAGCACCCGCTGCCAGGTCTTCAACGGCGTCGCGGACTACACGGCGGCCGGCGAGCTGAAACGCCGCTATGAGCACCCCGCGAGCGACGCGGCGGTGGCCGCCACCGCCGGGCGGCTGCTGATCCATGACGGCGTACCCGCGTTTACCCAGTTCGGGTCGTCGAACGGCGGCTGGACGGTGCGAGGGAGCCGGTCGTACCTGCGGGCCTTCGAGGACCCGTACGACGGTGTCGTGTCCGGATCGCCGCACACCTGGCGCTCGTCACTGTCCGCCGCCGACGTCGCGGCCGCCTATCCCGCGGTCGGCCGGGTCGCTGCGCTGCGGGTGACCGCCCGTGACGGCCTCGGCGCCTGGGGCGGCCGGATCACATCGGTCGTCGTCGAGGGCGGCTCCGGCTCGGTGGAGCTCAGCGGGGAGGCGTTCCGGATCGCGCTCGGGCTGCGCAGCAGTTGGTGGCGCCCGGCCGGCTGACGTCAGCCGGGGACACCCAGCGTCGGCGGGTCGGCGATGACAGGCTCGGCGACGGGGATGGGTCGCAGGGCGGGCAGGCGCAGGTACGACAGCCGAGCGGCCTCCTCCCGGCCGCGGCGGATCGCGTCCAGCAGATAGCCGAGCCCGAGCGTCGCGAAGGCGATGATCGCGATGGCGGAGGCGAGGATGGCTGTCGGGAAACGCGGGACCAGCCCGGTCTCGAGATAGTCCATGATCACCGGCAGGCCGAGGATCAACGCGATCAGCGCGAAGGCGCCGGCAAGGACTCCGTGGAACAAGGCGGGCCGTTCGTGCCGCGTGATCTCGATGATCCAGCGCAGGATCCGCCAGCCGTCGCGGTACGTGCGCAGTTTGCTCTCGCCGCCGTCGGGGCGCTCTTTGTACCCGACCGGGAGTTCGGCCACCGGCACCCGAAGATGCAATGAATGGATGGTCAGCTCGGTCTCGATCTCGAATTCTCGCGACAGTGCCGGAAACGACTTCACATAGCGTCGCGAGAACGCCCGGTAGCCACTGAGCATGTCGGTGATCTGGCGGCCGAAGAGCGCGCCGACCACCCCGGTGAGCAACCGATTGCCGAGCACGTGGCCCGGTCGGTACGCCGCCTCGTCCACGTGGGTGCGGACCCCGACGACGTGATCGTGCGGGCCGTCCAGCAGTACGTCGACCAGCGCGGGCGCCTGCGCGGCGTCGTAGGTGTCGTCACCGTCGACGAGCACGTAGACGTCCGCGTCGATGTCCGCGAACGCGCGCCGCACCACGTTGCCCTTGCCCTGCCGGGTCTCGGTGCGCACGATCGCCCCAGCCGCGAGCGCCTCGTGAACGGTCGTGTCGGTGGAATTGTTGTCGTACACATAAATGTCCGCGGACGGCAGCGCCGCGCGGATATCCGAGACGACTCTGGCAATGGCCGCGGCCTCGTTGTGGCACGGAATGATGACGGCGATGCCGAGCTCACCGAGCTCGTTCATCACTGGCCCCCTGATGGTCTCTATAGAGCAGTTCTCGTGGTATGTTGCCCGCGCTGGAGGTTCGGTTCTCTCCGTGCTCATGCGCCACTGCATTGGCGCACTACCAGGTAGACGCTCAGGGGCGTCTGGACGGTTGCACGGGGAAGGACACGAAAATGCTCGACATCGCAACGACGTCCGCGCCGCGCGTCGAGGCACGGCGCACGAGGCGGGCGCCGGCGCTGCTCGTCTGCGCAGTGGCGACACTCCTCGCGGCTGGGGCGTTCGTCGCCAGCGGCATGCTGCGCGGGACGTTCCCGTTCGGCGACGCGTCGCGCAACACGAACGACCTCGGCCAGCAGTTCATCCCCATGCACGCGCACCTGCGTGACGTGCTCACGGGCGATGCTCCCGGCGACCTGATCTTCACCTGGTCCAGCGGCTTCGGCGTCCCGTTCCTCGGCGACTTCATGGCCTACCTCGGCGGCACGTTCTCGTGGATCGTCGTCTTCTTCCCGCGCGACGGCATGGACCTGGCGCTGTACGTCATCGCGGTGCTGGCGGTCGCCGCGGCAGCGGCGGGGATGACGGCGTACCTCCGGCTTCTCCGGCCCAGCGGCCCGGCCTGGCTCGCCGTCGTCGCCGGGGTGTCCTACGCCCTGTGCGGGTGGGCCTTGGATGACGCCGTCTACATGACCGTGTGGCTGAACGGCCTAGTGGCGTTCCCCGTCCTCTGCCTGGTCTGCGAGTGGATCCTGCGGCGGCGGACGCTGCTGCCGCTCGTCGTATCGCCGTTCGTGGTGGCGCTGCTCTGGACGTCGCACTTCTACACCGTTTACATGGCGACGATCGGCGCGGCGATCGTCGTCCTCGCGCGGGTGATCTCGGCTGGCTCGGAGGTCCCGCTGCGGCACCGCGTCACCGGCGTGCTGCGCTGCGCCCTCGCCGTCGTCGCCGGCATCGGGCTCGCCGCGCCGCTGCTGGTGCCGACGTTCTGGGCCGTGCGGTACTCGCGGCCCAGCCCGGAGATCAAGTTCCAGGCGATGGACTGGACGGACTTCCTGTCGCGGCTGCTGGCCGGCAGCGAGGGCGTCGGCAGCAGTCCCGGGCTTGCGGTCGGGACGGTCCTGCTGCTGCTCGCGCTGAGCCTGCCGGTCAACTCCGCCGTCGCCCGGCGCGAGCGGCTCGTGTGGACCGTCGCCATCGCGTTGACGCTGGTCAGCATGCAGGTCACGCTGACCCACGAGATCTGGCACGGGTTCGACACCCCCAACGGCAGCCCGTTCCGGCAGGCGTTCGTCGTCGCCGGCATGCTCGTCATCGCCGGGTGGCTGTCCGGCTCGTCGAGGCTACGCGGCGTGCTTCCCGTTCTGGTGCCACTCGGCCTCGTCGCGGCGCTCTACCTCGGCGTGCGGGACGGGCAGTTCGTCACCGGGACCACCCGGATGGTGGTGCCGATCGTGGCGCTGGTTGCGGTCGTCGCTTGGCTGCTGGCCGGACGGCGGCCGCGGCCACCGTCCTGGGCGGCGGTGCCGGCCGTCATCATCGTCGGGGCCGCCGTCGTCGTCGAGGCGACGGCCGGGGCGGCGGCGATCGACGAGGCGCGGTCGCAGATCATCGGCGCTCACCCGACCTGGGGCGACACGAACGATCAGGTGCGCGAGCTGGTGCTCGCCGCCGACGCCTGGCCGGAGTCGCGGGTGGCGCCCGGCGGGTACGTGACGCAGAACGACCCCATGCTGCTGGGCGGGCAGGGCCCTCAGTACTACTCCAGCACCATCCCCGACGCCGTGGCGCGGACCCTGGTCGACCTCGGCTTCGGCTACGCCGGGTTCGGCCGGGCCAACTACGACCCGGCCAACCCCGTCATCGACACAGTGTTCGCGATCTCCGCGCGGCCGGTGCCCGACGCGAACGGGGTCATGAGCCTGGAGCGCTACGACGCCGGCCCGCTGGTCACCGTCCGCTCTGGCTCGGGCTGGTCGTCCGCCGATCCCGGCGCGTTCGGCCGGCAGGAGACCGCCCTCGGCGCCGACGTCTACACGGTGCCCGACGCCGAGTTGGCCGCGAACCCGTCGGTCTCGGTCCTCACGCGGGCCGACGACCTGGTGATCGCGCCCATACCCGCCGCCGAACTGCCGGTCGAGCTGCACCTGAGCGCCGTCTGCCCCGCCGGGACGGAGCGCTACCTCGCCGCGCCCTCGTTCGTCGGCGACGTCCTCGACGCGGAGACCGGCTGGCGGCCCGTGCTGCCGCCGTACGCCCGCTACCCCGGTTTGCACCAGGGCGCGGGCATGCAGCGCGTTGGCGGGCCGGTCGGTGGCGACCTGACGCTACGCATCCAGGGCCAGACGGTGCTGCCGCGCAATCCCGTCGGCTGCCTCGACCGCGCGCGGCTCGACACCGTGGCCGGGCTGCCGGAGCGTCGGCCGGCGTCGATCGACGTGAGCACCCGCGGTATCGACGTCCATTTCGCGCCCGGCTCGGCGGCCGGCACGGTCGTGTTCGGCGTGATCCGCTCGCCCGGCTGGCGCTGCTCGGCGGGCGACGGCCCAGCCGTCACCCCGACGACGGTCGGCGGCCTGATCGCCGTCCCGGTCGACGCGGGGGTCACCGCGGTGTCCTGCTCGTACCAGCCGCGTGGCCTTCGGATGGGCCTCGCCCTCGGCGCCGGCGCGCTCGGCGTCGTCGCCGTCCTGGGCCTCGTGGCTCTTGTGCAGCGCCGCCGGCGGCTCAGCGCACCAGACGGAAGAACGTCCTGATCTCGTCGACGACGATCTCCGGCTGCTCGAGGGCGGCGAAGTGGCCGCCGCGGGCCGGCTCGGACCAGTGCCGGATGTTCGTGAACCGCTGCTCCGCCCACCGCCGCGACGGCCGCTGCAGCTCCTTCGGGAAGACCGTGCAGCCGGTGGGGACGTCGACGGCGGCGCCGGCGGTGTTCGAGATCCACTCGTCGACCTGCTGGATGCTCTCCCAGTAGAGCCGGGCCGCCGAGGCGCCGGCGGCGGGCAGCCAGTAGAGCATGACGGTGTCGAGCAGCTCGTCGCGGCTGACGACGTCGTCGAGGTCGCCGTCGTGGTCGGTCCAGAACCAGTACTTCTCCGCGATCCACGCGCACAGCGCCGCCGGCGAGTCGACCAGGCCGTAGCCGACGGTCTGCGGCCGGGTGGCCTGCTGCCGCGAGTAGCCCGAGCCCCACTCGTCCGCCTCGCGCAGGCTGTCCAGCGCCGACTCCTCGGCGTCGGTGAGGTCGCCGAACGTCGCCGGGTCGGGCGGCGCGAGAGGTGGCATCAGGTGGATCCCGGCGACGCGGTCAGGGTGCGCGACGCCGAGCAGCGTCGACACCGTCGTGCCCCAGTCGCTGCCCTGGGCGCCGTAGCGGTCGTAGCCGAGCCGGTCCATCAGCGTCGTCCACGCGGCGGCGATGCGCTCGACGCCCCAGCCGGCGCGGGCCGGCTTGTCGCTGAACCCGTAGCCCGGCAGCGACGGGACGACGACGTGGAAGGCGTCGGCGGGGTCGGGCGGGTCGGTGAGTGGCTCGATCAGCTTGCGGAACTCCAGGATCGAGCCAGGCCAGCCGTGCGTCAGCACCAGCGGGAACGCGTCGTCGTGCAGGGAGCGGACGTGCAGCAGGTGGACGCCGAGCCCGTCGATCTCGGTCCGGAACTGCGGCAGTCCGCTCAGCCACGCCTCCGCCCGCCGCCAGTCGTACGTCGTCGACCAGTAGTGGCAGAGGTCGCGCAGGTAGTCCAGTGGAACCCCCTGCGACCAGTCGTCGACGGTGGCCGGCTCGGGCCAGCGGGTGGCGCGCAGCCGCGCTTTGAGGTCGTCGAGGTCGGACTCGGGGACGTCGATGCGGAACGGTTCCACGCCGACGACCCTATTCGAGTGGGCTTCATCCGCTCATCACCCTTGCGACGGCTGCTGGTGCCCGTCGCTCGCTAGCGTCCCCGGCACCACCCCGTCGTCACAGGAGATGAGGCCGCCATGACCGAGCACGACCAGCAGCCGACCGAGACCGCGCCCGGCTGGGACCGGCGCGACTTCGTCCGGATGGGCGGCATCGGCACCGCCGCCATCGCGCTCGGCGCCACCGGTGCGCTCGCGGGCGCGACGCCGGCCGGCGCGGCGGACGAGGACAAGCCGCTGCGGTTCAAGGCCGACGGCACCTTCAAGATCGCCCAGTTCAACGACACCCAGGACGACGAGCGGATCGACCGGCGCACCATCGAGCTGATGGAGAAGGTCCTCGACGCCGAGCAGCCCGACCTCGTCGTCCACAACGGCGACAACATCACCGGCGGCTGCGCGAACGCCACCGAGATGAAGCAAGCGATGAACAACATCGTCCAGCCGATGGAGGAGCGGGAGATCCCGTGGGTGATCACCTACGGCAACCACGACGAGGACTCCACGCCTGACACCGGGATGGACGAGGAGGACATGCTCGCCTTCTACCGGGCCTACGGCCACAACCTCAACCAGCCCAGCCCGCGCGGCGTCACCGGCAGCGGCAACATGAACCTGCTGATCCGCGGCGCCCGTGGTCAGCGGCCGATCTTCAACCTGTTCCTGCTCGACAGCGGCCGCTACGCGCCGTCGACCATCGACGGTCAGGACTTCGCCGGCTACCCGACGTGGGACTGGCTGCGGATGAACCAGGTGCACTGGTACACCGAGACGTCCGAGCTGGTCGAGAAGCGGGCCGGGCAGAAAGTGCCGGCGCTGCTGTTCATTCACATCCCCCTGTGGGAGTACCGCTTCATGTGGTTCGCCAGCGTCGACAGCCGCACCGCCGCCGACCACGAGCGCGCCGTCGCCAAGCACGGCATCGTCGGCGAGCGCAACGAGGACGAGTGCCCCGGCCCGTTCAACAGCGGCATGTTCTCGGCCATCCTCGACCGCGGCGACGTGCGCGGCGTGTTCTGCGGCCACGACCACGTCAACACGTACGTCGGCAACTACTACGGCGTCATGCTCGGCTACGCCGGCAACACCGGCTTCGGCACCTACGGCCTCAGCGGCGCCGAGCGGAACCGGCTGCGCGGCGCCCGCGTCTTCAACCTCACCCAGCAGGACGACGACGTCGACATCGAGACCCACATGGTGTTCGCCGCCGACCTCGGCATCGACCTGACCGCGAACGACCAGAGCATCGACCCGCTCCCACTGCCGCCCGGCTCGCGCCGCAAGTAGCGCAGTCGCGCCGCCCCGCCGCCCCGTTGATCTCGGAGTTGTTCGGGTATCTACCGGACATTTCACCCCGCAATTGCCGAACAACTCCAAGATCAACTCGAGGCGGGGCGGGGTCCGCGGGCGGCGGCCCGTCAGCGGGCGGCGGCGAGGGCGACGAAGGGGTCGAGGGCCGCGGGGTTGCGCAGCGCCTCGCGGCTGACCGCGTGATCCGCCGCCACGCCGGCGAGGATCCGCTTCACCGGCACCTCGCACTTCTTGCCCGTCAGGGTCCGCGGCACGTCGTCGACCACCACGAAGCGGTCGGGGACGTGTCGCGGCGACAGCTCGGCGCGCAGCGTCTTGCGCAGTTCGGGCTCCACCTCGTCCAGGGCGGTGCCCGGCGCGAGCACCAGGAAGCAGAGCAGCTCGCCGTCCGGCGAACCCGCGCCGGACGTGTCGATGACCAGCGAGTCGAGCACCGCCGGGTGGCCCTCGACGACGCGGTAGAACTCGGCGGTGCCCATGCGGACGCCGCCGCGGTTGAGGGTGGAGTCGCTGCGGCCGTGGATGACGGCGGATCCGCGCGGCGTGATCGTGATCCAGTCGCCGTGCCGCCACACGCCCTGGTAGTCCTCGAAGTAGGCCGCCCGCAGCCGCGAGCCGTCGGCGTCGCCCCAGAAGGAGACCGGCATCGACGGCAGCGGCGCGGTGAGCACCAGCTCGCCGACCTCGCCGATGACGGGGTGACCGGCCTCGTCGAACGCGGCCAGCGCGGCGCCCAGCGCCGGCCGGGACAGCTCGCCCAGCCACACGGGGACGTCCGGCGCCGGCCCGACGAACGCGGTGCAGGCGTCGGTGCCGCCGGAGAGGCTGGCGATCTGCACCGACGGGCCCAGGTTGCGGCTCAGCCAGCGGAACCCGTCGGTCGACAGCGGCGAGCCGGTGCTGCCCACCGCGCGCAACGCGGGCCGGGCGGACGGGTCCAGCATCAGGCCGTCCTTGAGGCAGGCCTGCACGAACGGCGCGGACGTGCCGAGGACGGCGACCCGCTCCTCGGCGGCGAGGTCCCACATCGACCGCAGCGACGGGCGGCCCGGGCTGCCGTCGTACAGCACCACCGTCGAGCCGACCAGCAGGGCGCCGACGAGGAAGTTCCACATCATCCAGCCGGTGGTGGTGAACCAGAAGAACCGCTCGCCCGGCTGGAGGTCCAGCTGCAGGCTGAGCGCCTTGACGTGCTCGAGCACGATGCCGCCGTGGCCGTGGACGATCCCCTTGGGCAGGCCGGTCGTGCCGGACGAGTACAGCACCCAGAGCGGGTGGTCGAACGGCACCGGCGTGAACTCCAGCGGCGCGCCGTCGTGCCGTGCCAGCAGCTCGTCCCAGGCGAGCGCGTCGGGCACGGCCGTCCCGCCGAACGGGAAGGCGACGACGGCCCGGACAGTGGGCAGCTGCGCCCGCAGCGCCGCCACCGTCGGGCGGACGTCGACCGCCTTGCCGTTGTAGACGTAGCCGTCGCAGGTGACCAGCACGACCGGTTCGATCTGCGCGAACCGGTCGGCCGCCGCGCGCACGCCGAAGTCGGGGGAGCAGGACGACCAGACGGCGCCCAGGCTGGCCGTCGCCAGGAACGCGACCAGCGTCTCCGGGGCGTTGGGGGCGAGCGCGGCCACCCGGTCGCCGCGGCCGACGCCGAGCGAGACCAGCGCCGCCCGCAGCGCCGCGACCTGCCGGCGCAGCTCGCCGTGGGTCAGCTCGCTGCGCAGCCCGTCCTCGCGCCGGAACACGACCGCGACGTCGTCGTCGCCCTTGCCGTCGCCGGGCCGCAGCGCCTGCTCGGCGTAGTTGAGCGTCGCGCCGGGGAACCAGCGGGTGCCCGGCATCGCGACGTCGGGCAACACGTCCTCGGGCGGGGAGTGGAACTTCACGTCGAAGAAGCGGGCGACGGCGCCCCAGAACGCGCCCGGCTCGGCCACGGACCAGCGCCACAGCTCGTCGTAGTCGGCGGCGTCGACCACGCCCTCGGCGCGCAGCCAGTCGCGGAAGGCGGTCATCCGGCCCTGGGCGACGGCCTCGGGATCGGGCCGCCACACGACTTCGGCGTCGTCGGTCATGCGGCTCAACCTAACGCAACCCGGATCGCGCCTGCGCACGTCCATAAGGTGAGGCCGGAAGGGGCAAACCATGGGGTCCAGACCTTGGCGGCATGCGGTGCCCGCGGCCCTGCTCGTGGCGCTGACGGCCGCCTGTGGCGGTGTGCAGGAGGACGGCGCGACGGCGGCGCCCGAGCCGAGCTGGCAGGACCACGTCCTGCCCAGCGACTACGACCTGCCTGATACGCCACCCGAAACGTTGGCCGCGGCCGAACTCGTCAGTCAGGTGTTCGCTGACCCGAGCCGCGATGGGCTCTGGGGCAAGTACCACTACACCGACGACGGCGACGGGGTCGTCGTGAACCTCGTCCCCGGCTGGGAGGACTCTGTCATCGGCGACGAGATGCGCCAGGTCATCGCGACGGCGCCGGCGCCGGTCGAGGTGCGCGAGGTCGAGCACAGCAACCGTGAGCTCATGCACGCGTTCATGGACATCGCCCTCACCGATCCGGTCATCGCCGGCGCGTCGCTGACATCCGGTGTCGTCGATGCGGAGCTGAACGCGCTCGTCATCGGCCTGACGGAGGTCGACGAGCAGTCCGTCGCCGCCGTCACCGAGGTGTTCGGCCCGGACGTCTACGTGCGCCAGGAGGAGCAGGCGACGTCCGATCCGGCCTGGTGATCACATGTGCTCGACGTTGTCACCGAGCGGCGTGATGCCGCGGGTGTCGAAGACCCGCTTCGCGGTCTTGGCGATCAGGGTGCCGTCGTAGTCGCTGTGCGGCTGCAGGACGACGGTGAGGTCGGCCGAGGCCAGCGCGGCGTCGAGGTCGGGCACGGCCTCGAGCACGGCGCCGTCGACCTTCCAGGTGGGCACCTTGGGGTCGTGGAAGACGACGTTCGCGCCGAGCGAGGCGAGCCGCTTCGCCAGCGGGACGGCGGGCGACTCGCGCTGGTCGGCGATGTCGGGCTTGTACGTGACGCCGAGCAGCAGGATGGTCGAGCCGTTGATGGCCTTGCCGTCGGTGTTGAGGATGTTCATCACGCGCTGCGTGACGTACGCCGGCATGGTGGCGTTGATCTCCTGCGCCAGCTCGACGAACCGGAACGGGTAGCCGAGGCGCACGCGCACGTTGTGGCTCAGGTAGTTCGGGTCGATCGGGATGCAGTGGCCGCCGACGCCGGGGCCGGGGTAGAACGCCTGGAACCCGAACGGCTTGGTCTTGGCCAGCCGGATGACGTCCCAGAGGTCGATGCCGAGCTCGTGGCAGAACCGCGCCATCTCGTTGACCAGCGCGATGTTCACGTGCCGGTAGGTGTTCTCGAGCAGCTTCGCGGTCTCGGCCTCGCGGGTGCCCTTGGCCTCGACGACGGTGTCGACGAAGCGGCGGTAGAACGTGGCCGCCCGCTCGGTGCAGGCCGGCGTCTGGCCGCCCACGACCTTCGGGGTGTTGCGCATGCCGAACTTCGGGTTGCCCGGGTCGATGCGCTCGGGCGAGAACGCGAGGTGGAAGTCGCGGCCGGCGGTCAGGCCGGAGGCCTCCTCCAGCATCGGCCGGACGACCTCGTCGGTGGTGCCCGGGTAGGTGGTCGACTCGAGCACCACCAGCATGCCGGCGGACAGGTGCCGCCCGACGGTGGCCACCGCGGCCTTGACCGCGCCGAGGTCGGGCCCGCCCTCGTCGGACAGCGGCGTCGGCACGCAGATGACGATCGCGTCGGCGCTGTCGAGGTCGGCTTCGTCGGCCGACGCCTGGAAGCCCGCCGACCGCATCGCCTCGATGTCGGCATCGGACAGGTCGTCGACGTGCGACCGGCCCTCGTTCAGACCTTCGACGACCCTGGTGCTGACGTCGAAGCCCATGACGTTCAGGCCGGAGCGGCTGGCCTCCTGTGCCAGCGGCAAGCCCACGTATCCCAGTCCAACAACCGCGACATCAGTCGACACTGCTTCGTTCCCGTCCATAGTGGCGCTCGTGACCGGATGACTTTACAGCAGGTATGAGCGGGTGGCCGTTACCGCGGCCCGCGAATGGCCGTTCCGAAGATGAGAACACTCTCATCGAATTACTAGCGTAACGCGGCCTGAACTGCGGTGTTGCACTGATAAACATATCTGATGCCCGCAGCCTCCGACGCCATCAGGTCCCTCGAGTGGACCGCCGCGATCGAACGGACGACGGACAGTCTGCCGTCCGCACGGGGCGTCGCCCGGCTGCGTCGCCGGCAGTTCTTCCACGACAACCGCATCGCGTTCTCCGTCGAGCTGGACCCGGCCTCGGCCTTCCCGTCCAGCGGCGTCTTCGTCGACCAGCGGACCGGCGCGTCGGTGCTGGTCGCGGGCGACCGGCCGCTGGTGAAGTCGGCGGCCGCCGCTGACGTCGTCCTCGCCGGGGCGATGCGCACGGCCGAGCAGCTGCGGTTCCGCGCGTTCTACGTCACCGAGGCGCTCCGGACCCTCGTCGTGCAACAGCGCTTCGCCCCCGGGTCGCCGACGCCGCTGGTCGCCGGCAGCGCGCACCAGCGGACGCTGGCCGGCCGCACGCCGTTCGCCGTGCCGAAGGTGCTGGAGAGCGGGCTGGCCGGGCGCGGCCTGTCCGGCGACGCCGTCGCCGACTGGCTGGTCGAGGAGGCCGTCGACGGCGCCGCCGTCCGGCCCGAGGACGCCGAGGCCACCGTCCACGAAGTGCTCGCCCTGCTGGCCGAGACCTGGCAGCGGCTGGGCGTGACGCACGAGCCGCTCGGCGCCGAGCAGCGCTCCCGTGCGCTGACGGCGTTCACCGGCCTGGTCGAGGACCCGCCGCCCGGCAGCTGGCTCCCCGGCCTCGACCCCGACGCCACCCTGCACCGCGCCCGCGCCCTGCTCGACGACGCCCGTCCGCTCACCGTCGGCCTCAGCCACGGCGACCCCGGTCTCGGCAACGTCCTGCGGCTGCCGGACGGCCGGCTCGCCCTGGTCGACTGGGAGGACGCCGGCCACCGGCCGCTCGCCCACGACGTCCTCAAGGTGCTGATGTCCGGACCCGGCCCGCGCGACCTCGCGGCGGCGCTGGAGGTGCCGGCCTCGCTACGTCCCGCCCTGACGTCCGCCGGCGCGGTCCCGTGGCGGCTCCAGGTCGCGCTCGCCCTGCTGCTGTTCATGAGCGGCTGGCGCAACCGCTACTTCCGCGCCGTCAAGCGGGGCAGCGGCAGGGTGGCCAACCGGCGCATGCACACGATGCTCGGCCTGCTGGACGACCTGCTGCCCTGAGCGGTTCGCGGGGTGTGGCGACGGTCTTCACTCGGGTGGGGAGTACCTCACTCGCGTGCGGACCGGATGGCGGCCGGATCGGTGCCGGGTGCGATCCTACGGCGGGTGAGGTGCCTCGGTGACGGGTGAGGACGCCCACCTCGGCAATATCCCTCGCGCCGAGTTGATCATGGAGAAGGTCGGGTTCCGAGCGCCTCCAGGGCCGCCCTTCTCCATGATCAACTCGGGCTAGTCGGGCGGGGGGAGCTTGGCGCGCGTGGAGCAGGCGGCGGTGAAGGCGGTGCCGTCGCTCACGTGGTACCGCCACTGTGACTCGCCGTCGCCGCAGCGGCCGCGGTAGCCGAGGTCGGCGTCGCCGTCGCCGTCGATGTCGCCGACGGAGATGCCGAAGTGGGCGGTGGTGCCGTCGGCCGCGGGCCAGAACGCGTCGCCCCAGCTGCTCACCTCGAAGCCGTCGTCGCCGCTGACGTGCACGCGGAAGCATGGCTCGCCTGCGTCGCCGCAGGCACCGCGGTAGGCGACGTCGTCGCGGCCGTCGCCGCTGAAGTCGGCGACGAACAGGCCGTAGACGTCCGACTCGGAGGTCCAGGCGACGGCGTCGCCCCAGGATGTGGCGTGGAAGGACTCGCCGTCGCTGCTGAGCATGCGCCAGCAGGGTTCGCCGGGGGAGCCGCAGGCGCCGCGGAAGAGCAGGTCGTCGCGGGCGTCGCCGTCGAAGTCGCCGACCTGGACGCCGAACCGGGAGGTCTCGGCGGTGACCGGCCCGAGCCGCGCCCACGGCCGGGGCGGCGCGAAGCCGTCGTCGCCGGCCAGCGCGACGCGCCAGCAGTTGCCCTGGTCGCGGCAGGCGCCGGCCCAGGCGAGGTCGTCGCGGCCGTCGCCGTCGAAGTCGCCGACCTGGACGCCGAGCTGCGCGGCCAGCTGGGCGCCGCCGACCTGCGCGGGCCACTCCTCGATCTGGACGCCGTTGCCGGCGCTCAGGTGCGCTCGCCAGTACGGGTCCTCGCCGTCGTCGCGGACCAGCTGGACGAAGTCCTCGCGGCCGTCGCCGTCGAAGTCGCCGCGCTGCACGCCGGCGAACGGCTCCTCCCACTCCGGTGCGGGGGGACAGTCGCTGGTCTGGACGTTGCCGAGGTGCGAGATCAGTGCGGCGGCGCTGTTCCCCTGGACGCAGAAGGCGGCGGCGCGATCGGTGGAGACGGAGATCAGCCCGCCGTCGACGAACGCGTTGCCGCCGATGAACACGTCGCTCTCCGGCACACCCTGCTGGCCGAGGATCTCCGCGTCGCGCCAGTACGTCACGCCGCAGTAGTGCCGGCAGCCGGTCGCGCCGAGCATGTCGATGCTGTTGTCGCGGATGGAGACCCGGCGGAACACCTCGGGCATGTTCTGGCTGGCGTAGACGTAGGTGTAAATGCCCGACGAGCGCATTCGGTTGCCGACCACGAATGTGTCGTGCTGGTTGCGCAGCTTCATCGAGCCGCCCGCGGGTGACGCGTCCCAGCCGTCGGCGCGGTTGCCGACGATCGACAGCCGCCGGCTGCCCCACGCGTACAGCCCGTGGTCCTGGCAGAACTCGCAGCCGGCCGGCGAGCCGATGCCGGGCGTGCGCCGCCACACGTTGCCGTCGACGACGACCTCGTCGTTGCCCTGTCCGGTGCTGAGGTCGTGGCCCCAGAAGTTGATCGCGGTGCGGAACCAGCCGTCCTGCACCGACGGGTCGAGGTCGGCGGTGGTGCCGAACCAGGAGTCCTTGACGACGGTGAGCCTGCTGCTGTCCGAGACGACGCCGCGGCCGGGATGCTCGCTGTCGCGGAGGAACTCGCAGCCGTCGACCGTCACGCCGACGGTGTGCCGCAGCAGCACGTGCGCGACGCCCCACTCGCTGCCGACCGGCCCGTTGCGGAACGTGCAGTCGCGCAGCGTCACGTCGACGATTGCCTCGCTGTCCTCCTCAGCGGTCAGCTCGAGGCGGACGTTGTCGAACTGCAGCCCGCTGATGGTGACGTCGCGCAGTTCCTCGTGGCCGAGCGTGACGCCCTTGTCGCCGGAGCCCCGCAGCACGACCTCGGCGCCCTCGGCGGCGGTGTAGTTGCGGCCGGACCTGAACCGGATCGGCCGGTCCAGCTGGTAGACGCCCTCGGGGAAGACGACGGTCTGGCCGGGCTCGGCGGCGTCGATGGCGGCCTGGACGGTGGAGGCGTCGCCCCGGCCGGCGGTGAGGAAGACGCCGACGTCGACGGTCTTCGAGGCGGGCCGGCGCACGTCGCGGGGCGCGTCAGGCTCACCGCCGGGCCAGCCGGGCGACCAGCCGGTGAGGAGGGTCGCCGCCAGCACCGCCGCCAGAATGACGCCGAGCCCACGCCGCAAGTCCTCGTATCCTCCCGATCGACCACAGATCGACTTCGAGTATGCCCCGGACCGGGCCGTTCCAACCGCCAGGACGACCGGCGCGTCAGCGGTTCTTCAGCGGCTCCCACCACGACCGCTGGTCGCGGTACCAGGCCACCGTCCCCGCCAGCCCGGACGCGAAGTCCTGCCGCGGCACGTACCCCAGCTCGGCCCGGATCTTGCCGTCGTCGACGGAGTAGCGGCGGTCGTGGGCGAGGCGGTCCTCGACGTGGTCGACGCGGCTCCAGCCGGCGCCGCACGCTTCCAGCAGCTGGCCGGTGAGCTCTTTGTTCGTCAGCTCGCGGCCGCCGCCGATGTTGTAGATCTCGCCGGACCGGCCGCCCGAGCGGACCAGCTCGATGCCCTGGCAGTGGTCGTCGACGTGCAGCCAGTCGCGCACGTTGAGGCCGTCGCCGTACAGCGGCACGTTCAACCCGTCGAGCAGGTTGGTCACGAACAGCGGGATGACCTTCTCGGGGTACTGGTACGGCCCGTAGTTGTTCGAGCATCGGGTCACCGACACCGGCACGCCGTGGGTGCGGTGGTAGGCCAGCGCGACGAGGTCGCTGCTGGCCTTGCTGGCGCTGTACGGCGAGTTCGGCGCCAGGATGTGGTCCTCGGTCCACGAGCCGGACTCGATGGAGCCGTACACCTCGTCGGTGGAGACGTGCACGAACCGGTCGACGCCGTGGCGGCGGGCGGCGTCGAGCAGCGTCTGCGTGCCCACCACGTTGGTCTGGACGAACGCGGCGGCGCCCTGGATGGAGCGGTCGACGTGGCTCTCGGCGGCGAAGTGCACCACCTGGTCGGTCTCGGCCAGCAGTTCGTCGACCAGGCCGGTGTCGAGGATGTCGCCCTTGACGAAGGAGAACCGCGGGTGGTCGGCGACCGGCTCGAGGTTGGCCGGGTTGCCGGCGTAGGTCAGCTTGTCCAGCACGACGACGTCGGCGCCGTCGAGGCCGGGGTACGCGCCGGACAGCGCCTGGCGGACGTAGTGCGAGCCGATGAAGCCGGCCCCGCCCGTGATCAACAGCCGCATGTCGTCCCCTCCTGGAGCGGTCCCTGTCGCGGGCTATCGTAGGCGCTCATGCGAGGAATCATCCTGGCGGGCGGCTCGGGAACCCGGCTGCATCCGCTCACCATGGCGGTCAGCAAGCAGATGCTCCCGGTCTTCGACAAGCCGATGATCTACTACCCGCTGACCACGCTCATGCTGGCCGGTATCCGCGACATCCTCGTCATCACGACGCCGCGCGACGCCGAACAGTTCAGCTCACTGCTCGGCGACGGCTCCGACCTGGGGTTGTCCATCACCTACGCGCAGCAGCCGAGCCCCGACGGGCTGGCGCAGGCGTTCGTCATCGGCGCCGAGTTCGTCGGCTCCGAGCACGTCGCGCTGGTGCTGGGCGACAACATCTTCTACGGCGCCGGCCTCGGCACCCAGCTGCGCAAGTACACCGAGATCGACGGGGGGCTGGTTTTCGCCCACCACGTCGCCGACCCCACCGCCTACGGCGTCGTGGAGTTCGACGCCGACGGCCGGGCGATCAGCCTGGAGGAGAAGCCGGCCAAGCCGCGCAGCAACTTCGCCGTCCCCGGCCTCTACTTCTACGACAGCGAGGTCGTCGAGATCGCCCGCGGCCTGCGGCCGTCGGCCCGCGGCGAGCTGGAGATCACCGACGTCAACCGCACCTACCTCGACCGCGGCTCACTGCACGTCGAGGTGCTGCCGCGCGGCACGGCCTGGCTCGACACCGGCACGTTCGACAACCTCATGGCCGCCGGCGAGTACGTCCGCGTCATCGAGGCACGGCAGGGCCAGAAGATCGGCTGCCCCGAGGAGGTGGCCTGGCGCATGGGCTTCATCGACGACGACCAGCTGCGGGTCCGCGGCGAGGCGCTGGCGAAGTCCGGCTACGGCGACTACCTCGTCGAACTGCTCGAGGGCGCGCCGGCATGAGCGGGCCGAAGGTCGAGCCGCTGTCGGTGCCCGGCTCGTGGGTCGTGACGCCGCAGCAGTTCGGCGACTCCCGCGGCGTCTTCCTCGAGTCCTTCCGCGGCGACCTGCTGGCGCCGCATGTCGGCCACCGTCCCGACATCGTCCAGACCAACCTGTCCGTCTCGGCCGCCGGTGTGCTGCGCGGACTGCACTTCGCCGACGTCCCGCCCAGCCAGGCGAAGTACGTCACCTGCGTCAGCGGCGCCGTCCTCGACGTCGTGGTCGACATCCGGGTGGGGTCGCCGACGTTCGGCGCGTGGGACTCAGTGCTGCTCGACGACGCCGACCGGCGCTCGGTGTACGTGGCGGAGGGGCTCGGGCACGCGTTCCTCTCGCTGGCCGACGACTCCGCCGTCATGTACCTGTGCACGACCCCGTACGCGCCCGGCCGCGAGCACGGCATCGACCCGCTCGACCCCGAGCTGGGCATCGACTGGCCGGCGACCGCCCGCGACGGCCGGCCGATCACGCCGATCCTGTCCGGCAAGGACCGCGACGCGCCGTCGCTGGCCGCCGCGCGCGAGGCCGGGCTGCTGCCGGACTACGCCGCAACAATTGAGTTCTACGCGGCCCTCGCCGCGAGGTAGCGTCGATCGGACCCCCGCCGACAGGAGGACTCGGTGTCCGAGCCCGCTGCCCAGCCCCTGCTCGCCTCCGCCAACCGCGCCGCTCGCGCCATGCGTGACCTCGGCGACCCGCTGCCCGACGACGTCACCGCCCGGCTGACAGAGCTGGCGGCCGACCGGCGCCCCGACGCCGAGGTCGTCGCCGAGGCCGAGGCGCTGCTGCGCCCGCACGTACTCGTCGACGTGCATGTCGACGAGCGGGCCGAGACCACGAGCTCGCCCGGCGCGGCGCCGCCGCGGCTGGTCCAGCACGGCTGGCGCAGTTTCCTGGTCCGGGTCGCGAACCCGCACCGCATCGAGGCGCGGCTGCACGGCATGACCCCCGGCGTGTTCGGGATCATCGACCAGAAGAGCCACGCCGCCCGCACCGTCCTGCCCGACACCCTCGACAGCGTGCCGCGCATCGAGGGCGCCTGGCTGCAGGCGAAGCTCGCGTCGTCCGGCGACCTGTCCGGGCTGGAGGCCGAGTACCTGGTCGTCAGCGTGTACAGCCGCGAGGCCGGCCCGCGCAAGGGCGGGCTGACGTTCGCCGCGGCCGTCCAGGAGTCGCCGGAGAGCCTGACCCGCCCGCCGGAGCACCTGGCCGGCCGCCGGATGATGTTCGACCCTCGCGACTACGGCGCGAGCTTCGAGTTCGACTGCACTGCGGCGCGGGAGATCCGGTTCGACGTCCGCGAGCCCGACGGCGCCAGCAGCGTCGCAGCCATCACCGTGCGCGACGCCCAGGGCCGGTCGTACCCGTCGACGGCGATGCGCCTGGCGCCGGACATGTTCTTCCACGAGCACGTGTACCGCGCCACCGGCGAAGTGATCCGGCTGCCGGAGGGGCGGTACGAGATCACCGCGCGGCGCGGGCCGGAGTACCGCGAGGCCCAGGTGGACGTCCACGTCGAGGCCGCCACTGACGCCGTCGACCTACGGCTGGACCGCTGGATCGACCCGGCCGGGCACGGCTACTACTCCGGCGACCCGCACATCCACGCCGGCGGCTGCTCGCACTACAACGTGCCGAGCGAGGGCGTGACGCCGGAGACGATGATCAGGCACGTCCGCGGCGAGGGCCTGTGGCTGGGCAGCGTGCTGACCTGGGGTCCCTGCTACTACCACCAGAAGCAGTTCTTCAGCGGCGAGTCGATCAGTCCGCCGGCGTTGCTGGAGAACCCGGCCATGCAGCGGGCCCAGGGCATGACCTGGGAGCCGCAGAAGACCGACCGCGACGGCCAGAGCCTGCTGCGCTACGACGTGGAGGTGTCCGGTTTCCCGTCCAGCCACTCCGGGCACGTCATCCTGCTCGGGCTGACCGACCAGGACTACCCGGGCACCGAGCTGATCGAGGACTGGCCGTCCTGGAACCTGCCGATCATGCGCTGGGGCCACTCGCAGAACGCCCTGGTCGGCTACGCGCACTGCGGACTCGGGCTGGCCGCCGGCACCGACGAGCTGCCCAACTACGTCGTCCCCGGGTTCCACTCGATCGGGTCCAACGAGATCATCGTCGACGTGCCGCTGGGCGCCGCCGACTTCCAGGCCGGCGCCGAGCTGGCCCCGGCGGCCGAGCTGAACATCTGGTACCACCTGCTCAACGTGGGTTTCCGCACGTTGATGCTAGGCGAGACCGACTACCCGTGCATCTACGACGAGGGCCCGGGCGTCGGGCGCACCTACGTCCGGCTGCCGTCGCCGCCGCAGGGGCCACAGGCGCTGGAGACGTGGATCGCCGGGCTGAAGGACGGCGCGTCGTACTTCGGCGACGGCCGCAGCCACGTGTTCGACCTCGCCGTCGACGGCGAGGTGGCGCGCGAGCACGCAGCTGCGGCGCCGGGCGCCGTCCGGGTGACGGCGACGGTCGCCGCGTGGCTGCCCGAGCAGCCGCCACCGCCGCCCGAGCCGGGCCGTCCCGCCTACAGCGCGCCAGTCGGCTGGCACCTGGAGCGGGCTCGCCTCGGCGAGAGCCGCGAGGTGCTGCTGGAGCTGGTGGTGAACGGCGTCGCGGTGGCCTCGCAGTGGGTGCTCGCGGACGGCGTCGAGCGGGACGTGGCGTTCGACGTCACGCTGGAGCGCTCGTCGTGGGTGGCGCTGCGGATCCTGCGCAGCGTGCACACCCAGCCGGTCTTCGTCGAGGCCGGCGGCCGGCCGATCCGCGCCTCCAAGCGCAGCGCCCAGTGGCTGCACGACTCGGTCGACGCGCTGTGGGCGGCGAAGTCCGGGTTCATCCGCGAGGCCGAGCGGGCCGACGCGCGAGCGGCGTACGACGCCGCGCAGGCCGTCTACCTGACCCGGCGCGACGAATGCGAGGCCGACTGATGGAGCACTGCTGCGGTCCGGTCGACACCACGGCCCCGATCTCGGTCAGCGTCAACCCGGAGGCGCGGGTCAACGTCGCCCGCACCGCGACCCGGCTGGGCGCGCTGGCACCGGGCGACTGGCACACGATCGACGTCACCATCGTCAACGACGGCTACGTGACCGGCCCGCTGACCATCGAGAGCGACCCGGTCCGCGGGGTCGAGCTGGACCTCCCCGTCCACCAGCTCACCGGCGAGCCGCGTCAGGACGGCGGCTTCCGGGTCCGCTTCGACTCGCCCGCCACCGTCGACGTCACACTGACGTTCCGGGCGCTGAACGCCCTGGGCGGCCTCGCCACCCACAGCTCGCTCAGTCTGCTGCTGCGCTCGTCCTAGCCCTCCCGGGCAACCCACAGGCCCGGCCCGCGCGTCTTCCGGTCCGAGGGCCGGGGGTCGGTGACGTCCGGGAAATCGGGGCGAAACGGAACGAGCCCGAACGGCCCGTAGCGTCCGCCGCCAGAACGCGGCGGACGGCACGGGAAGGTGGCCGGCTTTGGGCAGAGTCAGCGGGATCAGGCAGGTGCGCTCGGGGCTGCTCCGGCGGCGGGTGGCGCTGGGTGCCGGCCTCCGGGCGTATCGGCGCCGGGTCGGCCGGCCGCTGGGCCCGTGGCCGCCGAAGCGGCGGGTCCGCGTCGAGCCGGTCGAGGAGTTCCTCACCTGGAACGTGCTGGACCGGGAGTTCTACGCCGCCCAGGCCGGCAAGGAGTTCGCCGACGACGCCGTCGCGGCCCGGCACTACCTGCGCTGGGGGCTGCAGCGCGGGCTCTCGCCGCATCCGTTGTACGAGCCGGAGTTCCACGACCCGAAGTACCGGGCGCGCAAGGGGGTCGACCCGTTCCGTCGCGCGCGCCTGGCCACGACGGGCGCGCTGGGGCCGCTGTTCGACGTCGCGACGTATCTCGAGCGGCGCCCCGAGGCGGCCGAGCACCCGGGGGGCGTGCTCGGCCACTTCCTCTCCTGGGCCGGTCCGGAGACGCCGCTGCCGGTGCGGCCCGACCATGTCGGCGCCGTGCCGGGGCTGGGCGTGGTCCGGGACCGGGCGGTCGCGGCCGCCCGGCGGTGGCGTGAGCAGCACGACGTCGGCCACGGCACGCGGCTGAGCGAGCAGCTCGATACGGCCGCGGAGCTGGACTGGATCACCCGGACGTCCCGGCTGCCGCTGCCGTCCGGCGAGGACGGGCCACTGGTCAGCGTCGTCATCGCGGTCCGGAACCGGCCGGCGCAGATCCGGGCGGCGGTCGCGTCGGTGCTACGGCAGAGCCTGCGCGACCTCGAGCTGATCGTCGTCGACGACGGGTCCGACGACGAGACGCCGGACGTGCTGCGGGAGCTGGCCGGCCGCGACTACCGGGTCCGGGTGCTGGCCCGTCCGTGGCGCGGGGTGTGCGCCGCCCGCAACACCGGGATCGCGGCGGCCCGCGGCCGCTACGTCGCCTTCCTCGACTCCGACGACCTGTACCGCCCGCGTTTCCTGGAGCTGGCGGTGAAGGCGATGGCCGCCGACGGCCTGCGGGCCGCGCACGCCGTCTTGGACCACGGGGCGGACGCGCCGCTGCGGTACCTCGCCTTCGACGGCACGCAGGACCATCTGCTGGTCAAGAACCACGTGAACATGATCTCGCTGGTGGTCGAGCGGTCTGTGCTGACGGCCATCGGCGGGTTCGACGAGTCGCTGCGCCGCTGGGTCGACCACGACTTCGTGATCCGGATCGCCGGCGAGACGTCGCTGCGGCTGCTGCCGTTCGTCGGCGGAGCGGTGGGTGGGACGGCGGCGAGCCAGGACCGGATCACGCTGACCGAGGCGCCGGGCTGGGAGTACGTCGTGCTGGCCAAGCACCACGTGGACTGGGCCGCCGTCGCCGCCGGGCTGGACACCCGCGTGCCCGGGCGGGTGTCGGTGCTGGTCCCGACCTTCCAGGACTGGCGCATGACGGCGGACGCGGTGGCGTCGGTGCTGGCCGCGGCGGCGGACGAGGGCGACGACGTCGAGGTGGTCGTGGTCGACAACGGGTCGCGGCGGGCGGTCTCCGCGATCCTGGCGGCCCGGTTCGCCGCGTCGCGCGAGGTGACGGTGGTGCGGGCGGCCCGCAACCTCAACTTCGCACTCGGCTCGAACCTGGCGTTCGCGCATTCCACCGGCGCCGCCGTCGTGTTCCTCAACAACGACACCGTCGTACGCCCCGGTTGGCTGCGGCCGCTGGTCGGCGCGCTCGACGACGACGCCGTCATCGGGGCGCAGCCGCTGCTGGTGTACCCCGACGGGACGATCCAGTCGGCCGGCACCATCTTCGCCGGCGGCGACAGCTTCCCGCACGCCTTCCTGGCCCACCATCCGGCCGAGGACGCGCAGGCGCTCGGCACGATGAGCGGCTTCACCGCCGTCACCGCCGCTGCCCTGGCCATGCGGGCCGCCGACGTCGTCGCGCTGCGCGGCTTAGACCCGATGTACATCAACGGCTGCGAGGACATCGACCTGTGCCTGCGCGCCGGCGAGGAGTTGGGCGGCCGGTTCGCCGTCGTCACCGGGTCCGTCGTCGAGCACCACGAGAGCAAGACGCCGGGCCGGTCGGCCTTCGGCGGCGCGAACCGGCTGGCCTTCGAGGCGCGCTGGGCCGGCCGGCTGCCGGCGTCGGAGCTGAGCCGGTACGAGGACGCCGGGTTCGCGGTGGCGCACGTGCAGCCGGGCGTCGTCGACCCGGCCGGGCTGCGGACGGCGGTGCCGGTGCTGGTCCGCCCGGCGTCGCCGGCGCTGCGCTGGGCGGTCAAGATCGGCGCGCACGCCGGCCCACGGGGCGACACCTGGGGCGACGTGCACTTCGCCCGCGACCTCGCGGCCGCGCTGCGCCGGCTCGGCCAGCAGGTCGTCGTCGACCGCAGGCTGGCCTTCGACCGCCCCACCGGCTACCTCGACGACGTCACACTCACGTTGCGCGGGCTGGAGCCGTACGCGCCCGGTCCCGGCCGCATCAACCTGCTCTGGGTGATCAGCCACCCCGACACGGTGACCGCGAGCGAGGCACGCCGCTACGACGCGGTGTTCGCGGCGTCAGTGCCGTGGGCAGCGTCGGTGTCGCAGCGATGGGGGCTGGACGTGCGACCGCTGCTGCAGGCCACCGAGCCGGCCCGGTTCCAGCCCGGCGCGGCCGGCGCGGCGGCGGGTCCGGTGCTGTTCGTCGGCTCCGGCCGGCGCGGCGAGGTCCGGCCGATCGTCCGCGACGCCATCCTGGCCGGCGTCGACCTGCACGTGTACGGGCTGAACTGGCGCGACGCGATCCCCGCGCGGTACGTGCGCGGCGAGTACCTGGCCAACGACGCGGCCGGCGCGGCCTACGGGCGGGCCCGCGTGGTGCTCAACGACCACTGGGCGGACATGCGGGCGAACGGCTTCGTGTCGAACCGGGTCTTCGACGTGGTGGCGGCGGGCGGGCGGGTGATCAGCGACCCGATCGAGGGCCTGTCCGAGCTGTTCGGGCCGGCCGTGCGGACGTACTCGTCACCGGAGGAGCTGGCGGCGCTGTGCGCGCTGGAACCGGACGAGCTGTGCCCGCCCGAGGTGCTGAAGCTGGTGTCCGAGGAGGTCCGGACCCTGCACTCGTTCGACGCCCGGGCCCGGGTGCTACTCGATGCCGCCCTGGCCGCCCGCTCGCACGCCGACTGACATTGCGGCCGGTTCGCTCATGTCAGAAGTCGCATGCGGGCCCTTTTGCAATGAGCACCTTTACGCACCACCTGAGCCGTGTCCGTCGGACGCCGATCCCGTCGCGTCGAGATGGGCCATGACCGCCGGAGCCGCTGCTCGACGCGACGCGGTGCGTATTGGTGCTCATTGCAAAGCACGCGGTGCATGCTTCCTGCGTGGGACCACGCCGGGCGTCGGGCAGAGCGCCCGGTCAGTGCTGGGGCAGGACGGCGGGGGCTGCGGCTGCCAGCGCCTCGTCCCAGGGGCGCAGCGGCGGCAGGCCGGCCCGGGCCCAGCCGTCGTGGCCGAGGACGGAGTACGCGGGCCGCGGCGCCGGGCGCGGGAACTTGTCGGTCGTGGTGGGCCGGACCCGCTCGGGGTCGAGGCCCAGTTGCGCGAAGACCGCGCGGGCCAGGCCGAACCACGTCGTCTCGCCGCTGTTCGTGGCGTGGTAGACGCCGGCCGGCGCCTCGGCGCGGACGAGGCCGACCAGGGCCGTCGCGACGTCCATCGACCACGTCGGCTGGCCGCGCTGGTCGTCGACGACGTCGAGGGTCTCGCGGGCGGCCGAGAGCCGGGCCATCGTCTTGACGAAGTTGCCGCCGTGCTCGCCGTAGAGCCAGGCCGTGCGGACGACGTAGCCGGCGTCGGGCAGCGCCGACAGCACCGCGCGCTCGCCGGCCAGCTTGCCGCGTCCGTACGCCGACCGGGGCGCGGTGGGCGCGTCCTCGGGGTACGGCGTGGTCGCGGCGCCGTCGAACACGTAGTCGGTCGAGACGTGCACCAGCCGGGCGCCGTGGCGGGCGCAGGACGCGGCCAGGTGCGCCGGTGCGGTGCCGTTGACCGCCGCGGCCGCAGCCTCGGCCGTCTCGGCGCCGTCGACGTCGGTCCACGCGGCGGTGTTGACGACGACGTCGTGCCCGCGAACCGCGTCGTCGACCGCCGCGGCGTCGGTGATGTCGAGCTGCGACCGGCCCAGGGCGGTGACGTCGGCGTCGTCCAGCACCGTCGCGACGTCACGGCCCAGCATGCCCGCCGCACCCGTGATCAACCACCGCACTTCGGCACCTCCCAGTGTCGTCGAACGTCTAAGATATCGAGCGTCCGCACGCGTCCGATGCACTTGGGTCCGATGGCCTGGGGCACCAGGGTCATGATCGTTCCCGAGGAGTTAGTCGCATGAAACTGCCGCTCGGCAGGGTCCGTCGGTTGGTCAAGAAGGTACTGCCGCAGGCGTACCTCGACGACGTCGCGCGGCGCCGCCGCATCGCGTCGGCCATCCGTGCCAGTGGGCTGTTCGACGCCGCCTGGTACCGCGAGCAGCTGGACGAGCCGATCCCGTCCGGCGTCGACCCGATCGACCACTACGTCACGGTCGGCTCGGCCACCGACGTCTCGCCGAACCCGTGCTTCGTCAGCGAGTGGTACCGCGACCACCCCGACAGCCCGAAGAAGCTCGACGTCTCGCCGTTCATCCACTACGTCAACCGCGGCATCGCCCGCGGGCTGTCGCCGCATCCGCTGTTCGACCCCGAGTTCTACACCGAGCGGCACCCCGAGGCGGCCAAACACCGTGGCGGCCCGCTCGGGCACTACCTCGAGACCGGCTGGAAGTCCGGCGCGCAGCCCAGCGCCGCCTTCGACGTCGAGGCCTACACCACGAACTTCGACGACGTTCAGGGCGCGCCGCTGGCCGACTTCGCCCGCCGCACCCGCCGGCTCATGCAGGAGACTCGCGGCTGGGAGCACCTGCCGCGCACCGCCGACACCTTCGACCACGACGCCGCCGAGGCGTTCAAGCGCCGCGTCATCGCCGAGTACGCCGGGCGTGGCGAGGCGCCGCCGCTGGTCACCGTCGTCATCCCGACGAAGGACCGGCGCGAGGGCGTGCTCGCCGCCATCGACTCCGTCGTCGCGCAGACGTACCGGAACTGGCAGCTGATCGTCGTCGACGACGGCAGCACCGACGGCACCGCCGAGGCGATCGAGCCGCTGCTGGCCGACGAGCGCATCGAGCTGGTCCGCCGCGAACGGGCCGGCGGCGTCTCTGCGGCCCGCAACGCCGGCCTGGCGCAGGCCCGCGGCGACTACGTCGCCTACCTCGACAGCGACAACGTCTGGACGCCCGATTTCCTCGAGGTCATGGTCGCGTTCGTGCGCACCCGGTCGCTGCGGTTCGGCTACGCCGTCTCCGAGCTGGTCGAGGAGAAGAAGAACGGCCGCCGCGGCTACCGGTCGCTGCCGTACAACCGCGCCGCGCTGGTGGAACGCAACTTCATCGACTGCATCGTCGTCCTGCACGAGCGGTCGCTGCTCGACGAGGTCGGCGCGTTCGACGAGGACCTGCGCCGCAACGTCGACTGGGACCTGTTCATCCGGATGTCCGCGGTCACCGACTTCGAGCTGGCGCCGTTCATCGCCACCGTCTACGACGCGTGGGAAGAGCGCAGCGACCGCATCACCATCAACGAGCTGTTCGGCTACCGCTTCGTCATCCGGGCCAAGCACCTGGTCGACTGGGCCGCCGTCGACGCCGGGCTGGCCGGCCGCCGGCCGGGGACCGTCTCCGTCGTCATCCACGCGGGCGACGACGCCCAGGCCGTCACGGCCACCGTCGAGCGGCTGCTCGACGACGGCGTTGACGGCGCCGGCGGTGGCGATGACCTCGAGGTGGTCGTCGTCGACGCGAAGGCGTCCGAGGCCGAGGCCATGCGGCTGCAGTTCCTGCCCATCCGGTTCCCGAACGTGCGGGTGCTGCGGCAGACCCAGCGGCTTTCGACCGAGTTGTCGCGGACCATCGGCGCCGCGCAGTCCACCAGCGAGACCGTCGTCTTCCTGACCCCGGGCGGCTGGGTCGAGCCCGGCTGGCTGGGGCCGCTGACCACCGCGCTGTCCGACGGCGCCGCGGCGGCCCAGCCGCTGGTGCTGCTGCGCGACGGCACGGTGTGGTCGGCCGGCGTGGCGTTCGCCCGTGGCGCGCACCCGCACAACCTCTACCAGCGGTTCCCCGGCGACGCGCCCGAGGTGGTCGCGCCGTCGTCGCCGGCCGGGCTGACGCCGGTCGCGCTCGCCGTCCGGGCCGCCGACTTCGCCGCCGTCCGCGGCTTCGAGCCGCTGTTCGTCAACGACCCCGACAACCCCGACCTCAGCCTCCGGCTGGCCCGCGAGACCGGCCGCCCGCTGCGGTACGTGCCTGACAGCCAGGTCGCTCTCACCGAGATCCCGGAGCGCCGCACCACGGCGTCGGCCGTCACCACGGCGACCGACAACCAGGAGCTGTTCACCGGCCGCTGGAAGGACACCGTCGCCCAGGACGACGTCACCGTGTGGGGCGAGCGCGGCTACGCCATCGTCGGCTACGACGGCGGGGCCACGACGCACTGGGGGTTCGACCCGATCGTCGTGCAGGACCGGCCGGACCGGCCGCTGCGCTGGGCCATCAAGATCGGCGCGCCCGACGTCGCCCGGCGCACCAACTGGGGCGACTGGCACTACGCCATCGGCCTCAAGGAGGCGCTCGAGCGGCTCGGCCACGAGGCCGTCATCGACGCCAAGCGGGCGTGGTACCGGCCGACCTCCCGGTTCGACGACGTCGCCCTCGTGCTGCGCGGCGTCAGCGTCTACACGGTGAACCCGCAGCAGATCAACCTGTCCTGGGTGATCAGCCACCCCGAGCGGGTCACCCGGCGCGAGCTGGCCTCCTACGACGCCGTCTTCGCCGCGTCGACCAGCCTCGCCCGGCGGATGTCGACCGACCTCGGCGCGCCGGTGCGGCCGCTGCTGCAGGCCACCGACCAGTACCGCTTCCACCCCGTCCCCGCCGACCCGCGCCGCCGCCACGACGTGCTGTTCGTCGGCAACGCGCGCGGCATGCGGGCCTCGGTCGGCGCGGCGCTGTCGGCCGGCATCGTGCCGTCTGTCTACGGCGTGCGCTGGCGCGGGCTGCTGCCCGAGGGCGCCTGGCTCGGCGAGTACATCCCGAACGAGGATCTGCCCGCCGTCTACGCCGGCGCCGGCGTCGTCCTCAACGACCACTGGGACGACATGAAGGCCGAGGGCCTGATGTCCAACCGGCTGTTCGACCTCGCCGCCTGCGGGGCGCGGGTGGTGACCGACGTCGTCCCCGGCGTCGAGGAGGTCTTCGGCGACGTCGTCCTGACCTACTCGACGCCGCAGGAGCTGGCCGCCGCCGTGAACCTGCAGTTGGCCGAGACGCCGGAGCGTGCGGCGGCTCGCGAGAAGCTGTCCGAGCTGGTCCGGCGCGAGCACTCGTTCGACGCCCGGGCCGAGGAGCTGGTCGAGACGGTGCGCAAGCTGCAGGCCGAACGGATCGTCGCCGGCCCGGCCTGAGCCGTTGGTCGGGCCCGTCGAGCGCCTACGGACCTAGCAGGGCGAGTGGGATGACGGCGACGCCGTCGGGGCGACGATAGGCGTACTGGCCAGTCGTGACGATGACGCGGTCGGAGAGTCGGCTGCCGATCTGTTGCTGGAGCCAGTTCAGGTGGCGCACGTCGTGATCGCTGATGGTCGCCGCAAGTTTCACCTCGATCGCGACAACTCGACGGTCGCTGCCTTCGACGATGAGGTCGATCTCACGCGCCGTGTCCTTGGTGCGTAGGTGTCCGACCTCCGCGCCGACCGCGCTGGCGTATACGCGCACGCTCTGCGCCGTGAGCGACTCGAAGAGGGCGCCTAGCCACGTGCCCGTCGGTGCAGCGACCCTGTCGCCCTCACCCCTCAGCAGGCCTGCCTTCCCGATTTTCACAAGGCGGGCCGCGATGGCTGGGTCGACGAGGTGATGCTTGGGCGTGTGAGTCAGGCGTTTGAGGGGGTTGAAGATGGGAATCCACGCCGGGATCGGGTCGAGCACGAAGATCCGCGTAAGGTGCTCGCGATAGGAGTCAACCGTCCCGCGCGCGGGCTTGTCGTCCTCGCCAGCCGTGGCAGCATCAAGGATCTTCGAGTACGAGGCGTCCGTCGCGGTGGCAGCTCCATATGAGGTGAGCCAAGCGCGGAGCCGGTCGGGCCGGCGGATAGAGACGCCGTTCTCCGGCAGCTCCCGCTCCACGATGCGGGCGATGTAGCTGTCGAGTTGGATCTGCCGTGCTCGTTCGGGGAGGACGCGGATACCTGGGAACCCGGAGCTGAGAATCTCATCGGTGTAGGTGGAGACATCGATCGGAGAGTGACCCTCGATCGAGGGCTGGCCACCGGCGAGTAGATCGCTGAGCGAGACCGTCGGTTCGAGCAAGCCACGCTCGCTGAAGGCGAGCGGTCGCATCGGAAAGCTGACGATCCGGCCTGCACCGGAGTGGATGCGTACGCCCGGGGCGATGCCGGCAGAACCGGCTAGCAGGAATCGCCCGCCGGTGTTGTCGTCATCCACGGCCCTGCGGACTCGGTCCCAGACAGGCGGCTCGAGCTGCCACTCGTCGATCAGGACGGGCGGCGGAACCTGAATGATGTGGTCGAGGTTTGCCGCCAGGATCTCTCGCTGCGCAGGTTCGTCGAGGGACAAGATGGTCTTGGCTCGTTGGGTGGCGGTTGCCGTCTTGCCTACGCCCTTGGCCCCCTCCAGGGCGATCGCCGCGAGGTGGGGAAACAGCTCGTCGAGGAGGTCGTCAACGATGCGGCGCCGGTAGGCCATGTCTGTAAATCTAGCAGATGGCCGCCTGTCTATTAGGCAGTTCGCCGCCTGCTTACCAAGCAACTCGCCGCCTCTGAATCATGCAACTCGCCACCCTGCGGGTCCTGATGCAGGAGCGCAGCTCACGCGGTGCGGGCGAAGTAGGAGGCGTATCCGGCGTCGACCCGGCCGGAGCCGGTGACCTGCCGCCCGCCCGCCCGCAGTGCCGCGTCCGTCCCGGCGGCGTCGCGGACCACGCGCCGCACACCGAGGTCGTGGATGGCGTACCCGCCGTCGCCGGTGTCGACCGGCGCCAGAGCGTCGTCGAGGCCGTCGACACCCAGGGCCAGCAGGTCGGCCGGCGAGCCGAGCACCGTCGGCGCGGTCAGCGAGCCGGCCGGCCGCTCCGACGGCTCGCCCGGCGCCCGCACGGTGGTGTCCAGCGCCGGCAGGAACGTGCGCCGGACCCGGACCCCGCTCAGCGGCAGCTGGCCGTACCCGCGGCCGAGCACGAGGTCCTCGACGTGTTCCGGGGCGTAGCTCAGCCCGGCCGCCGGCAGCGTGACCAGGTCGGTCTCGCAGGTCTCCAGCGCCCGCCGGCGCTCCGCGGCGCCGTCGGCGACCCGCACCGTCAGCGCGGGCCAGGTCTGCCGGCGCAGCTCGCGCAGCAGCGCGGCCTCGCCGGGCGCGATGACGGCGGTGACCGACGGCAGCGACGACGCGACGCCGGCGGCGGCCGTGGCGGAGCGCAGGGCGGCGCGGCGGGCAGCGACAGACCAGCGCTCGCGCCTGTCCGGGTCGGTCAGCTCCGACGGGGTCAGCGTGGCCACCAGCTCGCCGAGCACCGGCCCGAGCAGCCGCCGGACCACCAGCGGGAGGTCGGGCGCGAGCACCGGGACCCCGCCGACCAGCAGCTGGCGCAGGAACCCGGCCAGCTCGACCGGGCCGGCCGCCGCGCCGAACGGCACCCGCACGCCGGCGTAGCGGCGCAGCAGCGTCAGCGTGGCGGCGTCGACGACCGCGGGCCGGCCGAGGTCGACGAGCCGGGAGCGGCTGGTGTAGAGCCGCAGGACGCCGGATGGCGTGGTGCGCAGCTGCGCGAGCGGCCGGGGCGGCGCGCCGGGGCCGTCGTCGTCGAACGGGTCGAACCCGGCGGGGGAGACCAGCATCGTGTTCACCACGGGCAGCGGCGCCGCGACGACGGCGTCGGCCGCCGCCCGGAGCGCGGACGGGGCGAGCGTGGCCAGGTCGGTCCAGTTCGGGACAAACGACTCAGCGATCGGTGCTGGTGGGAGGTCGGTTTTGGTCGGCATCACAGGGCCCGGTAGGTTCTCAGCGTGGCGCCGCCCGGAGAGCGGCGACCCCACACTACCCGGCTGCAGCGGAGGAACGATGTCGCCCACGGCGCGGACGCCGGACGCCGTACCCCGTCAGGACTGGACCACCGTCCAGGTGCCCGAGCTCGGCACCTGGACACCGACTCTGACGGTGACGGTGGTGCTCCCGGCGAAGGACTGTCAGGACGAGCTGGAGCTCACGCTGGCCGCGCTCGCGGCGCAGTCCTACCCGGCCGAACTGCTGGACGTCATCGTCGTCGACGACGCATCCGCCGAGCCGCTGCGGCTGCCCGCCGTCCACCCTGCGCGGGCCCGCGTGCTGCGGCTGCCGCCCGGCGACGGGCACGGGTCCGGGCGGGCCCGGCACGCCGGCGCCGAGGCCGCCACCGGCGACATCGTGCTGTTCCTCGACGCCGACATCGTCGCCACGCGGACGCACGTCGAGGCGCACGCCCGGTGGCACCACACTGCCGCCGACGCCGTCGTGCTCGGGCACAAGCTGTTCGTCGACTTCGACGACATCACCGCCGCCGACGTCCTCGCCGCCGCCCGCGACGACACGTTCGACCGGCTGCTCGAGGGCCGCAAGCAGAAGAAGCACACCTGGCTCGAGGACTTCATTCGCGAGGCCGGCCGGCTCACCACGTACGCCGACGACACCTTCATCGCCGTGGTCGGCGCCAGCGTGTCGGCGCCGCGGTCGCTGTACACCGAGAGCGGCGGCTTCTCGACGTTCGGGCTGCGCGGCATCGTCGACACCGAGTTCGGCTACCGCATCTTCACCGCCGGTGCCGTGATCGTCCCCGAGCCGGCGGCGCGCAGCTACCACCAGGGCACCCGCAACTTCGCCGTCCGCGGCGACGAGATCAAGCGGGAGCGGTCCGGGCTGGCCGCCAACCACCTGCCGATCCCGCTGTTCCGCCCGTCCGACGTCGGACGCATGTGGCAGGTGCCGGTCGTGCACGCGGTCGTCGACGCCTCCGGCGGGACGCCCGAGGACGTCCAGGTCACCGTCGACAGCCTGCTGGCCTCGGCCTACACCGACCTCGTCGTCACGGTGTCGCCGAGCAAGGAGCTGCCGCGCTGGATCGAGGACTACTTCGCCGCCGACGCCCGGGTGCGGTTCGCGCCCGAGCCCGTCCGCACCGGCTTCCCGGCGCCGTTCTCGCTGATCGTGCCCGCCGGCGCGGCCGTCGGCCGGTCAGCGGTCGGGTCGCTGCTGGCGCTGTCGGCGTCCGAGCAGGTCGGGCTGGTCCGGGCGACGGTGTCCGACGAGCCCGGCCCGCCGGTCGAGCTGTGGGCCACCCGGGCGTTGCACCGCGCGCGCCGGCACGCCGGGACCGACGGGCTGGACGAGACCGCGCGGCGGCTGTTCGGGGTGCACTGGGTCAGCGGCGCCGAGATCGGCGTCCGGCCGGCCGTCGTCGGCGTCACCAAGCAGGGCATGCTGGTCGAGGCATCGGCCGCGGACTGATCAGGGCGTCGCGTCCTGCTCGCCGGCCCGGCGCAGCGCGTCGGCGAACACCTCGACCGGCTGCGCGCCGGCCAGCAGGAAGCGCCCTCCGACCAGGAACGTCGGCACGCCGCTGACGCCCACCCGGCGGCCCAGCTCCTCGTCCGCGCGGACGTCGTCCGCGTGCGCGTCGCCGGCCAGCATCCGGGCGGCTGCGTCCGCGTCCAGGCCCGCCTCGGCGGCCAGCCGGACCAGCTCGCCGCGGTCGGCGATGTTCACGCCCTCGCTGGTGAACGCGCGCAGCAGCCGGTCCTGCACCCGGTCGCCGACCCCGGCGCTCGCGGCGTACTGGACGAGCCGGTGCGCGTCGAAGCTGTTCACCGGGCGGGCGCGGTCGAGGTGGTAGTCCAGGCCGGCGTCTGCGGCCATCGCGGTGATCCGGCGCAGCCCGGCCGCCGCCTGCTGCGGCGTCATGCCGAGGTCGTCGCGCATCCGCTCCGGGGTCGTGCGCGGGTCGTCGGGACGCCCGTGCGGGTCCAGCTCGAAGGCGCGCAGCCGCACGTCGACGTCGTCGGCACGCTCGAAACCGGCGAGTGCGAGGTCGAATCGGCGCTTCCCGAGGTGGCGCCACGGGCAGACGATGTCGGACCAGATGTCTACGGTGATCTTCTCCACGAGCAGTACGCTAACCAGCTGGCTAAACTTTCGTAAGGGCATACATTTGAGTAAGCTCCGCACGTGGACGATGGTGCCGAGGTGAGGCGTCCCCAGCCCGATCCGCTGAGTGACGTGTTCAACAGCGACTGTCCCGGCCGCCGCGTGCTCGACCGCGTCACCAGCCGGTGGGGCGTCCTCGTGCTCGCTGCGCTGAGTGATGGGCCGCTGCGGTTCTACCTACTGCGCGACCGCATCGGCGGCATCAGCGAGCGGATGCTCTCGCTCAAGCTGCGCGAGCTGACCCGCGACGGCATGGTGCTGCGCACGGTCGAGCCCACGGTGCCGCCGCGGGTCAGTTACGAGCTCAGCCCGCTGGGCCGCGAGCTGACCGTCCCGCTGCAGGGCCTGCTGGACTGGATCGCCCTGCGCACCCACGACGTCGTCGCGGCACAGGAGGCGTACGACGCCGCCGGGCGCTAGCGCGTGGCGGTGAAGAAGCGGGTGCGGCCGACCAGGTCGTCGTCGGCGAGCCGGACACCGTCGACGGCTTCGGCCAGCCAGTCGGCGGCGATGTCGGCCTCGTCGGGCCGCTGCGCGTCGTCGAGCGCGACGACGGCGCCGTCGTCGAGGGCGGTCGCCAGCAGCGGGAACGCGGGGTACCGCGAGCGCGGCCCGACGCTGCCGGGCGGCCCGTCGACGAACAGCAGGTCGATGCCGCGCAGGTCGGTCCACTGGGGCGCGGCGTACCAGTCGTGCTTCTCGCCGCCGACGGTGACCGGCTCGAGCGGCGCGGCCCGCACCTCGGCGACGTCGCCGAGGCCGTGCCGGGCCAGCGCCTCGCGGGTGCGCCCGGCGTATAGCTCGTGGTGCTCGAGCGCGACGACGCGGCCCTTCCCGGCCTTCCGGCAGGCCAGCGCGAGCCAGACCGTCGAGCTGCCGCTGCCGCACTCGACGATCAGCGCGTCGGCCGGCAGCCGGCGCACCAGCGAGGCCAGCCGGAGCACCGTCTGCGGCGACGCCGCGAACCCGCCGAACGCCGGGACCTCGTCGTCGGCGCCGAGCATCGCGTACAGGTTGGCCAGCGCGGACAGCTCGGCCAGCTGCTGCTCGGTCAGCGTGGCGTGCAGATCGGCGCGCAGCCCTTCGTGCAGCGCGACCAGCTCGTCGTGGCGCACCGCGGCGTCGAGCCGCTGCGCCCCGATGATCGCGGCGAGCGGCCCGCCGCTGGGGTCGTTCTGCCGCGCCTCGACCGCCTGGACCGACGTCGCGACCGACGCGACGGAGTCGGCGAGCGATTTGAGCTGCTTCTCCGTCTTGCGGGCGCGCTGCTCCGCCTCGCGGGCGCTCGACCCGACCACGACCAGGCCGATCAACGTCAATCCCAGCAGCAGGGCGAGCGCCGCCTGCGCGAGGCTGCCGCCCGTGGCGGCGACGATGATGGCCACCACGACGGCGGCGAGGGCGCCGGCCATGCCGAGCAGGGGCCAGCGGGAGCCGAGTAGCGCGCGTACCGCCCGTTGCATCGAATCTCCGTCGTTGGTCTGGTCCGGAAGGAGAACTGTACCGACGCCGGGTCAGCGCGCGGTCGCGTGTGCCAGCTTCTCCAGGGAGTGAACGAACAGGTCGGCGTCGGCGTCCCAGCTGTAGTGCGCGATGACGGCCGCGCGCCCCGCCTCGGCCATGCGGCGCCGCTCGGCCGGGTCGGCCTGGAGCGCCCGCACCGCCGCCTCCGCCGCGCCGACGTCGCCGAACGGGACGATCGTGCCGCACCGGTGCCGCATGATCAGCTCTGCAGACGCCGGGTTCGGCGTGCTGATGACCGGCACGCCGTGCGCCATGTACTCGACGATCTTCGTGGGCCGCGAGTGCGCGTAGTTCGGCTGCTCGTGCAGCAGGCTGAGCCCCGCGAGCGCGCCCGGCAGCATCGTCAGCGCCTCGTCGTTAGGGACGAAGCCGTGCCAGGTGACCGCTCCGTCGGCCTGGGCGGCCTCGATGGCGGCCGCGCAGTCGGCGTCGGCCGGGCCGACCAGGTGCACCTTGATGTCCGGCGCCAGCCGGCGGCCCAGCTCGACGAGGTCGAGGCCGCCGCGGGCCGCCGTCAGCCGGCCCAGGTAGATGACGCGGTCGTCGACCCGCGCGTCGACGTCGTCGGGGATCGCGACGCTGTTCCGGACGATGGTGTGCTCCTTGCGGAAGCGGCCGGCGTAGGACTCCTCGGCCAGCAGCAGCGGCATCCGGCGCTCAGCGTGCCGCTCGATGGCCCGGATGAGCGCCGCCCCCGCCGGGCGGCCCACCTTCGGCAGCCACTGCTTCATCCGCAGCGCCGCCGCGGTGTCCTCGTGGACGTCCCACACCAGGCCCGGGATGCGCAGGCCGATGCTGGCCAGCACCAGCTCGGGGTCGTGCATGAGTACGATGTCGTAGTCGCGGCCGTGCCGCTTCAGCAGCCGCCGGGCCGTGCGCATGGCCGTCAGCCGGTGCCGTCCGTGCGAGCGCGGGATGTCGATGACGGCGAGGTCTGACGGAACCTCCCGGCCGGTGTCGCCGAACGGCGCCGCCAGCGTGACCTCGTGGCCCGCCTCGCGCAACGCGACGATCTGCCGGTGCCTGATGCGAGCGTCTTCCGGGTCGTGCACCACGGTCAGGACGAGGACGCGCATGGCGCTAGCTAGCCCGCCCGCTGACCGTGAGTCGTTGCTGCACGTTGGTCCCCGACTTCCCTTCGACACGGCCACACCAGGAGGACGCCCTTGCCCACCCACGCGGTTGCACGGTGAGCGTCCCCAGTTTCGTACGCCCCCACCTGGCCGTTGGCCGCCCTGCGGGGCGGCGCATCCTCGGTGATCCTACAGCAGCACAGGTGCTCACCCCAGGGCTCGCTGGATTGTGCGGATTCAGCCGGCGTCAGGTCTGCCGCACGGTGCCGAGAACCGCTGCCCGGGCACATGGCGGCGCCACTCGTCGGCGGTCAGCTCGGAACCGGCGAGCTCGCACAGCCGGTCGGCGACCTGGCCGGAGTCGGTGTTCCAGGAGTAGGGGATCCGGTCCGCGCCACCCGCGACGATGCGATCGGCCACCGGTGACGCGGCCACGGCCAGCAGCGCTCCCTCGCTCACCCGCAGTGTCTCCGTCAGCGCCGCACGGGACGGATCGGCAACGTCCCAGATCCACACTACGCCGTCGGCGACGGCGGCCACGCTGGAACCGTCGCGGGTGAACGTGACCGAGTAGACGTAGCCGTTCGGTCCGGTCAGGGGCTCACCCAGCAGCCGCGGGCGGGCCGGCTCGCGCAGGTCGTAGAGCCGCACGGTCTCGTCGTCGCTGCCGATGGCCATCGTGTCGCCGCCGGGCGCGAAGGCCACGGAGTGGACGAAGTTGCCGAAGTCGTCGAGCTGGGTGAGCAACCGCGGCCGAGCGGGGTCGGCCACGTCGTAGACGTAGGCCGACTGGTCGGCGCTGGCCGCGACGAGAGTGCGGCCGTCTGGACTGAACGCGACCGCCAGCACGCGGTCGTCGGCATCGGTGAGGGTGGCTCGCGGCTGTGGGTCGGCTGGGTCGGCCACGTCCCACACGGTGACCTCGCCGTCGTCGGCGGCGACCGCGAGGACCCGCGTGTCGGCGGTGATCGCCAGCTGCTGGATGAGGGTCGGCGAGACCGAGATCCGGCTGCGCAGTCGCGGACTCGCCGGCGTGCGCACGTCCCACAGCTGGACCTCGCCGGTGGCCGTGCCGGCCGCGAGCAGGGTCGCGTCGGCACTCAGCGCCGCCTCGCCATTGAGCAGGACGCCTGACTCGGGTGACCTGATGGTGCCGAGCCTGTGTGCCACGGCCGGATCGACGACGTCCCACAGCTGCACCTCGCCACCCGGGCCGGAGCCGGTTCCGACGGCCAGCAGCCCGCCGCCGGCCGCGTAGCCGAGGCTCGCGACGGGGTACGGCGCCGCAGGCAGGGCCGCACCGGGCCTCCGCCACAACCGCACGTAGCCGTCCGGCGAGCCGAACACCAGCTGCTTGCTCGCTCCCACGTAGAACAGCGACGTGATCGGCGTGGTGCTCTCCAACCGCCCGGTTTCCGTGCGGCTCGCGACGTCGAAGGTACGCACCGTGGTGTCCGAGCTGCCGGCGGCGAGTTCGGTGCCGTCGGCGCTGAACTCGAGGTGGTTGATCTGCGCGGCGAAGTCACCGAGCGGCGCCCCGTCCGGCTCGAGACCGGTGTGGCCGACGTGGAACAGGTGCACCTTCCCGTCGCGGGCGCCAACGGCGAGCAGGCGGCCGTGGGGACTGAAGTCGACAGCGGGGACGGCGTTGGCGGTCGGCCCGGCCGGGGTGTCGACCGCACCTCCGACCGTCACCTCGGCCAGCGGGGTGCTGGTCGCACCCGGCGCGTGTGCGCCCCACAGCCGGACCCGGCCGTCGCTGCTCGAGGTCGCGATCAGTCGGCCGTCCGCGCTGAAGTCGGACCAGTGCAGGTACCCGCCGAAGCCCTGCAGGGTGCCCAGCGCGGTCGCGGAGCCGTCGGCCGCGAGCCGCCATCGGTGCGCGAGGTCCACCGCCGTGCTCGCGACCAGCATCGTGCCGTCCGGGCTGAACCGCATGCCTTCGACCGACGCCGCGGGCAGGAGCTGGTCGAGCAGCCGCGGGTCGGTGGGGTCGCTGATGTCGACCAGCCGCGCCACCGAACCCGTGCCACCGACCGCGGCCAGCTGCTTGTCCGGGCTGATGGCGACGCCGTACAGCTGCTCCTCGGCGTCGACGGTGATGCTGCCGAGCTCACGGATCCGGCCGTCACCGGAGGTGAAGAGCCGCATCCTGCCGTCCGTGTTGCCGGTCGCGATCAGCTGCCCGTCGATGGAGATCGCCACCGCCGCCGGACCGGCCGGAACGGCGATCCGCGTCACCGGTGCCTGTGCGGAGACGTCCAGCAGCGCCGAGCGCGCTTCGATGGTCGGCGCGATCCGGAAGGCGGCCAGCGCCAGCTGCTGGGCCAGCGCCGGATCCTGGGTGGTCAACGACCCCGCCTGGATCGCGACCTGCCGAGACTGCGCGGCCTCGCGCTGCGCGTCGGCTTCGTCGGCCGCGTCCCGGGCCCGCCGCTCGCTGGAGATCGCGACCGCGGCCAGCGTGACCGCGACGGCGGCGAACACCTCCGTCGCACCGAGCAACAGCCGCAGCCGGCGGGTGCGACGCTGATGCAGCGCCGCCGCCGCGTCCTCGGTCTGCCGGCTGGCGGTCAGGAACGCCTGTTCGGCAGGGTTGAGCAGGGCCGGCTGGTCGGCGTCGGCGACCCACGCCCGGGCGGCCTCCAGCCGCCCGCCGCGCCACAGCAGGCCGGGATCGCGGTCCGCGGCGTTCCAGTCGGCGGCGGCCTCGGTGAGCAGCCGGTGCAGCTTCAGCCCGTCGCGGTCCTCGTCGATCCACTTCTGGATCCGCGGCCACGCTGTCAGCAGCGCCTCGTGGCTGACCTCGACGAACTCGGCGTCGGCGGTGAGCAGCCGTGCCGCGACGAACCGTTCGAGCACCGCGGCGGCCAGGTCGTCGGTGTGGTCCGGGTCGATGAGCTCCTCCCACTTCATCCGGCGGCGGGCCGCGACCTCGCCGTCGTCGGCCACCAAGCGCAGGAACAGCTGCCTGGCCAGGTCCTTGCCGTCCGGGCTGAGCGACTCGTACACCTCGTTGGCGGTCTGCGACACGGCGCCGTGCAGTCCGCCGGTGGCCTCGTAGTCGGCCAGCGTGAGCGACTGCCGGTCGGCTCGCGCCCAGGTGGCCCGCAGGGCATGCGAGAGCAACGGCAGCGCTCCGGCGTCGTGGGCTCCGTGCCGCCAGGTGGTCGGTGCGATGTCGCTGAGCAGCCGGTCGACCAGACGGGCGTCGAGGTCCACGCCGGCACGGCGGGCCGGCTCGGTGATCGCCGTCTCGAGCTCCGCCACCGACATCGGCGTGACGACGAGCTGCGCCTGCTGGAGCGCGGGCGCCAGGGCCGGCACGCGGGTCGCGAAGGCGTAGTAGTCCGCGCGCAGGCCGATCAGCACGACGAGCAGCGGGTTCGCCCGCGTCAGCGCCGACACGAACTCGGCGCGTTCGGGCTCGTCGTCGCAGAGCGTGAACAGCTCCTCGAACTGGTCGACCACCAGCAGCGTCCGACCGGATGCGGCGCCGACGTCCAGCACGGCGGCCAGCTCCGCCGCGGGGTGCTCGCCGGGGGTCATCAGCCGGACCTGCCAGGCGCCGGGCAGCGCGCCGCCTCGGAGTCTCGGGATCACGCCGGCCCGCAGGATCGAGGACTTCCCCGACCCCGACGGCCCGACGACCACGACCTGCCCGCCGGCGGGGGCGCGGTCCCGCACTGCGCCGACGATCCGCGCCGTCAGGTCATCGCGGCCGAAGAACCAGTCGGCGTCCTCGGGCTGGTAGCTGTCCAGGCCCTTATACGGCGCGCTGCGGTCGGCCAGCCGCTTCGACCGCGACCAGCGGACGCGCTCGAGCGCATCGACCCAGGGGGCGTGGTCGCCGATGCCGAGCGCGTCCAGGACGGCGTGGAACGGCTCCAGGAACGTGAGGTTGGGCAGGTGGCGCCCGCTGAAGTAGCCGCCGACGGTGCCGGTGGGCACCCCGGCCGCCGCGGCGACCTCGCGGACCGTGAGCCGGGCCTGCTTGCGCGCGGCGGTGAGGGCCTGAGCGAAGTCGCCGCGCGTGACGATGTCACTCGGACCCGCGCCTTGCGTTGTCTCACCGGTCATCGGCCCACCCGTGTCCGTACGTGCCTACCCAGACGACACCTGCTCGGCATGATGCCCGCTCCGGGAAACACCTGCCAGTTGTGACGGCGAACAAGGAGCTCAATAGCGCCTGTATTGACCTTGTCCGGACTCCCGCGAAGGCCTTCCGCACGCTGTGGGTGGCGCGCTGTGCTGGCTGAGACCAAGCTCACACTACAGAGGAGACCGACATGAACCTCAAGCACCTCGCCCGCCGCACGATCACGCTCGCCACGGTCGCGGCCGCCGCGCTCGTCGGCGGGGCCGCCGGCGGCATCGCGCTGGCCGACCAGCAGGCCGACCAGCGGGCCACCACCACCATGAGCGGCGGCGGGATCGTCGCGCACCGGGTCGCGACCAGCGACCAGATCTACGACACCACGGCCCCCAACATCTGGCAGACCCTGCCCGGCTCCACCCTGTCCTACGCGGTGCCGAGCAACACTACTCGGCTCGTCACCGCCGAGTTCACCGCTGAGGCCAATGGACGGGATGGCACCGGTGGCTGCGCCGTGCGCGTCGTCACCCGCAAGGCGGGCAGCACAACGCTGACGGAGCTCCACCCCCGATCCGGCGTCGACTTCATCTGGGCTTTGGAACAGGACGGGTCTGCCGCGCACGCGATGAGCCGCTCCCTCACCGTCGCCTCCGGGACCCGCTCCTTCATCGTGCAGGTGCAGGCATCCACCGCCGACACCCTGGTGTGCCGGCTCGACGACTGGCACTTCCAGATCGACGTCCACACCTCGTCGTGACGACAGGGCCCTCGAGCCGCATTCGCCAGGTTGGTACGGTTCAGGCCGCCGAGGGTGGTGGCCCGGTGGGTGGGGCGAACAGGTGGTGCCATAACGCGGTCCACTGCCTGGCCCAGGGCCAGTGCGTGGGCAGGTGCAGCACGCGGCGGCGTTGCGGGCGGACCAGCCGGGCTGGAACGGTGACGTGAACCGGCCTGGACGAGCGGCATCGTAGCGTCGCGAGCCACGGCATGCCGGTCGCTTGTCAGGGTGCCGGCGGCGCGTAGCAGGGTGTGCGTCATTGCGGCGCAGATGGTCCAGGCACTGTTGGCGGCGAAGCGGACCGAGGGCAGCTGGGTCAGCGGGTGCGTCGATGAGGATGGTCGCCAGCCAAATGTGATGGAAACTCTCATACTTGCGCCGATGGCGCTCAAGTATGACGTCCGTGCCGGGTCAACGACCGCCGAGGACGGCGGCGTAGATGGCGCGGTAACGCGCGGCGTTCGCCGACCACTGGTGTTCGGCGACGACCCAGTCTCGACCCCGTTTCGCGAGGTCACGGCGTGTGTCGGGGTCGAGGTTCAGTTCGGCCAGGACGTCGGCCAGTGCGCTGGCGTCGCCCGGCGGGAACGAGCGTCCCCGATCGCCCGCGCCGATGATCTCGAGGAGTGGATCGAGGGCCGCGACGACCAGCGGGACGCCGGCCGCCATCGCCTCAAACGGCTTCAGAGGCGTCACCAGTCGCGCCGCTCGCTCGTCGGCTCGCGGCACGACGAACACGTCGAGCGACCGGTAGTAGTCGAGCACCTGGTCGTGCGGCACGCGGCCGGTGAACAGCACGGAGTCGCCGGCCCGCTCGTCGGCCGCCAGCTTCTCCAGCTCAGCGCGGCGGTCGCCATCGCCGACGATGAGTGCGACGGCGGGCACGCCGCGGGCGCGTAACTCGACGGCGGCGCGGATCAGCGTCTCGTGGCCTTCTCGCCGGTGGTCGAGGTTGCTGATGTAGCCGAACACCAGCTTGCCCTCCAAGCCCAGCCGCTCGGCCAGCCGGGACGGACGGGCGCCGGGGGTGAACGCCGTGACGTCGACGCCGTTGGGCGCCACATGCACCTTCTGGGGGGCGATGCCGCGGGCGATGATCTGCGCCCGCATCGACTCGCTCAGCGTCACCACGGCGTCGGCCGCGGCCATGCAGCGCGCCTCCGTCGCCATGCGCCGCTCGTAGAGCTCACCGGACTCGTTCCACGGCCGTTCACGGCTCCACAGCGACTCGAAGAAGCCGCGGACCTCGTACACCAGCGGCAGCCGAAAGGCGCGGGCAAGGGTGACGCCGACCAGCGCGGCCTCGTAGCCGCGGTGGCCGGAGTGGACGTGGATCAGCGACGGTGCGATCTCCGGGACCCGGCGGGCGGCCGCCGAGGCGTAGGCGTCGAGATATTGGTCCACCGGGCCCTTGAGCACGGACGCCGGCGGTTGTTCGAGGTAGTGGTGGACGACGCCGCCGATCACCTCGGTGGCGGGCGGGTGCTCGAGGCCTGCCTCGTGGGGGAAGCCGGCGGCCGTGATCACGACCGGGTCGAGGCCGGCCGCCCGCTGGGCGTCGATGATGTAGCGGCTGCGCATCGTGTAGCCGGTCTGCCGGTACGGCATCGCCGACTTCAGCAGATGCAGGACGCGCCCGTCCACCGGGTCCGTCACGGGGGAAGCCGCCGGCACCCGGGGCAGCCAGCCAGCCTCGGTCTCGCGGATGCGGCCGACGACCTTGCGCTCCTGGGACTCGCGCGACGGGGTGTTCTCCAGCTCGCGCAGCGCGGACGTCGCCCGGAGCTGCAGGCTCAGGGCACCCGCCCGGGCGAAGGCGTTCCTGGCGAGGTCGAGGAACTCCGTGTCGGTGGCCTTCGCCGGCAGTAGTGCGGCTGCCAGGGCGATGGCTTCGTCGTGCCGTGCGGCGTCCATCAGGGAACGCACGGCGTCGAGGTCGGCTTGGGCCGGCTTGACCCCGCTGACGGTGGGGCGCAGCGCACGGCGGAAGTCGCCCGGGTAGCGGTGCAGTCGCCAGGCGTTGCGGCGGGCGCGGCGCAGGGCGCGGACGACACGCTGATTCAGCGGCTGGGACTCGGCCAGGGCAGCGGTCAGCTCCACGTTGCGCCGATGCTGTGCGAGCAACTGCGTGAGCGCACCGTCGGCGATCTGAAGCTTCGCCGCCTCGTGGACCGTGCCCCTCGCGGACTTTCCGTCCGTGACCATGGTGGTGGAGGATACCCTGTGCCACGGCGTCTCCAAGGACGCCGGAACCGATCAACGATATCCCGGAAGGCGCCATTGTCCAGCGAACTCGTCGTTCACATCACAGGTGCCCGACCGAATTTTCCCAAGGCGGCACCGGTCATCCGCGCCCTCGAGGCCAGAGGTGTGTCGCAGGAGCTGGTCCACACCGGCCAGCACTACGACGAGGCCATGGCGAAGGTCTTCTTTCGTCAGCTGGGCCTGCCTGAGCCTGACGTCGACCTCGGTGTCGGGTCAGGCTCGCACGCACGGCAGACGGCGGCGATCATGACCGGTCTGGAGGAACTGTTCCTCGACCGCGACCCGGCCCTGGTGGTCGTGTACGGCGACGTCAACTCGACTGTGGGCGCTGCGATGGTGGCCGCAAAGCTGGGGATCGCGCTGGCGCATGTTGAGGCCGGACTGCGCAGCTTCGACCGGACGATGCCGGAAGAGATCAACCGGGTCGTGACCGACCAGTTGGCCGACCTGCTGTTCACGACGAGCCCCGACGCGCTGGTGCACCTCGGCCACGAGGGCGTTCCGGCCGATCGCGTGCACTTCGTCGGTAACCCGATGATCGACACCCTGCTGGCGAATCTCGACCGGTTCGACGGCGACCAGGTCCGGGGCGCCCTAGGTCTCGGAGCCGAGTACGTGGTCGCCACGCTGCACCGTCCCGGCAACGTCGATGATCCGGCCGATGCCGCAGAACTGGTCAAGGCCGTGCACGCGGTTGCGGACCAGGTCGAGATCGCGTTGCCGCTGCACCCGCGTGGGCGAGCCCGCCTCGAAGCGGCGGGCCTGTTCACCCACGAGCGTCTCCGGGTGATCGACCCGCTGGGATACGTTGAGTTCCTGGGCCTGGTCCGCGGGGCGCGCGCTGTCGTGACCGACTCCGGTGGTGTGCAAGAAGAGACCACGATCCTCGGCGTGCCCTGCCTGACTCTGCGGCCCAACACCGAGCGTCCAGTCACCATCACGCACGGCACCAACCGCTTGGTCACCCGGCCCGAGCTGGCGGCGGCCGCGGCCGAAGTGCTCGCGGCTGGGCGTGCAACGACCTGGTCGGTGCCGCCGCTCTGGGACGGCCGTGCCGGCGAGCGCATCGCGGACGTCATCACGGCCTTCGTCGGTGTAGCGGTCTCGCCATGGGAGGCCCGTGGTTAGTTACACCCCCACACGCCGTCGGATGGCGGGCCGGGTCCCAGGCCGGCCTCCGCCGCCGCGATTCCGTCCCGATGTGGAGGGCATGCGTGCGGTCGCTGTCGTGTTGGTGTTGCTGTACCACGCGAGCCCCGGCATCGTGCCCGGAGGCTTCGTCGGGGTGGACGTCTTCTTCGTGATCTCCGGCTTCCTCATCACCGGCATGCTGGTGCGCGAGCTCGAGCAGTCCGGAACCGTCTCGCTGGCCCGGTTCTACGCGCGCCGGGCCAAGCGGCTGCTGCCCGCGTCAGTGCTCGTCCTGGTCCTGACGGCCGTTGCCGCTTGGTTGATGGTGCCTGCGGTCGACCGGCGCCCGTTCGGTGGTGACATCGCCGCGTCGGCGCTGTACTTCGTCAACTGGCGGCTGGCCGACCGGTCGGTCGACTACCTCGCCGAGGGCGTCGGGACATCGCCCGTGCAGCATTTCTGGTCTCTCGCCGTCGAGGAGCAGTTCTACCTGCTCTGGCCGCTGTTCATCCTCGCCATCGCGGCGTGGACACGCCGGGCGGGTGAGCCGGCCAGGCCCTGGCTGGCCGTCGGGCTGATCGTGGTCGCGCTGCCGTCGTTCGCGTGGTCGGTCATCATGACGATGACGAACCCGTCGGCGGCGTTCTTCGTGTCGACCACCCGGCTGTGGGAGCTGGCCGCGGGCGCGGGCGTCGCGTTGGCGCTGCCGGCGCTGGAGCGGCTGCCCGAGCGCTTCGCCGCGGCACTCGCCTGGGCCGGCCTCGGCGCCGTCGTGTTGTCCGCCTTCGTCGTCACGACGGGGACCGCCTGGCCGGGTGCGGCGGCGCTGTTGCCCGTCGCGGGCACCGCCGCCGTGATCGCCGGCGGTGTTGCGGCACGACGACGCGGCCCCGTCACCGTCCTCGGCATCCCGCTGCTCGTGGGCATCGGGGCACTCTCGTACTCGCTGTACCTGTGGCACTGGCCGATGCTCGTTCTCGCCGAGGCGCAGTGGGGCGACCTGAGCACCGGGCAGGCGCTCGGCATGGTCGCGGCCTCCTTCGTCCCCGCATGGCTGGCATACCGGTTCGTCGAGAACCCTGTGCGGCATGCCGGCGCCATGGTCCGATCGCCGCGCTTCGCGCTGAGTATCGGCGCGAATCTGTCGCTGGCCGGCGTGGTGGCGGGCCTCGCGCTCGTGGCTGCGGTCCCGTCGGCCACGAGCGCGACAGAACCGGCCGCGCCCCCGCCCGGCGCCGCCGTCCTCGACCTCGAGAACCCGCGCGACGACCCCGACGGCCGCCCCGTCGACGAGGTCGGCTCGATCACGCCCGACCCGCTGGACGCGCCGGAGGACGTCCCGCCCGCCTATGCCGATGGCTGCCAGGTCGGCATCGACTCCACCGAGGTCGCGACGTGCGAGTACGGCGACCCAGATGGCGAGGTCACGATCGCGCTGGTCGGCGATTCGAAGGCGCTGCAATGGATCACCGCGTTGGACACCATCGGTCGGACGAACGGCTGGCGCGTCGTCACCTATACGAAGTCGACCTGCTCGTTCACCGCGGCGACGCTCGGCCGTGACGGGGAGCCGTTCGAGGCCTGCACCGAGTGGAACGACGCAGTCGTCGACCGGCTCCGCGACCTCCGTCCTGACCTGGTGCTCACCTCGCAGGGCCGGAACCGGGCGATGGATGACCCGGAGGACCCCGACGCGGGAGAGTCGCACGACGCCATGGTTGAAGGCCTGGTCCGGCGCTGGACCGACCTTTCCGACGAGGACATCCCGGTGGCGGTGCTCGCAGACACTCCACAACCCGGCTTTGACGTGTACGAGTGCGCGGCTGAGCACCGGGACCGGCTCACGGAGTGCTCCTTCGATCGTGCGGAGGCTGTAGCGAATAGCGCCGCCGCCGTCCTGGAACGGGCCGCCGAGGAGTCCGGCCGGGTGGCGTGGATCAACCTCAACCGCGCCATCTGCCCGGGAGAATCGTGCGCACCGGTCATCGGTAACGTTCTCGTCTACCGTCAGGGCTCACACCTGACCGTCACGTACGTCGACACGCTCGAGCCGCGGCTGGCGCGGGCGCTGGAGGAGATCGTCCCATGACTCGAGGCGTCCGGGACACGGCGCGGAGAGTGGTCCGGAGGCTCACAACAGGGCCGCCGGCCGGACCGCCCGGCGCAGTGGCCCCGGCTGCCGGCGGCGTGACGACGGCGCCGTCTGATCCGGCGCCGGCCGCGGCGGCAGAGAAGCCGGTCGACGATGCCACCCGCCGCATCCGCCTCGTGCGCGACGCGCTCCGCGCCAAGTCCCCGGCCCGCACACCGGCCCGTCCGGAACTGCGCGTGGCTGTCGCTGCGTCGCCGCGGCTGGCCCGGGCTCTGGCCTGGGAGTGGGATCAGGTCGACCTGGTTCCCGAGGCGGCCGGGACCGGCCTCACCGGCGCCGAGCTCGTGCTGATCGAGGTGCACGGAGGGGTCGTGCCAGGCTGGGGCGCGCCCGCCGGGCGGGCCTCGGAGCTGGCGGCTTCAGCGCATGACCGCGGTCTTCCGGTCCTGGTATGGGTCACCGCGGGTTCGTCCGACCCGGAGTCCGCCGCGGCCCTGATGCCGCTCGCCGCAGCGGTGTTCGTCGCGGATCCGGCGGCCACGGGCACTTGGCGCGAGCGGTGGCCGGATGCCGTCGTCGAGGCGCTGCCGCCCGCGGCGGCGCCCCGGTCGCACTCGCCGGCCCACGGCGGCACCGGCGCGAAGCGGATCGGTGACGTCGCCGCCGTCATCGACGAGTCGCCGCTGGACACCGCCGCGGCGGTGGGGCTCGAGCGGCTGCTGGTACCCGCGACCGAGCGGCCGGCCGTGCCCAGGCCGCACGTCTGGCGATCCCGCCTCGGCAAGCGCGACGGACGTGCGGAGGCGGTGCTGCCTGAGGCGGTGAAGGAGGTCGTCGCCGGGGCGACGGTCGGCGATCTCGCCGAGCCTGTGGCCGACCACTACCGTGTCGTCGTCGATGCCGCCCGGTGTGCGCCCGACTCGGCCTGGACCCTGGTGGAGGCCGGCGCCGCCCAGACCACGGTCGTGACGCTGCCCGAGTATCACGCGACGCTACCGGGCGACCTGGCCGAGCACGTCGGCACCGCGGACGAGTCGGAGGCGTTCGCGCGTGAGATCGCGATCAGGGCGGCGCAACCGGAGTTCCGTGACCGCGAAGCGTTGCGGCTGCACCGGGCCGTGCTGGCCGGCCACACGACCGGGCAGCGGGCCGAGGCCATGCTGACGGCCATCGGCCGCTCGCCCGCACCCGCCGACCGGTCCGTGTCCGTCGTCGTGCCGACCAACCGCGAGCACCAGATCGACAACGTGCTGGCGAACGTCGGCCGGCAGGCGCACCGCGACCTCGAGCTGATCCTCGTGCTGCACGGTCTCGGCCTGGACCACGCCGGTCTCCGCGCCCGGGCGGCCGAGCAAGGTATCGACCGGCTCCAGGTGATCGACGCCGACCCGTCGGTGGCCCTCGGTGGCCTGATGAACCTCGGCGTCGACGCCGCCGGCGGCCGCTACACGGCGAAGATGGACGACGACAACTACTACGGCCGCCACTACTTGGCCGACCTCGTCAACGCGTTCGCCGGCACCGACGCCGGCATCGTCGGGAAGTGGGCGCACTACGTCTGGCTGCGGGCCTCCGACGCTGTCGTGCTGCGGTACGAGAACTTCCAGAACCGGTATCACCAGTGGGTGCAGGGCGGCTCGATCGTCGTCGAGAGCGCACTGGCGAAGGACCTGCGGTTCAGCGAGATCCCGCGGGCTGTCGACACCGACTTCCTGAACCGCGCCTGGGCTGACGGTGTGCGGACCTATTCCGCAGACCGGTTCAACTTCGTGAGCGTGCGGGAGGCCGACCGCGACCGGCACACCTGGAAGGTCACCGACGCGGAGATGATGGCCGCCGGCGCCCGGGTCTGCTTCTACGGCGACCCACGCCCGCAGGTCGACGCGTGACGACGTCCGGCACGCAGACGCCGGGGCCGCTGTCGCGCTGGGGCGCCCGGCTCGCTCTGGTGGCGCCGCCGGCCGCGGGCCCGCAGCGGTGGCAGCGGTTTGTGACCGAGAGCCGGCTCGAAGCGGCGGCCGCACGGCTGCGGGACGAGCCGGCGACGGCGGCGCTACTGGCCGCGTCGGTCGCCGACCACGCCGAGCGACCGGGTGAGGCGTGGCGGATCGCAGCGGCCGCACGCGAGCTGGCCGGTGACGACGCCGGTGCGCTCGACGCCGTCCGCCGCGCCATCGACGCCGGTGAGCAGACCGTCGCGACCGCGTTGATGTGGCGGCGGTCCGCCGCCCGCCTGGGCCGGACCGCCCAGGCGCACGACGCGCTGGTCATGCTCGCGCGGACGCCGCCGCGCAACCACGTCGAGCTGGAACGCGCCATCACCGGGATCGTGCTGGCCGGCCGCGACCTCGTCGACGAGTTCGACGCGATGGTCTCGGCGCTGCCGTTCGCGGAGCGGGCGGACCGCTCCCGCCTGGACGACCTGCTCGACGAGTTCGCCCTCGGCGATGCCGCTGTGGCCGGCCCGGAGGCGTTCGCCGCCGCCCGCGCGCGAGTCCTGCGCGAACGCGAGGCTCCGCTGCTGTGGATGACCCAGGCGCTGGTCCGGGCGCGGGCCTGGCGCAGGCTTGCGGAGTTCATCGTGACGACGCCGCCGGACAGCCCGGAGATCGGCCCGCGTGGCGCCGGCGCGCCATTCCCGACAGCGGAGGTCGGACGGGCGGCAGTGCAGGCACTGCGGGCCGGCGACGCGCACGCGGCCTCGATGCTCGCTGCCCGGGCACTGGTGGCGCGCCCCGGCCGCGACGACTTCCGGCGGACGTTCGCGGCGGCCCGCGACCAGCTGTCCATCTCCAGGAGTGGCTGGACGTTCCCCCCTCGGGCCGTCGCCACCCCGTACGAGCCCGATACGCGCGCCGTCCTGTCGGTGCTCTCGCAGTCCGCGCCGATCCGGTCCGGTGGCTACGCCGCGCGCTCGCATGGCGTCGCCACCGCCCTCACCGCCCGCGGCTGGGACGTCCAGGCCGTCACCCGCCTGGGGTTCCCGTACGACGGGTGGGACCCGGGCGACACGAGGGAGGTCCCGGCGAGCGACACCGTCGACGGGATCGTCTACCACCGCCTGCTGGATCCGGGCGTCCGCGGCTACCCCCAGGTCCCGCTGGCCGACTACGTCGACCGGTTCGAACGCGGCGTTCGCGACCTCGCCGCCAGACACCGGGTTGCCCTGATCCACGGGTCGAGCTTCTACGTCGTGGGCTTGGCGGGGCTGACGGCGGCCCGGCGGCTGGGACTGCCGTTCATCTACGAGATGCGTGGGCTCGAGGAGTTGATGACGCTCTCCCGTGACCCCGCCTTCGCCGGTTCCGATCGGCACCGCTTCCTCGAGCGCGTCGAGACGGCAGTCGCCCGCGAATCCGACCTGGTGTTCGTGATCACCGAGGCGCTCGGGCGCGAGATGGTGGGGCGTGGGGTCGCGGAGGACCGCATCGTCGTCGTCCCGAACGGCGTGCACACCGATCGGTTCACTCCACGCGGGCGGGACCGCGAGCTCGAGTCGCGGCTGCGGCTGGCCGGCAAGACCGTCATCGGCTACGCCGGCGGCCTGGTCGACTATGAGGGCCTCGAGCTGCTGCTCGACGCGGTCGCCGGCCTCGGCCTCCGCGACGACCTGCAGGTGCTGATCGTGGGCGATGGCGCGGCCGAGCCGTCGCTGCGGGACCGTGCGGAGCGGCTGGGCCTCGGCGCGAGCGTCAGCTTCACCGGACGGGTGCCGCACGACCAGGTGCGCCGCTACCTGTCGCTGGTCGACGTTGCGCCGTTCCCGCGGCTGCCACTGCCGGTCTGCGAGCTGATCTCGCCGATCAAGCCGTTCGAGTCGATGGCCATGGAGAAGGCAGTGGTGGTGTCCGACGTCGCGGCGCTCACGGAGTTCGTCGACGACGGCGTCACCGGCCGGGTGTTCCGCAAAGGCGACGCGGGCGATCTGCGGCGGGTGCTGGCGGACCTGCTCGACGATGCGGGCCAGCGCCGGGAGCTTGGCGTTGCCGCGCGCGACTGGGTGCTGCGCAACCGCGACTGGAGCACGCTCACGGACGTCGTGGACGCTGCCTACACGGCCGCGCTCACGGGTGCGACCGGCAGCCGGGGATGATCCTGACGGCGCCTGCGGCGCACGGTAGAGTCCTCGTGACAAGCTGGCGGGTCGATACGACCCAGGGTGGGACTGGGCCACGGCGCGCAGGCGGCGACCCGGACGGGAGTGATGTCCTCGATGACTGACGCGTGGATCCGTAACGCCATCGCGGAGGCGGTCGGCGCCCTCATCATCGTTAGTGGCACGCTGCTGGCGGTCGAAGCCGGCGCGACTCCGCGCGCGCTCACCTACGGGTTCCTAATTGCCGGGCTCACCGCCGCGTTCGGCCATGTGTCGGGTGGTCATTTCAACCCCGCTGTCACGCTGGCGATGCTGCTGGACAAGAAGATCGACGTCCTCGGCGCCGTCGCCTACTGGGTGGCGCAGTTCGCCGGTGGCGCGGCCGGTGCGGTGCTCGTCATGCTGACGACCGACCGCGTGGTCGTGGAGGCGGGCACGCCGGTGGTGGCCGAGCCGATGGACATCGGCGGCGCCATCGCGCTCGAAGCGTTGTTCACGATGATCATCGTCCTGGTGATCTTCGGCGCGGTGGTCGACGACCGCGCACCGCTCTCGGCCTACCCGTTCGGCATCGGCCTGACGGTGGCCGGCGCGGCCTTCGCCACCGACGCCTTCACTGGCGCGGCGCTGAATCCGGTGCGCGGCTTCGGCCCGGCCGTGGTCGGCGGCGAATGGGACTCCGTCGCGTCTTGGCTGGCCGGCCCGATCATCGGCGGCGTGGTCGCATGGCTGCTATACCGCTACGTCATCGCGCCACCGAATCGCGGCAACTCCTTCGGACGCCGGCGTAGCCCGTACCCGGAGCCGGTGCCGCCACCCGGGCCGTCGCTGCTGCCCTGACGGTCCAGCCGGGGTCAGCCGGCCGGCGGGACCTTCGCCGCCACCAGCCGTAGGAGCAGCTCCGCAGCCGCGTCGACATCGCCCGTGGGCGTCGCATACGTGAGCGGCTCACGGCTCAGCGGGCTACCGGGCTCGACCAGCCCCCACACCGGCGTTCCGCTGCCCATGTAGTCGCTCCACTTCGAGGGCAGGTACGGGTTCACCGAGTGGCTGCTGCCGGTCTTCGCGTCGTTGACCAGCAGGCAGTCGAACGCCGTGGTGAGGTTGAGGAACTGCAGGTACGGGCGGTACGGCCGCACGACGATCACGTCGTCTAGCTGGGCCGTCCGCACCTGCTCGCTGATCTCCTCGGCATTGCCGGTGAAGACGTGCAGCCGCACCTGCTTCCTGGTGTCGTCCTCGAGCCGCGCGATCGCGTCGACCACTTCGGTGAGGCCGCGGGTGGCGTAGAACGTGCCGAAGTAGGCCAGGTTGACGGTGTCGGCGGGCAGGTCGTCGAGCGTCGCCGGGGACGCCGTGTAGAACTCCGCCGGGAGCGAGGGGTGCGGGTCCACCCGTGCCTTGAGCCGGGCCGTCTCGGCCAGGGCCGGCGGGCAGTACGACAACATGTAGTCGCGCTGGTTCTCGTTGGTGAAGACGAGTTCGTCGGCGAGGGCGTACGCGATGTTCTCCGCCGCCGCGTACATGTTGTCCGGCATCGGCAGGTCGGCGCCGGCCTTCCGGGCCGCCGCCAGCAGCTCGCGCAGCAGCTCGTCGTCGGTCAGCGGACTGGTCCGCTCCAGCCCGTGCACGTCGCGCGACACGGGATCGGAGAACTCTGCCGTCCATACGACCTCGGGATGGCGGACCTTGTACAGCGCGGCGAGGAAGTGTGACGCTGGCCAGACGACGCGGCTGTACAGCCGCTCGTACCCCTCCGGCGGGCGGCGGGACTGAATGGCTGACATGCCCCGCATGCAGAAGTCGCGGATGGCCGCCCAGTTGCCGAAGCTCGAGGGCGAATGAATGGGCAGCGCCTGGTCGATCAGCTCGGCCGAGATACGGGTCGTCTCCTTGTCGGTGCCACGGACTGAGTCCATCGCGTTGTAGATGACGTCGACGATGTCGCCGGCAGCGCGGATCCGTTTGGCCGCGACGATCGCGCTGGTGTCGACGTACGGCACGAAGCAGTAGGAGACGGCAAGGGTGCGGGCGAGGCCTCGGTTCAACACGTCGTAGGGAAAGTTCGCGAGGCCTTGCTCGCGGATGTTTCGCAGCGCGTCGCCACGATGGTCCGGCCGTGCGTCGAGGAATCGCCGGATGACGCCGGCCTGAGCCCGCATGAGCGCTGCCGCCACGCCCTGGCGGTCTGGCGGGCAACGCTCCATCAGGGCATCGAGCCGGGCGATCACGCGCACGCGGTCCTCGACGGCGAACGAGAACGTCATCTCGCGGCGGGACACCGAGTTCGGTCGGACGGTCCGGTAGTAGATCGCCTGGTCGTCAGGAGCGACCACCTGGAAGACGAACGGGTGGTGAGCGAGAAGGGACATGAAGAAGACGATGTCCTCGCCGCTGCTCAGCGTGCCGTCGTAAGCCACCTCCTGCGCGACCCGGGTCGGGATGAGCTTGGCCGCGTTGAAGCCCATCGCCCGCGGCAGCTTCTCGGGGCGAGCACGCTGTCCGGCCCAGGCGCGCAGCTGCTCGTTGACCTTGTTGTCATGGTCGGGTTCTCCGCCGTCTGCGACATCGGCGATGTTGGCGATCGGGATCACGTGCTCACCGGCGTAGGCGAGCAGGGACGAAAGGAATGTCGGAGACACGGTGTCGTCGTCGTCGACGAAGGTCGTGAATTCCTGCCGGGCCGCGGCGATCCCCAGGTTCCTGGCCCGCGAGACGCCGGCTTTGTTCACAGTGAGGCGGCGAACTCGCAGGTGCGGATTTCGGCGTGCGAATTCGTCGATGACCGCGCCAGTGCCATCGCGTGGGCCGTTCAGGACGATGATGATCTCGAACAGATCCGGCGACAGTGTCTGAGCCGCCAGTGAGCCCAGGCACGATGCGATGTGGCCTTCGGCTCGGAACGTCGGGATCACGACGCTGATGCCGCGTGACCGACTCGTGCTCGAGACCGCCGGAGCACTGTCGCGCTCGTACACGCCTTGTCCCTTCTGGATCGATACGCACGGCCGGCCGGCAGCGTGGCGCGGTGCGATGGTACCGGAACCCTTCAGCCCGACTACGCTTGCTGCCCTGAGGCGAGATTTGGAGATCGACGGTGAGAGTTCTGGCGGATTCCGGCACGGCAAGGATGCTCGTGCTGGCCGACTCCGACGAAGCCGCTGTGTCGGCGGCGCGATACACATTCGACAGTGCTGCGGTGATCCTGCTAGGTGGCGAGGACCCGGTTCTATTGGACAAAGGTGACCTGTACGACGATGTTGTCATCGCCTTGACAAACGTCACGCCGGAGGCTTTCGCAACTGCCCTCGCGATATGCGGTCATCACCTTCACGCGGACACGACGATCCGGCTATCTGTGACTCATCGGCAGGACGATGATCTCGTGGCTGCGCTCGGCAAGGCCGCCGGTTACGGCATCGTGGACGTCGAGTTCCGTGAGGGCGAGCCGTTCGTCGTCCTGAAGGCGGGCGCAGGCGACGGCTCCGATGGGACGCGGCTTTCTGGTGTCGTCGCGACCCTGCGCGCGGCCGACCGGGCGGGTCTGGGCTGGGGTCGGCGGTCTACGGAAGCGCAGGATGTCCCCCGCGACCTCGAGGGTCAGCTCGCAGTAGCCCGTGCCGCCGAGGAGCAGCTCGCGGCGAGAGCCGACCAGCTGCGCGAGCAGCTCGACGCGGCACGGGCCGAAAGCCGGGAGGCGCGCGGCGACTACGACAAGCTGAGCAGATCCAAGCTCGGGCGCCTGACATTGCAGTACTGGGGCGCGAAGCGACACCTGCGGGCCGGGCGACGGCGGGGTGCGCCGGCTGCGCTGCTGCGAATGCGTCTGCGGCCGATCCTGCTCACGGTCGTGCTCTTGCTGTGGCTGACGGCGACCACGATGGCGGCCCGTCAGTTCGATTGGAGCCTGACGCGGTGGTTGGTCGTGCAGCTGATTCTGCTGACGTCCACGCTGGTGGTCCTCCAGGTCAAGGGACAGCGTCTCGTCATTCGTGAGATGGAGGACCTGCGCCGCCGTGCCGCCCGCGACCGCAAGGCAGTGACGGACACCGCTCGTGGCGTGTCGGCCGTCAGATCCGGACTCGACAAGCTGGCCAAGCAGCTCGACGCCGTGTCGGGGCAAGCGGACGTGCTCGCCGAGGCTGGAGAAGCGCAGCTCGGCGCGGTGCGTGCCGCCCGTGTCGCCGTGACCGATCTTGCTTATCAGCTGGGGCGTCGCCTGCCGCACGAGATCGGCCGCCGCTGATCCGCCCGCGGGCCAGCGCAGTCGAAGGCGGCGCGCTTCAGAGCGCGACGTCTTTGCGGAGCTGACGGGCGAACTCAGCGCTGACCAGGCGGGCCGTGAACTGGTCGGCCCGCTCCCGCGCAGCCTGCCGGGCGAGCGGGCCGACCAGAACTGGCAGCTCCCGCAGCTGTCGGGAGAGGTCATCGCGGCTGGCGGGATCGAAGAGCAGACCCGTTTCGGGCGTGACGACGTCGGCCGGGCCGCCGCCGTGTGGTGCGATCACCGGGAGCCCGAACGTCAGCGCCAGCAGCAGATACCCGCTGTTCAGCGAGCGCTCGTACGGGACGAGTGCGACGTCGGCTGCGCGGAGAAAGATCTGGACGTCCTCGGCGCGGACCTTTCCCGCGTTCAGGATCACGCGAGGGTGGCGTGCGGCGCGGCGCAGCAGCTCGCGTGTCTGCGGATCCCGGTCAGGCGGTCCGGCCAGTACGAGCCGCCACGGCGCATCGTGCGTCCACGACTCGTCCAGGACGTCGAGGACCCGCGCGATCCCCTTGTAGCCCTTGATGGCGCCGAAGGTGGCAAGGACGATCTCGCCCGGCTCGATGCCGAGGGTCGCGCGAGCCTCTTCACGGGTCCAGTACGAGGGATACGCCTCCTGGTATGCCGGATGCGGCGAGTAGACGACCTTCTCGGCCGGGATCGGGCACACGTCCGCAACACGATCGCGGGTGTCTTGCGACATCACATGCACGCGCCAGCATCGCTCGACGAGTTCGCGCTGCAGCCGGCTCTGCTGGGTCTGGAAGACGACGTCATGAGGGAGCACGTTGTGGACCGTCCACATCAGCTTGCCGCCGGCGCTGACGAACTCGTCGACAACCGCGAGGAACGCGTCGGCGCGGTGCTCGGCGTCGGCCTCGTCGGTGGCATCGCGCAGGATCTGCGCGGTCCAGTGCAGGTGGAACACTGACTCGTACCCTTGCTGCCGCAGGGCCGTCAGAGCGGGCATGGTCGTGATGTCGTACACCGGGCTGACCGCGAGTCCTTCGGCGGGAAACGCCGAATAGAGCAGGGCCTGGAACGGGTTGAGCCGGGCGACTGGCCCGTAACCGAGCAGCACTCGGTTGCCGACTCCGCCGGCCTTGAGCTGGCGGACGGCGGCGATCGCTTCGCGCAGTGTGCGTGCGGCGCTGAAGTCGGGGTTGTGGAGGAGAGCGTGCACGGTCAGCCGCGGCCGTTCTGGTCCTGTAGGCCCTTGTAGGCGGACTGGTAAATGGGGCCGTTCGCGCTCCATTGCCGGAGCTCGCGGACCCAGGTGAGTCCGCGCTCGGCCTTCTCGCCGAGCGAGGAAGGGTCGGTGGACAGGCCCTGCAGCAGGTCGGCCAAGGCGTGGGCATCACCTGGGGGGAACACCCAGCCGCGGTCACCGTCGCCGATGATCTCGCGTAGCGCTTCTAGATCGGAGACCACGAGCGGGATACCAGCAGCCATGGCCTCGAACGGCTTGAGCGGTGTCACGAGCCGGGCGGCGCGGTCGCGTGTGCGCGGTACGACGAACACGGACATCAGCGCGTAGTGATCGAGCACCTCGCGGTGGTCGACCCGCCCGGTGAACACGACGGCGTCGCCGGCGCCCTCAGCCAGCCCTTCCAGCTCCGCCCTCCGACGCCCGTCGCCCACGATGAGGGCGGTGGCGGGAACGCCGCGGTCGCGGAGGATCTGTGCCGCCTGGATCAGCGTCTCCTGGCCCTCGCGTGGGTGGTCGAGGTTGCTCACGTAGCCGAACACGAACCGGTCGCGCAGGCCGTAGCGGTCGATCAGCTCGGCCGAGCGTTCTCGCGGGCTGAACCGGCGGGTGTCGACACCGTTGGGCGCCACCGTGATGCGGTCCAGGGGAATTCCGCGCGACGCGATCTCGGTACGCATGGATTCGCTGATCGTCATCACTGCGTCGGCCGCCGCCATGCAGCGGTTCTCGGTCTCGTACCGCCGGCGGTAGTACTCGCCGAGCTCGGCGCGCGCCGCGTCCGGCGTCCAGGTGGTCTCAAAGAAGGACCGGACCTCGTACACGACCGGGATGCCGAAGTGGCGGCCTAGCGCGAGGCCGACGAGTGCGGTCTCGTACCCACGATGCCCGGATCCGACATGGATCACCGACGGTGCCAGCTCCCGGACGTGTCGCGCGGCCGCCCAGGTGAAGTCGGTGAGGTAGCGGTCGTACGGCGACTTCAGGTCGTAGTCCGGACCGAGATCCAGCCGGATGTGCCGGATGCCCTCGACGACCTCGTCGTCGGCGAACTCGTCGACGCCGATGACACGCGGGAACCCCAGCGACGTCAGCACGATCGGTTCGAGGCCGGCCTCCAACTGGGCTTGCAGCGTGTACATGCTGCGCATGGTGAAGCCGTTCTCGTGGTACGGCACGGACTCCTTCAGCAGGTGCAGGACCCGGCCGGGCGTGAGCTGCTGGAGCGGCTCCGCGGGACCGGGCAGCTCGGGCGACCAGCCCTCGGTCGTCTCACGGATGCGGCCGAGCAATCCGGCCTCGCGCGTGATCAGGCTAGGAGACGGATCACCGAAGCGCAGCGCGCTCGTTGCGGCGAGCGCAAGGCTGATGGCGCCGGCCTTGTAGAAGACCTGGACGGCGCGCGAGGCGAACTGCGGATCGTTGGAGAACTCGGAGAAGGTGGCGAGGGTGAGTGCGACGGCGCGGTCGTGCTCGCCAAGCTCGGCAAGCTCGGTCAGCCGCCGGAGCACAGTGAGCCGCCGGGCGGCGGCCTGGGCTTTGGCCAACTCGGTACGCGGCGGCTTGGCCTTGAACCCCCTGACGAACGCGCGTGGATACCGGTCCAACCGCAGCCCTTGCCGAAAAGCCTTGCGCGCCGCGCGGGACAGTCGGCGCGGCATACCGTTCGGGTCGTGCTCAGCCGATGTCAGCCGCCCGACCGCATTCGCCAGAGCGTTCGCTGAGGCCTGCACGTGGGCGAGCTCAGCGAATGCGGCCTCGATGACCGCATCGTCCAGCTCGTTCCACGCCACCAGCAACGTGGGCGACGGCCGTTCAGGCATACCACTCTCCACCAGATCATCCGTTGAGCCATGGCGACGCCTCGAGCAGTGCACGAGCGCCCGTCCTGCCGGGCCGGTGCGACCTCTATCTCAGCCGACTACCCAGCGTCGCCATACGCTACAGGTTCATCGGCCGGACGATACATCGTCGCGAACGCGGTCGACCAGTTGTTGGACGGCGGCGGCGGATCGTTCTCGGAGTTCCGCGCGAGCGGTGTCGGGGATCGGGGTCTTCAGTTCGGCGATCTTGTCCTGGAGATTGTCCGCGTTCAGATGGGAGAGCAATCGCTCTTGGCCGATCATCCGATAGAGGTTGCGGCTCTTGTCAGTCGGCGACAGGACCAGCGACGGGACGCCGTACGCGACCGCGACCACCGTGCCGTGGAACTTCATGCTCAGCAACCCCCCGCACTCGCCGATGGCCCGGGTCAGCACATCGAGATCCTCGCTCACCACGAGCTCCTTGCCGGGCCAGTCGAAGGCGCCCGCCGCGGCGGCATCGGCCTCGCCGACCGGCCCGGTGCCAAGAACGATCTGCCGGATGCGGTAGCCGAGTCGTTCAGCGCGCTCGCACGCACTCGCGACGCTCTCGTAGTTGTCGGGGCCGCCCTTGCGGTGGCGGGTGACGACGCCGAGGATCGGCTGGCCGGCCGGAGCGGACACAGCAGGCAGGTCGAGTGCGAACACGAGATCGGGCGCCCATGTGACGGGCACCGAGGGCTCCAGGTTCTCGGTGATCCAGGCCGCGCTCTCGGGGTCGCGAGCGCTGATGTAGCGGACGTTCGGATGCTGGAAGAAGGCCCGGAGCCGGTTGACGATGTGGTCCTTGCGGCCGCCCCACGTCGGCACGCCCACCCCTGCGATGTAGACGGGGCGGGTGAGCCACTCTTTGCGCCAGTAGAGGTCGGAGATGCTCCAGGGAATCACCAGGTCGCCCCCGCCGATGACGAACGCATCGTAACTCTCGGCTACGGTCGCCACGGGATCGATGAAGTACGGCGACTTGGTGATTTGATGCACCACGGACGGTTCGCCTGCCGCTTGGAGCCGTTGCATCCAGAGCCGTAAGAACAGCTCGTCGCCGTAGTTCCCCCAGCCGAAGAAGCCGACTAGTCCGATGCGCTGCGTCATGGTGCCTACCGTTTCAGATGCAGGTGCGGGGGACAAACCGCCCGGCCGAGAGGTGCGCCCGCGCCGGCACTGAGCGAGTCCTCGACTTCGTTAGACTGTGGCGGTCCCGCAGCGTTGCTGCTCGCCGTCCAGACGGATTCCCGGTCCCGATGCACCACACGAGCACAGTCGCGCCATCGTCACGCACGGTCACCGCCCAGGGCTTGCCGTTGTCGTCGTCTCGCCTGCGCTTCCGCGGCGACATCCAGGGCCTGCGCGCCGTCGCGGTGCTCTCGGTGCTCGGCTTCCACGCGGGCGTGCCGTTCCTGGCCGGTGGCTACGTCGGGGTCGACGTCTTCTTCGTCATCTCCGGGTTCCTCATCACCGGGCTGATCCACCGCGAGATCGAGCAGACCGGACGTCTCGGTCTCGGCCGGTTCTGGGCCCGCCGGGCCCGCCGGCTGCTGCCCGCCACCGCCGTGGTGCTGGGCGCGGTCGCCGCCATGACGATCGCCGTGCTGCCGGTCACCCGGTGGGCGTCCACCGCATGGGACATCGGCGCCAGCGCGCTCTACGTCGTGAACTGGCGGCTGGCCGGGCAGTCGGTCGACTACCTGGCGAACGACGCGCCGAGCCCGGTGCAGCACTTCTGGTCGCTGGCCGTCGAGGAGCAGTTCTACCTCGTCTGGCCGGTGCTGCTGGTGCTGCTGGCCTGGGTGCGCAGGCGGCGCGGCTGGCGGCTGGACGCCGTCATGCTGGCGGGCATCGCGGCGATCGGGCTGCCGTCGCTGGCGTGGTCGCTGTGGTTCACCGAGGCGAACCCGGGTCAGGCATACTTCGTCTCGACGACGCGGCTCTGGGAGCTGGCCGCGGGTGCCGCGCTGGCGGTGGTGGCGCACCGGCTGGACCGCCTGCCCGGCTGGGCCGCGCACGTCCTGGGCCTGGCCGGCCTCGTCGCCATCGGGTACGCCGCGGTCCGGTTCGACGCCGCGACGCCGTTCCCGGGCAGCGCCGCCCTGGTGCCGGTGCTCGGCGCCGCCGCGGTGATCGTCGCCGGCGGTGCCGGCCGGCGCAGCGCGAGCGCACGCCTCCTGGGCGTCGCGCCGATGCGCGGCGTCGGCACACTGTCGTATTCGCTGTACCTGTGGCACTGGCCGTTGCTCGTGGGCGCCGCGGTGCTCTGGGGCGGCGACGACGGCACCCTGACCACCGCCGCCGGGCTGGCGGTCGTGGTCTTCTCCCTCGTCCCGGCGTGGCTCACGTACCGGCTGGTCGAGGCGCCCGTCCACCACGCCGGCGTCTTCGCGCGGCGGCCGTCGTGGGCCGGCGTGCTGGGCGTGGCGTGCACCGCCGCCGGTGTGGCCGCCGCCCTGGTCGTCGCGCTCGCGATACCGCGGCCGGTGTACACCGGGAACACCGACGCGCCCGGTGCCGCGGCGCTGAGCGACGACCCCGGTTCCGATCCGGACGGCCGGCCCGCCGACGCCGTCGACTCGATGGTCCCGGACGTGCTCGCCGCGCCCGACGACATGGCGATGCTGGACGGCGAGCTGTGCATCAGCGACATCGACGGCACCGAGTTGGAGTCGTGCACGTTCGGGCCGCCCGACGCCGCCGTGACCATCGCCGTCGTCGGCGACTCGAAGATGCACCAGTGGCTCCCGGCGCTCGAGCGGGTCGCCGCGGAGCGCGGCTGGCGGCTCGTCACGTACCTCAAGAGCACCTGCCCGCTGACCACGGTCGACGTCGCCTACGACGGCGAGCCGAACGAGTGGTGCGCCGAGTACAACGACGCCCGGCTGGACCGCCTGCGTACCGACGACTCCATCGACTACGTGCTGACGTCGCAGGTGGCCGGCTATGCCGCCGGCGACGAGCCGGAGGTCGTGCGGGCCGAGCGGATGGCCACCGACCTGAGTGGCGTGTGGTCGGGCCTGGAGGCGGCCGGCCGCGACGTCGTCGTCATGCTCGACAACCCGAATCCGCAGGGCGACGTCATGGAGTGCGTCGCCACCCACCCGGAGGACCTGCGGGAGTGCGCCTTCCCGCGCGCCGACGGGGTGCGCGCGAGCGGGGCGCCGCCGCAGCAGGAGGCGCTGGACGGACTCGACGGCGTGGGCGCTGTGGACCTACGCGACTTCATCTGCCCAGGTGACCAGTGCCCGGCCGTCATCGGCGAGACGCTGGTCTACCGGCGCGGATCGCACCTCACCGCTACGTATGTCGAGTCGTTGACGCCGAGACTGGACGAGGCGCTGCTGGCGGCCATGTGACCGTCGGCCTGCCTGGGAGTCGCGGTGCCGACCCGTCGGGGCGCGGTCGTTGAATTGCTCCGCTAGAGTCCTGCTTGCTGGGGCTCGTCGGTCTGCGAGGGCACGGATGACCACGACACGTCCAGACACGTGTCGGGAGGCCCTGTCCACTGACGACAGAGGAGCATGTGATGGGGATACCGGACGAGGGCGGCGAGTACACGTCCATCGACGTCGACGCCCTGGGGCAGGCGGTCGACGACCTCGCGGCGACGCTGACCGGGTTGACCGACAAGATCACCGGTCTGGAGTCCGATTTCGGGTACTTCGGCGTCGACAAGACCAACTTCAACAAGCTCATGGAGGCGAAGTCCGACCTCGAGAGCATCACGCCCGACATGCGCCGCCGGCACAGTCTGGCCGTGCAGTTGCTGGCCGAGCAGCAGACCAACGGCTGGGCCGGCGACGGCGTCCTGACCGTCCAGGGCACCGACATCCTCAACGACGACTTCGGCTCCGTCGAGGAGGCCCAGGGCGCCGGCAGTGACCTCGCCACCCAGGTCAACGAGAGCGGGGGCGACATCCCGCCGGAGGTCTACGAGCAGCTCGAGCAGTACGGCCACGACCCCGACTTCGCCGAGGCCTTCATCAACGGCCTCAGCCCCGCCTCGCGCGCCCTGCTGATCTCTGATGCGCGCATCCAGGCCGGGGGCGGCGGCGGCGAGGACCCCAACGAGGAGCCGCAACTGGCGGTCGCGGAGGTCTTCGCCACCGCCAGCTTCCGCATCGACTACGACGCCGAGTTCTTCCGGGGCATGAACGACGCCCTGCGCGACATGGAGCTTCCCGGCCCGTCGATCACCGCCATGCAGGACTTCCTTCCGCTGCTGCAGCACGGGAGCTGGAACCACGAGGCCCTCACCTCGGTCGCCGATGTGGCGATGTCCGGTGACTCCGACGTCACGGGCATGCTGAGCGGCGACTGGCGGTCGCTCGTGTTTGCCGGGCTGGCGCGGAGCCCGCGGGCCAGTGCGGAGTTCATGGCCGAGCATCGTGACGATGTGTGGGATTCCGCGAGGTTCGGGGACTACGAGTCCGAGGAGGAGTTCGCGGCGTTCCTGCAGGCCGCCACGGTGGACGCCGGCCCGGTGTACGCCCGGTTGGGTCTCTACGACGAGGACCTGCCGAATCTGGCCGAGCAGAACGCCGCCTGGCTGATCAACCAGGTGGGTGAGCAGCCCGAGGGTGAGGCCTGGGAGTTCAACGAACACATGCGTGGGGTCTTCTCGAACATCACGGAGGAGTACTGGGACGACTTCATGTACAGCTTCTCCACACCAGCTGGGGTCACCGACAACCCCGGCCGCGACGGCATCGAGGTGGACACGGCCAACTGGGAGGCGTTCATCATGGAGGTCATGCGCTCGGAGGAGGGCTCGGCCGACATGTTCATGCTGTTCCAGACCCAGATCGGCGACATGCGCGACCACCGGGTCGAGGGCTACGACGAGGACGACTCCGACACCGCGCACGCGACCGGCTGGGACGCCTACGTCAACCGACGGCTCGGCAACCTGTTCGTGTCGAACTGGGAGCAGGTACTCAGTGAACGCGACGCCAGCGCCCAGGAGCGCGAGGAGTTCCGTAACGGCGTCGTCGACTTCCTCATCGGTGCCGCCTTCGACCCGAAGGGTACCGCCGAGAGCCTGACCTCCATGCCGAAGGACATTGCCCAGACATTGATCGGCGACATGATCAAGGACTGGTGGGGCAGCATGACCGAGGAGGAGGTCCAGGAGATGGACACCGACTGGTTCGGTGACCGCAACACCTGGATGGAGTACGCCAACCGGCTCGCCAACGATGACCGCTTCCCGATCGACCCCGGATACAACGACGGCACCGTTACCTGGGACGGCGACCCGCAGTTCTACGAGGAGAGCTACGGTGCCAGCTTCCGCGACGACTCCGGCAACATCCTGCCGCTGGACCAGATCCGCGAAGACCCGGCTGCCCTGGAGGCCTACAACGCCTGGTTGCAGGACCCGGCCGTCCAGATGATCACCGACCCGCTCTTCCAGCCCGAGGTCCACTCGTCCTGATCGACGGTGAGGCACTGACGGCGGCCACCCGAGTGGCCGGGTTGCCGCCGTCAGCGCATTCGGCAGGTCAGGACGCGATGTCGTCCGGTATCTCGATGGCAACGATGATCGACTCGTCGGACTCATCGTCGTAGACCGCGGCCGCGAGCCGGCCGTCGCCGTACCATGCCGCATCATCGCTGGCGATGTCGGCTGTGGCGACCTCCCCGCCGGGCGTGACGACGACGGTGGAGTGCGTCTCGGTGTTGCTCGCTCGGGAGTCGGCGATCGCCTGGGCGCGCTCGCTTCCGTCGGTGACCACCCACTCGTACGGTGCGTGGTCGTCCTCGGTGAGGCTCTCCAGGTTGCCGATGGCACCGGTCGCGATGGCGCCATCCCCCGTCACGGAGAAGGTCTTGGGATCCAGGATCGCCCGGTAACCGATGGAGGTCGCGCCGACGGTCTCGGCGAACGGTCCGTCCGAGGTGACCACCGGCAGGGTGTCATCGCTGGTGTCGGCTCCGAGGACGACGCCGGCTGTCCCGTCGTCGGCGATCGACAGCACGGACCACCCGGTGCGGACGAGGACGTCGCCGTCAGGCCCACCGGCCAGCGCGATCGGGCCCAGCAGGTCGATCTCCGTGGCGGCGGATCCGTCCGGGAATGCGGTGACCGGGATCTGGTCGGTCTCGGGTGCGGTGGTCGGGTCCTCCCAGGGTTGACCTGCGAGGGTGACGAGGACACCGTCCTCGACCGTCCGGACCATAGAGGCACCCGTCAGGCCCCCGCCCTCGGCCAGCAGTGACTCGGCGAACAGCAACCGGCCGTCGGCGTCCGCGGCGATGTCCACGACCTGGCCGAGCCGAGCCTCCTCGGCGGGGGTTCCGTCGGGTGACACCGGCGTACGGGCGGACAGCTCCTCAGGCGGCGCGGGGACACCGAGCGCCGCCTGGAGGGTGTCGCTGTCGAGTACGAAGACGGACGCGTCGGACGCACCGTCGGCAACGGCGTACACGGTGCCGTCCGGGCCGACAGCAAGGTCGGTGACGGCCGTGGCACCGGCAGGCAACTCCGGCTCGAGGGAGCGCACGTCACCGTCAGCGGTGATCTCGACCAGAGTGTCGCCGCCGGCGACGGCCCACACCGAGCCGTCTGGCCCCGAGGTGAGCGCTGTGACCTGCCCGTCGAGGCGTATGTCCCGCCCGGCGGCCGGCTCAGCGGCCAGTGGTGAGTCGCCGCCGCCGGCCACCAGCTCGACCTCGACGCCGTCGCCGCCGTCGTCGTCAGAGGTACATGCGGTCACCGCGGTCAATGCGAGGATGACTCCGATGACCGCTCTGCTGGTCCGCACGTGTCCATCTCCATCGTCGGCTGGCGTTCGCAGCCGCCATGCTAGCCTCACGCGCAGCGTGACCGAACAGGAAGTAGGGTGTGATGGCGAACGACCGGATGGTCCCCAACCCGTTCATCTCCGCCATGGAGAGTCTGAAGACCCGCACGTCCAACGCCGTCGCCGAGACGCCGAACATGGACGCGCCCGCGGGGTCCATCGGCCCCGGCCCGGCATGGACCGGCGTCAAGGCCCGGCAGATCCACGACGACTACCTCGCGCCCAACGCGCAGCCGCTGAAGACCGCGCTGTCCGAGCTGGTCGGCGACGTCGAGGAGAAGATCGGCACGCTCGACCCCGAGGTCTCCGAGGGCGCGGCGCGGGCCATGCGCATGGACCTCGAGACCCGCTGACGCCCAGTTGACGCCTCCGGCTCAGGTCCGCGGGGCGAGCGCGGCCAGCAGCAGCCGCTCGGTCCGGCCGAGCCCGTCCGGGCCGACCACCACCGACGCGGTGCTGCGGTAGGTCGCGAAGACGGTGCTCAGCGTCGTGCGCACGTAGTCGTCCCACGACTGACCCTCGTACGGCCAGTCGCCGGCCGGCAGCAGCAGCTCCGCCGGGTACCCGTAGGCGCGGGCCGCGGCCAGCTCGGGCACGTCCATGACGATCACCGGCCGGAACCCGGCTGTCAGCACCTGCAGTTCGGCGATCTCGTCGACGATCTCCCTGACCCGCTCCGCGGGCGCGCCCAGGAGCAGCACCACGACGACCGGCAGCCGCCCGGTGCCGACGCCGGCCAGCAGCCGGCCGGCGGTGACGTCGAGCGGCGTGTGCTGCTTGGAGTCGACGGCGAACAGCCGGTGCACGACGGCGCGGGCGGTGGCGCTGTCGCGGATGCGCGGGACGACGGTGCGCCGGGCGTACCGGTAGCCGGGGATGCGGCGCATGTGGCGCATGACGCGGCGCGGCTTGCGGCGGTCGGCCATGGTCAGACCTGCCCTTCGACGACGAGGCCGGTGAGGACGCGGGCGGCCCCGACGGCGCCGTTGCCGGGGTCGGCGTCGGAGACGTGCTTCACCATCGGCTCGCCCCGCTCCAGCAGGTCGGCCAGCAGCGGCGTCGCCTGGTCGACGGTGACCACCTCGAGCGTATGCGCCCAGCCCTGCGCCGCGGCGTAGCGGCCGCGCGCCTCCTGGTCGTCCAGCGCGGTGGACCGGTTCGGCACGAACAGCGTCGGGACGCCGAACCGGAGCAGTTCGTGGAAGCTGTTGTAGCCGGTCGCGCTGACGGCGAGGTCGAACGCGCGGTAGCGGCGTGACAGCGGGAAGTCGCGCACCACGTGGACGTCGTCGAGGCGGCCCTGGCCGGTCGCGATCTCCGGCTGCGTCACGCACACCTCGACGCCCAGGTCGCGCAGCGCGGCGACGACGGCTCCGAGGTCGCCGCTGGTGTCGTTGATGTTGCCCGCGCCGAGCGAGACCAGCGCGAGCGGCGCGGCCGGGTCCAGGCCGAGGAACGAGCGGGCCGCGGCGCGGGTGTCGAGGTCGTCGCGGTCGAGCAGGGTGACGGGGCCGACGCGGGTCGCCTGGGCCTGCGCGGTGACGCCCTGGTCGGCCGGTCCGGCGAACTCGCCCGGCTCGATGACGAGGTCGAACCAGCTCGATTTCGCCAGCTGGTCGCGGTTCATTCCGGCCCGCCACATTCCTCGTCGCGACCACACCCAGCGGATGCCCGGGTAGGCCCGGCGGACCAGACCGAGCCCCTCGTACGGCCAGGTGCCGTCGAAGACGACGACCGACGGGTGGATGCGCTCGATGGTGGCCGACAGCCGGGCGGCGAAGTACGCGTGCCAGCGGGCCGGCTCCAGCCCGGTCGCGGACGCCGACGGCACGTACTCGTACGGGTGCCCGAACCGCCCGACCACCGGCGCGGCCTGCGACAGCGAGAAGAAGTGCGGCTCCAGCGCGGGCGCGCACCGCTGCGCGTACGCCAGCAGCCGGGTGAGGTGGCCCATGCCGGCGCCGTTGCTGCTGACGAACAGCGCCCGCGGCGGCCGCTCGTCGCTCGTCGTCGCGGGGGCGGCCGGGGTGGGGGTGGACGGCGCCGGCGTCGTGCTGGGCGGCCCGATCAGCGCCGCCAGCCGCGCGACGTGCGCCTCGTGGCCGTACCGCTCGCGCGCCGTCGTCCGGGCCCGCTCGACCTGCGCGTCGTAGGCGGCGCGGTCGGCGTAGAGGGTCTCGACGACGCGGCGGACGTCGTGCGGCTCGGCGTAGACGGCGGCGTCGCCGAAGACCGGCTCGAAGTGCGGCGGCAGGACGGCCGGGACGCCGGTGGCCAGCGCCTCCAGGATGGTCCGGCCGAACGCCTCGACCCAGCGCGGGTTGTGGAAGTAGACGAAGAAGTCGAGCGAGGCCAGGAAGTCGCGCGGCGGCATCGCGCCGAACGGGAACACCTCCCAGCTCTCCGGCAGGTCGCCGAGCAGGTGCTCCACCGGCCCCGCGCCGCCGAGCACGCGCACCGTCCACGTCCCGTCGACCGGGTAGACGGCGTGCAGCGTGGCGGCGTCGGCGGGCCACTTCTGCGGCGACGACCGGCTGTGCCGCCCGATGACGGGGCGCGCTCCGGCCGCCCGGCCCGGCCGGTCGACGGCCCAGGCGTCGACGTCGATGATGTTGACCCAGTCGGTTTCGGCCAGCGACTCCGCCGGCACCCGGCCGGCGATGGCCTGCCGCACCAGCGGGCCGATCGGCGCCCAGAGCGGCTCGCGGCCGAACCGGTGCTTGGCGATCTCGTGCACCGCCTCGGGCCGGTAGTGCTCGTGCCCGTCGATGTCGTAGGGCGCGGCGTTGGCGACGATGACGACATGGTCGGCCTCGACCGGCGGCAGCTGCTCCGCGGCGTGCTGCAGGACCGCCGGGTGCCGCACCACGACGACCTTCGCCCGCACCGGAGCCCGGCCGACCAGCAGCCGGGCGCGGCCGTCCTCGACCGCCGCGCGGATGAGCCGGTTCACCGGGGACACCTTGGCGACGAGCGGCCCGTTCAGGCTGATCAGGCCGGTGCTGTACCCGGACCGGGCCTGCGCCGTGATCTCCTCGGCGATGCTGTGCGAGGTGCCGCCGGGGAAGCGGAGGTCCGAGACGTCCAGGACGTCGACAGTGCGGGTGCCGGGAGCGGGCATGGTTCCAGATCGTGCCACACCCGCGGGCCCAGGCCGATTCGGGCCGCGCATCCGGGCAACCTCGCTTGCGGGTCGGGCGTCTACTGGGCAACACGGCCGTGTTTGCCCGATTCATCCAGCCCGACCTGGGAGCACTTCATGATGGAACCCGAGACCCCGTCCGCGGCCGACGACCGCTCCAGCCGCCGGCGCCTGCTCCGGGGCGCCGGCGTGCTGGCCGGTGGCGCCGTCGCGACCGTGGCCGGCGTGGCCGCCGCCTCATCCGCGCAGGCCGCCCCCGGCGACCCCGTCCGCCTCGGCCGCGTGAACACGTCCGGCAGCGCCACGACGACCGTCCGCTCCTCCGGCGCGGCGACGCTCGGCGTGCAGCATCGCGGCGAGGGCGACGGCCTGGTCGCCTCGACCGGTGACGCGATGAACGCGGCGATCCGGGCCGTGAACACCAACGACGAGCACATGATGGGCATCGGCGGCGCCGTGGTCGCGACCGGTTCGGCGACGCCGGCGATCATCGCTACGACCTACGGCGGCCACGATCCGGCGATCTACGCCTACGGCTTCACGGACGAGACCGAGACCGAGTGGAGCAGCGCGCTCTACGCCATCGGCTCGGTCTACCTGTCCGGTCCGGTCTACATCGAGGGCGACCTCATCGTGAACGGCACCATCTACTGCGACGACGTCAAGCCGCTGAGCGACCGGCAGCGGGCCGAACTGCGCGCTCAGGCGCAGCGTTCAGCTGACTGACGTCCGGCCGTCGACGACCGAGCGGAGCGAACCGACGAGGCGCTCCGCCCGGTCGTCGTCGTGGTTGCGCAGCCGGTTGGTCAGGTAGGCGAACCCGACCCGGGCGACGGGGTCGGCGAAGGCCAGCTGGCCGCCGGCGCCGTCGTGGCCGAAGGAGGACTCGGCCAGCATCGGCGCGATCGGCGAGCGCAGCATGAACCCGGTGGCCCAGCGGGCGTGCGGCGGCGGCAGGTCCAGCACGCCCGGCCCCTCGGCCAGGACCCGGGTCGCGTCGCGGACGGCCTCCGGGCGCAGCAGCGCGGGCGCGCCGTCGGTCTCCGTGACGACGCGCGACCAGGTGCGGGCCAGCGCCCGGGCCGTCGCGACGACGCCGACGGCGGGCAGCCCGGCGGCCAGGACGGCGGGGTCGTCGAGCCCGGTGCCGTCGCCGACCAGCTCGGGGGTGAACGCGCGGCCGAGGGTGATCGCGCGGGTCACGGTCCGCCGCCGCCAGGGTGTCGACGGCGCGTCGGCGGGGAACGTCAGCCGCGAGCGGGCCCGGTCCCAGCCGGCCGGCGCCACCCGCGCGGCGTCCGTGGCCGTGACGCCGAGCAGCAGGTCGGGCCTGCCGGCCAGCCGGGCGAGGTGCTCGGCCAGCGGTGCTCCGGTGGCGCGGCGCAGGATCTCCGCGACCAGCCAGCCGTACGTCATGGCGTGATAGGCGTGCCCGCTGCCGGGCGGCCACAGCGGCCGCTGCCGCTCCAGCGCCTCGACGACCGGCGTCCCGGCCAGCGCGTCGGCGCGGGTGAGGTCGGCGTCCAGTGCGGGCAGCCCGGCCGAGTGCGACAGCACCATGCGCGTCGTCACCGCCGCCTTGCCGTGCGCGGCGAACGCCGGCCAGTACGCGGCCACCGGCGCGTCGAGGTCGAGCGCGCCGTCCTGGGCGGCCCGGACGGCGCACGCCGCCAGCAGGCCCTTCGTGCAGGAGAACGTGGCGGCGAGGGTGTCCGCGGCCCAGCGGGCGCCGGTGCGCGGGTCGGCCCGGCCGCCCCACACGTCCACCACCGGCCGTCCGTCGACGTACACCGCGACGGCGGCGCCCGCGGCCGGGTCCTCGGCGAGCAGGTCGGCCAGAGTCCGCGCGACCGGCGCGTAGTCCGGCGCCCAGTGTCCGTCGATCATCGGCCCGCTCCCTGGAGGATGGCGGCGACGAAGCCGCGCTGGAACACGAGGAACACCACGATGGTCGGGACGACGATGAGCAGCGACCCGGCGCACAGCAGCACGATGTCGGTGCCGTACTGGCCCTGGAAGGCGCCGAGCGCACCGGCCATCGTCCGCCGCGTCGGGTCGTCGACCAGCGTCACCGCGAGCAGGAACTGGTTCCACGTCCACAGGAACAGCAGGATCGCCAGCGCCGACCACGCCGGCGCCGCCAGTGGCAGCATGACGTGCCGGAACGCCTGCCGCATGCTCGCGCCGTCGACCCGGGCGGAGTCGAGCAGCTCGGCCGGCAGCCCCAGGAAGTGCGCGCGCATCCAGAAGATGCTGAACGGCAGGAACAACGCGGTCAGCGGCAGGATGATCGCCCACCGGGTGTTCAGCAGGCCGAGGTCGCCCAGCTGCAGGTAGAGCGGGGCGATCAGCGCCTCGTACGGCAGTGCGAGGCCGGCCAGGAACGCCGCGTACACGAGCCGGGAGCCGCGGAACGGCACCAGCGCCAGCCCGTACCCGGCCAGCGTCGCCACCAGCAGCGCCGCCGGCACGACGACCAGCACGATCAGCGAGCTGGACGCCAGCAGCTCGCCCATGACGGCGGCGTCCCAGGCGGCGGCGAAGTTGCCCCACTGCGGGTCGGACGGCAGGCTCAGACCGGCCGGGCTGGAGCCGCGCGGCTGCAACGCCGTCAGGGCCATGCTGACCAGCGGCAGGACGGTGCCGACGGCGGCCAGCGCGAGCAGCAGGACGCCCGCGGGGCTGCGCCGCCTCACCGCTCGCGCCCCAGCCGCTGCAACGGCGCGATGATCGCCAGCACCAGCACGACCAGCACCACCGCCAGCGCCGACGCCAGCCCGACCGCCTGCTCGGTGAAGACCAGCCGGAAGATCAGCACGCCGGGCACCATCGTCGAGTAGCCGGGGCCGCCCGCGGTGGCGACGTAGACGATGTCGAAGCTGGCCAGCGCCGCGATGGTGAGGATGGTCGCGGCCACGACGATCTCGCGGCGCAGCGACGGCAGCGTGATCGCGGTGAACCGGCGGACCCGGCCGGCGCCGTCCAAGGCGGCAGCCTCGTAGAGCGCCGGGTCGATCCGCAGCAGTCCGGCGGTGAACAGCAGCGTGCACAGGCCGGTGGCCACCCACGCGCCGATCAGGCCGACCGCGGGCAGCGCGGTGTGGAAGTCGGCCAGCCAGGGCCGGGCCAGCGCGTCCAGCCCGGCCAGGCGCAGTAGCTGGTTCACCACGCCGTCGGGCGAGTACATCCACGACCACGCGATGGCGGCGCCGGCCAGCGGCACCACCTGCGGCAGGAACAGCACCGCTCGGGCGGCCGCCCGAGCGCCCGCCGAGCGCAGGTCGGCGACGACGGCGGCCAGCGCCAGGCCGAGCGCGATCGGCAGCAGCGTGAAGAACGCGATCAGCACCAGCGAGTGGCCCAGCGAGTCCAGCAGCCGCTCGTCCGTCGCCACCGACCGGTAGTTGTCCAGGCCGACCCAGGTCGCCGGGCCGAACCCGTCCCAGTCGTAGAACGAGTAGCGCACCGTCTGGCTCAGCGGGTAGAGCACGAAGCCGCCGTACAGCAGCAGCGCCGGCAGCACCCACCACCAGCCGGACGCGCCGGGCCGGCGCCTCGCCGCCGCCGTCACCGGCCGAGCTGGCTCTCGTAGTCGGCCTGGAGCGTGGCGGCGAAGTCCTCGGGCGTGACCCGGCCGGCCAGCAGCAGCTGCAGCTGCGGCGTCAGCGTCGCGGAGAAGAACGACGCGGTCGCGTTGCCCACGAACGGGACGATGCCGTCGTCGCGGCCGAGGTCGGTGAACGCCTGCAGCGCGTCGGAGACGACGGGGACGGTCGACGCCGGGACGGGCGCGTCCGCGGGGCCGCCGGGCGCCAGGCCCTGGTTGGCCACGACCAGCTCGCGGCCCTGGTCGGAGAAGGTGAAGTCCAGGAACGCGGCCGCGGCGTCGGCGTCCTCGGCCTCGGCCGGGATGACGAAGTTCGCCGGGTCCGACATCGCCGCCCGCGGATGGTCGTCGGCGGCCGGGAACAGGAAGAACCCGACGTCGTCGCCGAGCTGCTCGCCCAGCGTGGCGGCCTGCCAGTTGCCGCTGACGAAGTAGACGCCCTCGCCGGCCGCGAACTGCGCGACGGCGGTGCTGGCGTCGATCGCGGCGACGTCCGGCGCCAGGTAGCCGGCCGCGGCCCAGTCCTGCAGCGTCCGCGCCGCCTCGACCGCCTCGGGAGTGTCGATGCTCGCGTCGGGCGCGTTGAACACCCACTCGGTGACGGGTGCCGCGGTGCCCTGGGCCAGCAGCAGGGACTGGTACGGGAAGAACACCAGGCCGTCCTTGCCCGACGTGATCAGCGGCGTCACGCCGGTGGTCGCCGCAGCGGCGAGGTCGCGTTCGAAGTCGGCCAGCGTGGCCGGCGGGCCGTCGATGCCGGCCTGCGCGGCCAGCGTCTTGTTGTAGTAGACGCCGGTCAGCGTGAACCCGATGCCCATCCCGTACAGCGAGCCGGTGCCGCGGGTGCCGTCGGCGTCGATGCGCCACTGGTTCAGCTGCGACGCGGGGAAGTCGGTCCAGCCGTACGCCTCGGCGTAGACGTCGAGGTTGCGGACCAGCCCGTCCTCGACGGTGTTGCCGGGCGTCGGCAGGCTGATCAGGTCCGGCGGGGCGGCGCCGGTCATCAGCCGGGGCGCGTTCTGCTGCAGCGCGTCGAACTGCTCGCCGGTGATCTCGAACGTGACGTTCGGGTGCTCCGCGGTGAACGCGTCGGTGAGCGGGCGCAGGCTCTCGACCTGGGTCGTGTCCATGGTGATGTCGACGACGACCGGCTCGTCGCCGAGGTCGGTGCTCGCCTCGTCCGGCGCCGACTCCGGCGCGTCCGTGCCCGGCGAGCCGCAGGCGGCCGCCGTCAGGGCGACGAGCGTCAGGGCGCCGAGCAGGCTGGCGCGGTGCTTGGGGCGGGGGCGGGGGCGGGTGGCGGTGCGGCGTGTCGTCATGGCGCTCTCCTCGACCTCGGTGTCGGTGGTCGGCGACCCGGCCTACCGTCGTCCGGTTCGCGGATTTTGTCAAGCACTTCGATAAAGCACTTCGATAACCTAGGCTCGGTGCCGTGAAGGACGTGACCATCTACGACGTCGCCGAGCAGGCGCAGGTGAGCATCTCGACGGTGTCGCTGGCGCTCAACCATCCGGCGCGGCTCAAGCTGTCGACGCTGGACCGCGTGCTGCAGGTGGCCGACGACCTCGGCTTCGTGCCCAAGGAGCGCGCCGTCGTCCGGGCCCGCAAGGGCGTGCACCGCATCGCCGCGGTCGCGCCGTTCACGTCCTACCCGAGCTTCTCGCGGCGGCTGGCCGGCGTCTTCGACGAGCTCGGCGACCGCGGCGAGCAGCTGGTGGTCAGCGACTGCGCGGACATCGCGGTGTCGGCGTCGCCGGTGCTGGCGAACATCCCGGTCCGCGGCCACGTCGACGGGCTGCTGAACCTCGGCGTGCCGCTGGACGAGAAGATCGGCGAGCGGCTGCGGCAGCGGCTGCCCACGGTGCTGCTGGACACCCGCTACCCCGGCCTGCCCGACATCTGCGTCGACGACCACGAGGGCGGCCGGCTGGTGGCCGAGCACCTGGCCGCGCTGGGGCACCGGACGGTCGCGTTCCTCAACGAGGTCGAGACCTACCCGTTCCAGTCGCCGCCGGTGCTGCGGCTGGCCGGGCTGCGCTCCGTGCTCGGCGAGGACTCTGTCGTGGAGATCACCGTGCCGCGCGGGACGGCGGCCGGTGCCGCCGCGGTGTCCCGGCTGTGGTCGGACGACGCGCTGCGGGACCGGGTGACGGCGGTGGTGGGCTGCCGCGACCTGGTGGCGCTGGGCGCGCTGGCGGAGCTGCGCTCGCGCGGGGTGGACGTGCCGGGCGACGTCTCGGTCCTCGGCTTCGACGACGACCCGGTCGCCGAGGCGCTCGGGCTGAGCACCGTCAGGCACCCGTTCGAGGAGTCCGGCCGGCTGGCGCTACGGACGCTGCGCCGGATGCTGGCCGCCCCAGGCGAGCCGATCGCCAGCCGGCGGCTGCCGCTGACCCTCGTGCCCCGCGCGACCTCCGGCCCCGCGGCGGGCTAGCGGGTGCTATGCGTGGCTCGGTGTTGTGCGCCGGGGTCGGAGGGGGCGGTGGGTGCTGCGCCGGCTCCGCTTCGCGGCGGTGAAGCATGCCGCGTGCGCTCTTGACGCCGGCTCCGCACCCACCGCCCCCTCCTCGTGCCCCGCGCGACCTCCGGTCCCGCGCGCGGCGTCAGGCGGCCGCCGTCGCCGTGACGCGTTCGGTGGCGGTGCGGGCGGAGCGGCCGGCCGGGTCCTCGTGCCGGACGAGCACCGCCGACCCGCCGACCACCAGCGGCACCAGCAGCGCGTCGACCAGGGCGGTGCCGAGGTCGTCGGTGGCGACCAGGAGCCGGCCGCCGGGACCGGCGCCGAGCTGCTCAGCCCGCTGCCGGGCGTGGTCGGCCAGCCCGCCGAGGGTGTGCACGACGCCGGCCCGCTCGAGCGCCGGCTCGGCGTCGTCGGGCGGGGCGAGTGGGGCGAAGCGGTCGGGGTAGCCGGGCACCTCGACGGCGTAGTCGGTGACGCCGGGCGGCAGCGGCTCGGTGAACCGGCCGCCCAGCGGGCGCAGCGCGAGCCCGACCACCTCGGGCGCGCTGCCGGCCGCGTCCGCCGCGGCCGCCACGCCGTCCGGGCCGACGACCGCGACCTCGACGTCGTCCTCGTCGCCCAGCACCACGCAGACGCCGGCCGACCAGCAGGCGGCCGCCCAGGCCAGCGCCTGCCAGTGCGCCGGCAGCCGCAGCGCGACCCGTTCGCCGGGCTCGGCGCTCAGCCCGCCGGTGAGGAACCCGGCGGTCTTGGCGACCCAGTTGTCGAACGTGGTGGTGGACAGCTCGACGCGCTCGCCGGTGGCGTCGTCGTAGAACGTGAGGAACGGCCGCGCACCGTCGTGCCGGACCGTGGTACGTAGCAGCTCTGCCGGGGTCTCACTCATGCGCCCAGCCTACGGCGACGGCGGTGTGCTGCTCAGACAACGGGGCGGAGCCGAAATCGCAGGCCAGCCGCGGTCCTAGCGGTTCTAGCCGGTGATCCGCCCGACCAGCCGGACCGTCCAGCCGACCGGCCGCCACACCTCGTCCCGGTCGGCCGGCCAGGCGTAGCACGGCCCGCCGCCGCGCAGCAGCCCGACGATCCGCGGGTCGCCCAGCTCGGCGGCCGCGAACGCGTAGAGCCGGTCCAGCCGCGGCACGATCACGCCGTAGTCGACGTGCCGGCCGAACCGGTTCTCGCCCCGCAGCACCTCGTCGATGGTCAGGTCGTCCAGCGGATACCAGTCCGGCAGGATGTTGCGCAGCGACAGGAACCACCCCGTCCCGCGCCGGCGGGGGTCGCCCAGCACTGTGGCGGCGGGCCAGAACCGGCCGAGCGCCGTCCGCGGCGCGGCGACCAGGGCGTGCGCGAAGAACACCCGCAGCAGCGCGACGTCCATGAAGAACCGCTCGACCTCGTGCTCGCCGGCGGCCAGCTCGCGGTGCTCGAAGTACCCGGCCACGATGCTGCCGTTGTGGGCGCGGTACCACCGGCTCGGCGACGGCCGCTCGAGGAACCGCACCCACGGGGCGACGGCCGGGCGGCCGGCGTCCGCGGACCGGCCCGCGTCGAGCAGCGCTGCCGCCTCGAACGCGTGGCGCAGCAGGCCCTCGTTGACGGCGCGCCACCACGGACTGCCCGCCGGCTCCAAGACGCCGCGCCGCGCCTGCCAGCGCATGAACGCGAGCTGGGCCCGTCCGTACGTCCGGATGCCGCGCCGCCGTGCGTAGAACTCCGCCGCGAGGGCGAGCCGCGCACCCACGTCGTCGCGGACGGCGGCGACCAGCCGCTCGCCGGGTGCGTCCTCGGCGTCCCCCACGGGGTGAGTATTCAGCCCCTGCCGCTGCGGCGACAAACGGCTGTCGGTGGTGCGTGCTTCACTGGGTGACGTGATGGAGCGGACGTGGCGGCCGCGGCGCCCGGTCGACGTCCTGGCAACGCTCGGGGCGCAGCAGCGCGGTCCGTACGACCCCGCCTTCCAGGTCGACGCCCGCGGGCGGGTGTGGCGCACCTGCCGGCCCGGCGGCGAGCCGGCCACGGTGTGCGTGGCGCGCGCGGCCGGAGGCGAGGTGACGGCGACGGCGTGGGGTCCCGGCGCGGCGGCCGCGCTCGACGCCGTCCCGCTGTGGCTCGGCGACGCCGACGACCCCGACGACTTCCGGCCCGAGCACCCGGTGCTGGCCGACGCGATCCGCCGGTTCCCGGGCACGCTGATCGGGCGCACCGGGCTGGTCATGGAGGCGCTGGTGCCGGCGATCCTCGAGCAGAAGGTCACCGGCACCGAGGCGTACCGCGGCTGGATGCGGCTGCTGCGCCGGTTCGGCGAGCCGGCGCCCGGCCCCGCGCCCGACCGCATGCGCGTCGTCCCGCCGTCCGGCGCGTGGGCGCGCATCCCGTCGTGGGAGTACCACCGTGCCGGCGTCGGGCCGCAACGCTCGCGCACCATCGTCACGGCCGGGCGGCATGTGGCCCGGCTGGAGGAGATCACCGGCCTGGCCTCCGACGAGGCCGACCGGCGGCTGCGCGCCGTTCCCGGCATCGGCGTCTGGACGTCGGCCGAGGTCCGCCAGCGCGTACTCGGCGACGCCGACGCGGTCTCGGTGGGCGACTACGGCCTGCCGCACGCCGTCGCGTATGCGCTGACGGGGGAGCGGCGCGGCTCCGACGAGCTGATGCTGGAGCTGCTCGAGCCGTACCGCGGGCACCGGCACCGCGCGTGCGTCCTGCTGCTGCGGGCCGGCGCCACCCCGCCGCGGCGCGGCCCGCGGGCGCCGGTGCGCGACTTCCGGTCGATGTGACGGGCGCTCAGGGCAGGTCGCGGACCAGGTAGACGAACTCGCTGCGCTCGTCGGCCCCGACGCGGTCGCGGCGGAAGCCGAGCTTCTCCAGCACCCGGAAGGACGGCGTGTTCCACGGCCCCACCGTCGACCACAACCGCGTCCGCCCGGTCGCGGCGGCCGCGTCGACGACGGCGCGCGCGGCCTCCGTCGCGTAGCCCTGCCCGTGATGCCGCCGCAGCAGCTCGTAGGCCAGCTCCGGCTCGTCCAGCGACGCGCGGCCGATCAGCAGTCCGGTGTAGCCGAGCGGCTCGCCGTCCGACCTCCGCCTGATGGTGCGGAAGCCGATGCCGTTGGCGGCCTCCGACGCCAGCAGGTCCGCGAGCAGTCGCCGGTCCTCGTCGAGGGTGCGGGTCGTCCCGTCCTCGCGCTCGCCGAGCAGCTCGAGGTGCCATTCGGCGGCGTCGGCCGGGACGAGCGGGCGAAGCGAGAGTCGCTCCGTCTCCAGCTCGGACGCCAGCGGCCGGTACGTCACAGCGTCGCCGTCACAGCGTCACCGTCACGGTGGCGACGTCGACGGGCGGGTGGTCGGCGGACGGTTCGGCGGCGTGGCCGATGGCGACCGCGCCGATGGGCGTCCAGCCGGCCGGGAGGTCCAGCGCCGCCGTCGCCGCCGAGAGGGCGGGGTCGGGGAACAGCCAGGCGGACGCGAGGCCCTCGGCGCCGAGCGCGATCAGCAGGTTCTCGACCGCCGCGCCCAGCCCGAGCAGCGCGTCGGACCCGTTGACCAGGCACGGGACGACGACGTACGGGGCGGCGTCCAGCAGCCCGGCCCCGTCGAGCGCGGACGCCAGCCGGCGGCGGGCCGCGGCCGACTCCAGCAGCACGAACCGCCACGGCGGCGTGTCGATCGGCCACGGCGCGGAGAACGCGGCCGCGACCGCCTGCCGGACCACGCCCGGGTCGACCGGCGCCGGGGTGAACGACGACGCCGTCCGCCGGGTCTGGACGGCGGCGCGCATCGCCTCCGGGGTGCCGAGCCGGAACCGGTCCTCGGCGCTCGGGCGGATCAGCGCGGCGATGCCGTGGTCGTCCTCGCCCGGCTCCAGCAGCAGGTGCGGCAGCCCGCGCACGACGGCGACGGGGACGCCGGACAGCTTCGCGCGGACCAGCTCGGACGCCGCCGCCAGCTCGTCGGCCAGCGCGACGATCGTGACGCCGAGGTCGTTGCCGTAGGCGTCGGTGCTGCCGCGCAGGTCGTCGACGGCGCGGATGCCGGCCGAGCCGACGGCGAAGTCGGCGACGCCGTTGCGCCAGACCCGCCCCGCGGTGTCCGTCACGACGATGCCGACGCGTACGCCGTAGCGCTGCGCCAGCCCGTCGCGGAGGGCGCGGGCGGACGCGTCGGGGTCGACCGGCAGCAGGACGACCGAGCCGGCCTCGACGTTCGACGCGTCGACGCCGGCGGCGGCCATGACGAAGCCGTGCCGGGTCTCGACGATGCGGGTGCGCCCGCGCGGCGTCGTCCACTCCGAGATCGTCCGCACCGCCTCGGCGTCGATGGCCGCGTCGCGGTCGATGCCGGTCCGGACGCGGCCCTCGGCCTTGCTGACGATCTTGCTCGTGACGACGACGATGTCGCCGTCGCGCAGCGCGTCGCCGGGCGGTGCCTGCGCGAGCGCCGTCGCCAGGACGTCCACCAGGTCGTCGCCGGGGCGGACCTCGGGGATGCCGGGCAGCCCGAACGCCTCGTAGCGAGCGCTCACCGGGCCCGCACCTCCTCGGCGAGGTCGAGCGCGGCACGGGCCATGGCGGCGGTCGTGTCCGGGCCGGTCATCCAGAGGGGGACGGCGACGCAGCGCACGCCGGCCGCTTCGACCGTGGCTGTCGCCTCCGCATCGACGGTGTCGACCAGCCAGCCGTCCAGCAGGTCCGCGAACAGCTCGGCCACGCCGGCCGCCGTCGTCGGGACCCCGATCGCCTTGAGCGCGGCGTCGGCCATCCCTCTCACCGGTGATCCCCCGATGATCGGTGAGAGCCCGACTTTCGGCGCCTTCGTGGCGCGGACGGCGTCGCGGATGCCGGGGACGGCGAGGATCGGGCCGATGCTGACCACCGGGTTCGACGGCGGCAGCAGCACGACGTCGGCGGTGGCGATCGCGTCGAGGACGCCGGGGGCCGGCTTGGCCTGGTCGGCGCCGACGAGGACGATGCGGCGGGCCGGGACCTCCGCGTGGAGGCGGACCCACCACTCCTGGAAGTGGATCGCGCGCTCGGCGCCGTCGTCGTCCCCGGCCGCGACCACGACGTGCGTCTCGACCCGGTCGTCCGTCATGGGGATCAGGCGGACGCCGGGCTGCCAGCGGTCGCAGAGGGCCTCGGTGACGGCGGACAGCGGGTAGCCGGCGGCGAGCATCTGCGTGCGGACGAGGTGGGTGGCGAGGTCGCGGTCGCCGAGCGTGAACCACTGCGCCTCGGCCCCGTACGCCCCCAGCTCCTCCGCGACGGCGAACGTCTCGCCGGCGCGGCCCCAGCCCTGGGACTCCTCGATGCCGCCGCCGAGCGTGTACATGACGGTGTCGAGGTCGGGGCTGACGTGCAGCCCGTGCAGCGTGATGTCGTCGGCGGTGTTCCCGATGACCGTGACCTCTGCGTCCGGCGCGGCCCGCAGCAGCCCCCGGAGGAACCTGGAGCCCCCGATCCCGCCGGCCAGCGCGGTGATCCTCAGCACAGCCACGACCGTACCCGGTGCCACGACGGTGCCCCGCCCGCGCCCGGTCCCCGAGACACCGCTGGAGGACATGATCACGCGTTCCTGGGGCTGAACCGCGGAACCGAGGCGCCGTCCCGGACGTCAACGAGATGGTGCGCTCGGCGGTCGTGCATCGGGTGATCGGCCATCTGGCGTGCCGCGCGGCGGAGCGCCTATGCTCCCGCCCGAACCGCCCCACGGCTGTCGTAACAGAGCGTCGACGATGTCGTGACGATGCGTCAGCACCAGGGGCGGGGCGCGCCGTTTCGGCGGGGCGCCGGCAAATGAACGGAGATCTTTAGCACGGTTCCGCTTGACGCGCACGTATTGCACTCATGTAATTTCGAACGTGTCGTTCAGTGGTTCCGCGGCTTCGACCACCGCGGGACCGCATCGGGGGCCGGCTCTGAGCCGGAGAAACAGGTCGAAGGAGGCGAGCCATGACCGAGTGGGACGAGATCGACCTGCTCTGGGGCGAAGCCGAAGAGATGAGTTGGCAAGAGCGGGCGCTGTGCGCCCAGACTGATCCGGAGGCGTTCTTCCCTGAAAAGGGCGGGTCCACCCGAGAGGCCAAGCGCGTGTGCACCGGTTGCGAAGTCCAGGCTGAGTGCCTGGAGTACGCGCTGGCGCACGACGAGCGGTTCGGCATCTGGGGCGGGCTGTCCGAGCGGGAACGGCGGAAGCTCAAGAAGCGGGCGGTGTGACGGTCGCCCGGCCGGTTGCCGCCAAGCTGAACTCTGCCGTTCTCAGGTTCAGCGCGTAAGGTTGGCGGCTGGCGTACGGGGTTGCCCGGCCGAGGCACGCTTCGGCCGGGGCCGCCAAGCTCCGTGTGCTCGCAGACCGACCGCTGGAACGACGACGAGGCATGGCACCGGACCCCTTGACCGCAATCGACAACGGCAGCACGACGCCCAGTGTCTACTCCGACCCGGGCATCGGCGCCGACGCCGCCCTTGACGCGTTCGCCAGTGACATCGGCGAACCGGAGCCGGTCGACCCCACAGAGCTGCTGACGCACGACGTCACGGCCGTGATCGTCGCGCACGACGGCAACCGGTTCGTCCACCGCACGCTCGAGGCGGTGGCCGCGCTGCGCCGCATGCCCGAGCGCATCGTCGCCGTCGACACCGGCAGCCGCGACGACACCGAGCAGGTCCTGACGTCCACCCTCGGCGCGCCGTCGGTGGTGCCGATGCCCCGCTCGACGGGGTTCGGTGCGGCCGTCGCGGCCGGAGTCGCCGCCGGCGACGAGATGGCGCAGGCCATGCGCGGGACCGGCGGGCTGCGCAGGTCCGACCAGACCCGCTGGATCTGGGTGCTGCACGACGACAGCGCCCCGGCGCCTGACGCGCTGGCCCGGCTGCTGGAGGCGGCCGTCCGCCGCCCCGACGCGGGCATCATCGGGCCCAAGGTGCTGGACTGGCGCGAGGGCCGCCAGCTGCTGGAGATCGGCCTGACGGTCACCGGCGGCGGCCGCCGCCACACCGGCCTGGACCGCCGCGAGTACGACCAGGGCCAGCACGACACCTCGAAGAACGTCCTCGCCGTCGGCAGCGCGGGCATGCTGATCCGCCGCGACGTCTGGGACGAGCTGGACGGCTTCGACCCGCAGCTGGCGATCTTCCGCGACGACCTCGACCTCGGCTGGCGCGCCAACGAGGCCGGCTACCCGGTCGTCGTCTGCCCCGAGGCGATCGTCTACCATGCCGAGGCGGCCGCGCACGGACGGCGCCGGCTGGGCGCCACCCGCGACCGGCCGCACCTGGCCGACCGCCGCAACGCCATCTACGTGCTGCTGGCCAACACCCCGGCGCGGTCGCTGCTGTTCGTGCTGCTCCGGGTGCTGTTCATGAGCCTCGGCCGGTCCTTCACCTTCCTCGTCGGCAAGCAGCCGGCGCTGGCGTTCGAGGAACTGGTCGCGCTGCTGTCGGTCATCGGCCGGCCCGACGTGCTGATCCGGGCGCGGGCGCACCGCCGGCGGACCCGCCGCAAGGCGCCGTCGCAACTGCGCTCGCTGTTCCCGCCGCGCGGCCAGCAGTTGCGCCACGCCGGCGAGAACGTCCTCGGCATGCTCACCGGGTCCGGCAGCGGCGCCGGTCACGACGTCTCCGGCGGACGCCGCGCGGCCACGTCAGGTGGCGAGGACGACGAGGCGCCGGCCGGCGACGACGGCTGGGTCCTGCGCTTCCTGCTGCACCCCGCCGTGCTGATGACGGCCGTCCTGCTCGTGGTGACGCTGGTCACGGCGCGCGACCTGATCGGCTCCGGCCGCCTGTTCGGCGGCGCGCTGCTGCCCGCGCCGGCCGCCGCCGGCGAGCTCTGGGCCGTCTACACCGAGTCGTGGCACGGCGCCGGGCTGGGCAGCCCGTCGGCGACGCCGCCGTACCTCGGCGCCGTCGCGCTGGTGGCGACGCTGGTCCGCAACGCCTCGGTCTCCGTCGACCTCCTGCTCATCGGCTCCGTGCCGCTGGCCGGCCTGACGATGTACCTCCTGGTCCGCCGCGTGGTCACGACGAAGCTGCTGCGGGTCTGGGTGTCGGCGAGCTACGCGCTGCTGCCCGCGATCACCGGCGCCATCGCGGCCGGCCGGCTGGGCACCGCCGTCGCGACCGTGCTGACGCCGCTGCTGGTGCTGGCGGTCATGCGCACGCTCGGCACGCCCGGCCGTTCGGGACCGGGCCGGGCCGCGTGGAGCGCCGGCCTGCTGCTCGCGGTGATCTCCGCGTTCGTGCCGCTGGCCTGGCTCATCGCGCTGGTGCTGGCCGTCGTCGCCGCCGCGACGGTGTTCCGCGACCGCCGCTCGCTGGTGCGCCTCGGTGCGCTCCTGGCGGTGACGCCAGTGGTGCTGATCCCCTGGACCGGCAGCCTCATCAGCCGCCCGATGCTGCTGGTCACCGAGGCCGGCGTGCCCGGTCCGGGTCTGTCCGACCCCGAGCTGGCGCCGTGGTCGGTGCTGCTGCAGAACCCCGGCGGCCCCGGCAGCGGGCCGGTCTGGCTCGGCGCCGGCATCCTGGCCGCCGCCTGGATCTCGTTGTTCCGCCCGGTCCGCCGGCTGGCCATCGCGGCCGCCTGGATCGTCGTCGGCGTCGCGCTGGTCGCGGGCATCGTGCTGTCGCGCATCGCCGTCAGCGCCCCCACCCTGGAGACGCCGGTCGCCGGCTGGCCGGGGTACGCGACGGTCGTCGTGGCCGGTGGCCTGCTGCTCGCGGCCGCGATCGGCGGCGAGGGCGCCCGCGAACGGCTGTCGCACGTCAGCTTCGGCTGGCGCCAGCCGCTGGCCGTCATCGTCGTCTGCGCGGCCGGGCTCGCCCCGATCGTCGCGGCCGGCTGGTGGGTCGCCCGCGGCGCCGGCGACCCGATCGAGCGCCGCGACCCGCAGATCCTCCCCGCCTACGTCGCCGACGAGGCCGCCGGCCCCGAGCGGGTCCGCACGCTGGTGCTCAACCGCGCCGACGACGGCCGCATCACCTATGCGCTGCTGCGCGAGTCCGGCCCGCGCCTCGGCGACGCCGAGGTCAGCCCGCCGCCGGAGGAGTACGGCCCGCTCGACGACGTCGTCGCCGACGTCGTGTCCGGCCGCGGCGGCGCCGACGGCGCACGTCTGGCCGAGTTCGCGGTGCGCTACGTCTACCTGCCGCGCCCGTACGACCCCGACCTCGCCGACACCCTCGACACCGTGCCCGGCCTGGTCCGCAGCAGCGCGCCCGAGGGCGCGGCGATCTGGCAGATCGACCAGCCGGTCGCGCGGGTGTGGGTGGCCGCACCGCCGGCCGAGGACGGCGAGCTCGCACCGCTGGCCGACGAGAACACCGAGGTCGTCACGGTCCCCAGCGACGAGGTCGACGCCGCCGGCAGCGTGCCCGAGGGCCCCGAGGGCCGGCAGGTCGTGCTGTCCGAGCTGGCCGACCCCGGCTGGACCGCCCGGTTCAACGGCGCCGAGCTGGAGGCCACGACGTACGGCGGCTGGGCGCAGGCGTTCACGCTGCCGCCGCAGGCCGGCGACCTGACCGTCGAGTACGAGGGCAACCGGCGCGCGTTCTGGCTCTGGTTCCAGCTCGGCGCGGTCGTGGTCGCCGTCGTGCTGGCGCTGCCCGGCATCCGGCGCGAGCGTGGCGCCGTCGACGACGCCGCCGAGCTCGATCCCGAGGACTCCTCGCCGGAGCTGCCGCTGGTCCCGGTTCCGGCCGGGGTGGGCGCCGAGGCGCCGGCCGCCGTCCCGGTGGCCGCCCGCGGCAGCCGCCGCCGGAGCTCCCGCCGCGGCGCCGAGCCGTCGCCGTCGCCCCGCCCGGCGCCGACCCCCACTGCACCGCCGGTTCCGGCCGGTGAGCCGGCCCGCGAGCCCGCCACGGTCGCCGACGCCGGCGCCGGCGCCGCTGCCTGGGTGCCGGGCGAACGCACCCTCGGCGAGCGGCTGCGCCGCGGCGCGACCACGCGCAAGCGAGCGGCGGCCCGCGACCCCGAGCCCGAGTCGCCCGCGCGCGCCGCGGAGCCGGCCGCCGACGCGACCGGATTCCTCGAGCAGGCGCCGGAACCGGCGCCGCGCGGCCGCGGCGCCCGCAAGCGAGCTGCGGCCCCCGAGCCCGAGCCCCAGCCGCCGGTGCGTGCCGCCGAGCCGGCCGACGCGACCGGGTTCCTCGAGCCGACGCCGGAGCCGGAGCCGGCGCCGCGCGGCCGCGGCGCCCGGAAGCGGGCGGCCCGCGAGCCGGAGCCGCAGCAGACCGGCGATCCGCTGACCGACCCCTCCTTCGCCGAGCCCGTGCCGGCACCGGCGCCCAGGGCCCAGCAGCCGGCCGAGCAGGCGCCGCACGCCGTCGGCGAGTGGGACCCGTTCGCCCGGGCCGGCGCCGACGAGGAGGGCCCGCGCGCGTCGATCACCGACGCCTACAAGGGCCGCCGAGCCGGTCAGGCCTCCGACGAGCCGGCCGGCCCGAGCACCGACGCCGGTGGCCGCGCCCGCCGCACGCCCGGTAAGCGGGCCGCGGGCAAGCGGGCGAAGGGCCGGCGCCAGGAGGACGAGCAGTGATCAGCGCACGTTGGGCCGGCCTCGCCGCCGGCGTCGGGGTGGCCGTCGTCGTCGGCGGGGCGACGCTCATCGGCCCGCCCGACTCGATCGTCGACGACCACCCGGAGGTCCGCGAGCCGGTGGTCCGGTCGTCGCTGGTGTGCCCGTACGTCGACGGCGAGGAGGCCGGCACCGCGGAGCTCGGCGTGCTGGCGCTGCCCGGCGTCGACCTCCCCGAGGCGGTCGAAGGGGCCGAGCAGCCGCCGGTCACCGTCCAGGCGCTGGCGCTGCCGCCCGACCCGGACGACCCCGAGGCCACCGGCGACCCCGCCGAGGAGGCCGCGGCCGAGCCGCTGGTCAGCATCGCCGAGCGCGGCGTCCCGACGATCACCCCGGTCGAGACCGCGGCCGGAACGTCGTACTCCGTCACCGGCCAGGGTGCGCTGGCCCCCGGGCTGGCGGCCGAGCAGTCGCTGATCCTCCAGGAGGTCGACCTGCGCGGCGTCAGCACGGCGACCTGCACCGCGCCGCGGCGCGAGCACTGGTTCGTCGGCGCCTCGGCCGAGGTGGGCCGGCGCGGCCGGCTGATCCTGGCCAACCCGACCGACGTCCCCGCCGTGATCGACGTCGAGCTGTGGGACGAGGCCGGCGTCATCGACGCGCCCGGCACGCAGGACATCGGCGTGCCGGCCCGCAGCCAGCGGATCATGCTGCTGGACGCGCTGGCGGCCGGCTCCGTGACCACCGCGGTGCGCGTGCAGACGAGCCAGGGCCGCGTCACCGCCGCGCTCGAGGTGCGCGAGACCGACGAGATCACGCCGCAGGGCATGACGTACGTCCCGGCCGCGGTGGCGCCGCGCAACGACCTGTGGATCCCGGGCGTGCCGGGGTCGGGCCAGCGCAGCCTGCGCATCGTCGCGCCCGGCGACACCGACGCGATCGTGTCCCTGCAGATCCTCGGCGTCGACGGCGCGTACAGCCCGGTCGACCAGGACGTCGTCACCGTCACCGCCGGCACCGTCACCGACATCCCGCTGGACAGCGGCACCGACCCCGCCGGCATCCGGTTGCAGAGCGACGAGCCGATCACCGGGTCGATCCGGGTCGTGCAGGCGACCGACGGCGGCCAGCCCGACGTCGCCTACACGTCGGCCTCCGAGCCGCTCTCCGGACCGACGCCGGTGCTGCTCAGCCGCGCGGCGTCGGGCATCGCCAGCACGGTGCTGCTCAGCTCGGCCACCACGACGACGGCGCGGCTCACCGTCCAGACGCTGGCCGCCGACGGCAGCGTCGCCGAGGAGCTGCCGATGGAGCTGCCGGCCGGCGCGACCGTCCCGGTGCCGCTGACCGCGATCGGCGACGCCACGAACGCGACCGTCGTGATCGTGCCCGAGGCGCCCGGCTCGATCGTCGCGGCCCGGCAGATCAGCGGCACCGACGACGACGGCGCGCTGCTGGACCTCATGCCGCTGATCTCCCCGACGATCGAGGTCGACGTGCCCGAGGTGGTCGGCGAGCTGCCCGACGTCCCCGAGCCGGCCGAATCGCCGTAGTCGCCTCCGTGGGCCCGCGGGCCCACGGTCTAGCATCGCGTTGAGCATGGAGAAAGTCGGGTTTTGAGGCACGCGGGAGCCGCATTTCTCCATGATCAACAACGTTCGCGGCAAACTCGGTGAACCCAGTACGTCAGGGGAGGTCGTGGCCGCCGTAGGCGGGGTCGATCTCTTCAGGCTCGACGCCGAACAGCTCGGCGACCTGCTCGGTGACGACGTCGCCGACGAGGACGCGCAGCTTGGCGGGGTCGGTGGCGCGGGTCTCGACCGGGCGGCGGAACACCACGACGCGGGCGGGGAGGGCGCCGGTGCCGGCGTAGGCGCGGGCCAGCGGGACCCAGCTGCGGTCCCAGTCGTCGAGGGCGGGGACGTCCTCGACGGCGAACTCGACCTTGGCGAGCTGGTCCTGCCAGCGCCGGTCGAGCCGCTCGACGGCGGCGATGACGAGGTCGTCGAAGCGCTGGGCGCGCGAGACCGCGAGCGGCGAGCCGGACGGGGCCAGCGGGCCGCGCATGCCGCGTCCGTGCCGGTCGCGGCGGATGCGCGGCAGGGCCACCCCTGGCGGGGTCTCGGGGTCGGGCGAACGGCGGCTCATCCAGAGCAGAGTAGCTCGTATGCCGACCGCAAAGGTTCAAGACAGCGGCGGGTACCACAAGGGAAAAGGGGCATCGTGCCGTTTGGCGCGCCGTGCCCGGGCGACACCGCCCAGCCGCTAGCCTTCACCTGTGAGTCCGATGCGTCGCTGTTCCCGATCAGCTTGTCGGCGGACGGCTGTCGCGACGCTGACGTATGTGTACGCCGACTCCACCGCGGTGCTGGGCCCGCTGGCCACCTACGCCGAACCGCACAGCTACGACCTGTGCGCCGAGCACTCCGAACGGCTCGTCGCGCCGCGCGGCTGGGAGGTCATCAGGCTGGCGCCGGACCCCGCCGCGCTCGGCCCGAGCAGCGACGATCTGCTGGCGCTCGCCGACGCCGTCCGCGAGGCCGGCCGGCGGCCGGAACCGGCCCCTCCGCCACCGATGGCCGGCGAGGGCGGGGCCCGCCGCGGGCACCTGCGCGCCCTGCCCGACCCCGACGCCTGAGCCACGCTCCGTTCACCTCCCGTCCACCCGTCGTACGCCTGGCGCGTCGGCTTCACGTTGATCAGGTCACGTGCTGGGCGTACGCTGCTCCCCAGCCGGACGGGGGGTGGGCAACTTCCGAAGGGAAGTACTCCGTCCGGCCCGCCGTCGCCGCAGTGACGGCAGGGGGGCGATGTGCGCGTCGAGACGACCTGGTCTCCGCCGCAGTCGGACGGGGTGTCCGGTGCGGAGCCCGTCGGCGCGCCCGGCGAGGCCTCGTTCTGGCGCCGGCTGGCCCGCTGGTTCACCGGCGGACGCAGCCTGCGCACCCGGCTGATCAGCTCCTACGTCGTCCTGCTGGCCACGTCCGCCGTGGTCACCAGCCTGGTGCTGAGCGAGGTGCTCATCATCCGGCTCGACCAGCGCATCCAGCGGGCCGAGTTGCAAGAGGTCCTCGAGCTGCGGCGCATGGTCGACGACGGCCGCGACCCGACGACCGGCGAGCCGTTCACGTCGCTGACCGCGCTGTTCGACGTCTACTTCGCCCGCAACGTGCCGAGCAGCGGCGAGGGCATGGTCGCGTTCGTCGGCGACCGCGTGCGCCAGACGGCGGTCGGCCGGCTGCCTGACGGTGAGGTGGACCGGCACGTCCTCGACCACTGGCGCGACCTCGCCGACGACGTCGGCAGCACGACGGGGCGCATCGGCACCGACGAGGGCGAGCTGAGGTTCCGCGTCGAGCCGGTCGAGCTCGGCGGCGAGTCCGGCGCGTTCGTCGTCGCGCATCTGCCGCGGCGCGACCTCGACGACATCGCCGACGTCCGCACGTACAGCCTGTTCGTCGCCCTGGGTGTACTGCTGATCGCCGGGCTGGCCATGTGGCCGCTGGCCGGACGGGTGCTGGCGCCGCTGCGCGCGCTGACGACGACCGCGCACACGATCTCCGAGTCCGACCTCACCGGCCGCATCCGGACCCGCGGCAGCGGCGAGGCGGTCGAGATGGCGCAGGCGTTCAACGCGATGCTGGACCGCCTGGAGTCGGCGTTCCGCAGCCAGCGCGCGTTCGTCCAGGACGCCAGCCACGAGCTGCGCGACCCGCTGACCATCTGCCGCGGCCATCTCGAGCTGCTCACCGACGACGACCCCGAGGACCAGCGCGCCACGGTGGCGCTGGTGCTGGACGAGCTGAACCGCATCGCCCGCATCGTCGACGACCTCCAGGTGCTGGCCGACGCCGACCAGCCCGACTTCGTCCGGCGCGCGCCGGTCGATCTCGGTGAGCTGACGGTGGAGCTGCTGGCCAAGGCCAGTGCGCTCGGCCCACGGAACTGGCAGCTGGACGGCGTCGGCTCCGGCACCGTGCTGGCCGACCGGCACCGGCTCACCGAGGCCGTTCTCAACCTCGCGCACAACGCCGTCCACCACACCACCGGCGACCAGGTCGTCGCCGTCGGCAGCGCCCGCACCGACGACGAGTGGCGGCTGTGGGTCCGCGACACCGGCGTCGGCGTCCCGGAGGCCGACCACGAGCGCATCTTCGAGCGGTTCGCCCGCGGCGCCGGGTCGCGCCGCACCTACCAGGGCGCCGGCCTCGGGCTGGCCATCGTCACGCTGATCGCCGGCGCACACGACGGACGGGTCGAGCTGGTCAGCAGCCCCGGCCACGGGTCGACCTTCACCATCGTGATCCCGCGGCGAGGTGAGTGGACGTGACGACCATCCTCATCGTCGAGGACGACCCGCTGATCAGCGCGTTCGTGCAGAAAGGGCTGCGCAGGCACGGCTATGCCACCGAGCTCGCCGACGACGGCCTGACGGCGCGGCGGCTGGGCATGTCCGGCGCCTTCGACCTCGTGGTGCTCGACCTCGGCCTGCCCGAGCGCGACGGACTGCGGGTGCTGCGCGAGCTGCGCTCGGCCGGGCACACCGTCCCCGTCGTCGTGCTGACCGGGCTGCCCGAACGCGACGCGGTCACCTGCCTGGAGAGCGGCGCCGACGATTACATGCGCAAGCCCTTCCACTTCGACGAGCTGCTGGCCCGGGTCCGCAGCCGGTTGCGCACGACGTCGAGCGGGACCGGGTCGGCGACGGTGGCGGCCGGCGACGTGCAGCTCGACCTGCGCAGCCGGCGCGCCTGGGTGCACGGCCGGGCGGTCGATCTCACCAGTCGCGAGTTCGCCTTGCTGGAGACGTTCCTGCGGCATCCGGACCAGGTGCTGGGCCGCGATCAGCTGCTGTCACAGGTGTGGGGATACGCCGTCGATCCCGGCACGAACGTGGTGAACGTCTACGTCAACGCGCTGCGCAAGAAGCTCGGCGCCGACGTGATCGAGACCGTCCGGGGCGTCGGATACCGGCTCAAAACCCCGTAAAGAAGCTCTCATGATCGCCTTACAGCCGTCTCATCGCACCACGGGACGCTGACACCGTCGATATCCAGGTGGGGCGTGCGGAATGGCCGGGGGGTCTTCCGCAGGGGGGCGGGTAGTCATGTCCAAGGGGCGGGCTAAAGCGCTGGTCGCATTGTTGGCGGCCATCGCCACAGTGGCCGGCATCATCGCGCTGACGGCGCCGGCGGCACAGGCCGGCGAGACGTTCGTGCTGACGAGTACCACGGATGCGGCCGACGCCGACGTCGGTGACGGCATCTGTCTGACCGGCGCGGGCGAGTGCACGCTCCGCGCCGCGATCCAGGAGTCGAACGCCTCGACGGCGCCGGACGTCATCCAGGTGGCGGCCGGCACGTACGAGCTGGCCATCGCGCCCGAGGGCGACAACGGCGCCGACACCGGCGACCTCGACATCACCGCGCCGGTCACCGTCAACGGTGCCGGCGCCGCGGCGACGGTCGTCGACGGCGGGGACGCGCCATCGGGCGCGCCGCCGGAGCAGACGGCGCTGGACCGGGTGCTGGAGATCCACGAGACGGCCGGGGCGGTGACGCTCTCCGGCCTGACGCTGCGCGAGGGCTTCGCCCAGGAAGAGGGCGGCGCCCTCTACACCGCGTCGGGCGGCAACATCCGCCTGAACGGTGTCAACGTCACCGACAGCGAGGCGATCGGCGACGGCGGCGGCATCTACGCGCTGAGCGGCACCGTGACGATCACCGGTGGCGCGCTGACCGGCAACACCGCGCACAACGGCGGCGGCGTGTTCGGCGGCGGCGAGCCCAGCCTGACCGGCGTGCCGAGCCGCCTGAACCTCAGCGGCGTCACCGTCGACGGCAACTCCGCCATGTCCGGCGGTGGCGTGTTCATCGACCACGAGGGCGCGCTGAACCTGACCAACACCCCCATCACCGACAACCACGCGACCGACGGCGACGGCGGCGGCGTGGTCGCCGGGTCGAAGGCGAGCCTGTCGATCCGCGGCGGCGCCATCGAGGGCAACACCGCGACCGGCGACGGCGGCGGCGTGTTCACCGGCATCGAGCGCCCTGTGTCCATCGAGGACGTCGCGTTCACCGGCAACGAGGCCGGCATCGAGGTCGAGGGCGTCACCGAGGGCAGCGGCGGCGGCCTGTTCGCCGGCGGCAGCGGCCCGGTCGTCGTCGAGTCGTCGACGTTCACCGAGAACAGCGCCGGCACCGCCGGCGGCGGCATCGCGCTGGAGAACAACGGCTCGGTGAACATCGAGAACACCGAGATCACCGGCAACCACGCGGAGGCCGGCGGCGGTCTGCTGAACGCGGCCGCGCGGGTCACCGTCACGGGCCTGACGATCATGGGCAACGAGGCCGAGCTCGACGGCGGCGGCATCCTCAGCGACGGCAGCGGCGACTTCACCATCTCCGAGACGATGGTCCGCGCGAACACCGCCGAGAACGGCGGCGGCCTGGCCAACGAGGCCGACGGCGCGCTGCGGGTCGAGTCGTCGACGTTCTGGGACAACCGCGCCATCCAGCGCTTCTCCGACGACACCGGCCTGGGCGGCGGCATCTACGGCCTGGGCGACGCCGCGGCGAACTACGAGAACGTCACCATCACCGGCAACATCGCGCAGGTGCGCGGCGGCGGCCTGTACATCGACGCCGACGCCGACGTGCACGTGGGCAGCACCACCATCGCGCACAACAGCGCACCGCTGGCCAGCGGCGTCGGCGGCGAGGTCAGCGTCCCGTCCGTCCCGATCGAGCCCAGCACCAGCGTGATCTTCCGCAACACGATCGTCTCGGACAACCTGCTCAGCCCGAGCTGCAACTTCGCCATCGGGTCCGAGGGCGGCAACATCGAGAACGGCGACTCCTGCCACTTCCGCGGCGCCCGCGACCGCCAGAACGCGTCGACCGCCGGCCTGGACGCCGTCGCCGACAACGGCGGCCCGACCATGACGATGGCGCTGCGCGAGGAGAGCTTCGCCATCGACGGCGGCGTCGAGCCGTGCCCGACGGTGGACCAGCGCGGCGTCAGCCGGCCGCAGGGCAACCAGCCGGACCCGGCGGACAACAAGTGCGACAGCGGCGCGTTCGAGTACGAGGGCCCGTTCGCGGCGGCCGACTCGAGCCCGCCGGACACCGCGTACGTCTCGGGCCCGACGCAGGACACCGAGAACACCTCGCTGTTCACGTTCACCGGCATCGACGACGTCACGCCGACCGAGGAGCTGCTCTACGAGTGCCGCCTGCTCGAGTTCGAGCCGGGCGAGCCGCCGGAGCCGCCGGACCCGACCGAGCCGCTGGACCCCGAGGAGATGTTCGTCGGCTGCCCGAACCCGTGGCAGGTCGAGCTGGTCGAGGACGGCATCTACCTGTTCGAGGTGCGCGCGATCGACCGCGCGGGCAACGTCGACCCGACACCGGACTCGGAGTCCTTCGAGTTCCAGCCCGACGGCACCGCGCCGAACACCGTCTTCCAGGAGACCCCGTCGGACCCGAGCGACCGCAACTCCGCGGCGTTCACGTTCACCGGCACCGACGACCGCACCGCGCCGCAGTTCCTGGAGTTCGAGTGCCGCATCGACACCGTCGACCCGGACGCGTGGCTGGAGTGCTTCAACCCGGCCGTGTTCTCGAACCTGGCGCCGGGCGAGCACACCGTGCAGGTGCGGGCGATCGACGGTGAGGGCAACATCGACCCGACGCCGGCCACCCACACGTGGACGGTGACCGAGCCGAGCAGCTGCACCGCGGCCAACATCATCCTGCCGGCCGCCGCCGACACCCATGTCGAACAGGGCCAGCCACTGGACAACTTCGGCGCGTCCGAGGAACTGGTCGTGCGGTCGAACGAGCCTGACCAGAACGCCCGGTCGTTCGTGCGGTTCACGCTGCCCGACGTGCCGGACGACTGCGTCCTGGAGCGGGCGACGCTGCGGCTGCACGGCGAGGGCGAGGCCGGCCGCTCGCTGGAGGCCGTCGCCACCGACGCCGCCTGGGACGAGTCCCAGCTGAACTGGAACAACCAGCCGGGCACCGCCGGTGCCGCCGTCGCGACCAGCTCGGGCGCCGGCTACCGCGAGTGGACCATGACCGGCCAGGTGCAGTCGATGCTCGACGGCGCCACGGCGAACAACGGCTGGACGATCCGCGACTCCGCCGAGGGCGACCTCACCGGCGCCGAGTCGTCGTTCATCAGCAGCGAGGCCGTGCTCGAGCCGCCGACGCCGCCGCAGCTGGTGCTGCGGTTCCAGGAGGTCGGCACGCCGGAGCCGCCGGCGCCGCCGGAGCCCGGCTCGCCGGAGACGGTGACCTGTGGCCAGGTGATCACCGAGAGCACCCGGATCGACAACGACCTCCTGTGCCTGGGCGAGGGCCTGGTGATCGGCGCGCCGAACATCGTCCTCGACCTCAACGGGCACACGCTGAAGAGCGCGCTGTTCGTCGACCCGGGCGCCGAGGAGGGTCTGCACGCGGGTGTCCGCAACGCCGGGCACGCCAACGTCGACGTCCGCAACGGCACCATCGAGTGGTTCGGCTACGGCGTGCGCATCCTCGGCGGCGGCGAGCACGGCTCCGTGCACGATCTGACGCTGACGAACAACCTCATGGCCGGCGTCGAGCTGCACGACGCCGACGACGGCCGCTACGGCGTCCACGTCCACGACAACGTGATGAACCTCAACGGCGACGGCGTCGCGGCGGTGTTCGGCACCGAGGGCGCCCTGGTCGAGGGCAACACGTTCGGCGGGAACCTGGGCCGGCAGGTGTACCTGTTCGACTCCGGCTACAACCGGGTCGAGGGCAACACCGTCAGCGGCCTCACGCACGACCCGCTGCTGGACAGCGACGGCGGCATCTACCTGGAGAGCGCCAGCGACAACGTCATCGCCGGCAACACCGTCTCCGACACCGGCGACGCGGCGATGGCGATCCACGCCGGCTCGCACCGCAACACCGTCGAGGGCAACACGTCCAGCCGCAGCAGCGACTCGGCGATCTCGGTCGACGACTCCGACGGCACCGTCGTCACCGGCAACGTGCTGCACCTGTCCGGCGGCGCCGGCATCTCGCTGTCCAACGCGCACCACGGCGTGGTCAGCGAGAACGACGCCCGGTTCAACCCGGGCGGCATCGCGTTGGCCGGCTCGCACGACAACGAGGTCACCGGCAACGAGGTCAGCCACACCGGCGCCGAAGGCATCGGGGTGGAGTCCAGCCACCGCAACGTCATCAGCGGCAACGTCGCCGACCACGGCGGCGGCGCCGGCATCGCGGTCACCGCGGAGCTGCTGGACGAGAACGGCAACCCGATCGACGGCAACGTCATCGAGGACAACGAGGCCACCGGCAACCTCGCCGACGGCATCGCTGTCGACGGCGGCGGCCACGAGGTCACCGCCAACGAGGCGTACAACAACGCCGGGTGGGGCATCACGGCCGACGTGCTGACGATCGACGGTGGCGGCAACCTGGCCAGCGGGAACGCCGAGCCGGAGCAGTGCGAGGGCGTCGTCTGCGCGCCCGGTACGGCCCCGCCGGTGCTGCCGCCGGACCTCACCGCGCCGGACACGCAGATCCTGACCCAGCCGGCCAACGGCGCCAGCTCGCTCTCGCCGCAGATCTTCACGTTCACGGGCACGGACAACCTCGCGCCCGCGACCGCGCTGCGGTTCGAGTGCCGGCTGGACGCGCCGCCGGACCCGCCCGTCGATCCGCCGGAGCCGGGCGAGCCGCCGCAGCCGCCGGACGTCGACAACTGGGTCGAGTGCGGCAGCCCGCAGATCTACCCGTTCCTGCTGTCGGGTGAGCACACGTTCGAGGTGCGGGCGATCGACCCGTACGACAACGTCGACCTCACCCCGGCGACGTACACGTGGAACGTGGTCCCGGCCCCGCGCGGCCCGGACGACCTGCCGCCGAGCACGACCATCAGCTCGGCGCCTGACGACCCGTCGACGGAGACGACCGCGACGTTCGCGTTCCGCGGCTCGGACAACGCCACCCCGGGTCCGTTCCTCACCTACGAGTGCCGGCTCGACGGCGGCGCGTGGGCGGCCTGCGTCAGCCCGGCCGAATACCCCGGGCTGAGCCTCGGCGAGCACACGTTCGAGGTGCGCGCCAGGGACGTCGCGGGCAACACCGACCCGACGCCGGCCGTCCACACGTGGACGATCGAGACGCCGCCGGACGACACGACGGATCCGGAGACGACCATCGACTCCGGACCCGACGTCACCACGGTGGACACGTCGGCGACCTTCACCTTCTCGTCCAACGAGGCGGGCGCGACGTTCGAGTGCAAGCTCGACACCGGCGCCTGGGCGGCGTGCACCTCGCCGGCCGAGTTCACCGGCCTGGCGGTCGGTGGGCACGAGCTGCAGGTCCGCGCGACCGACACGTCCGGCAACGTGGACGAGTCGCCCGCGAGCTACCTGTGGACGGTCACCGCCGCTCCGGTCCAGACGACGGTCACCTGTGGCCAGGTGCTCACCCAGAGCACGCTGGTCGACAACGACCTGACCGACTGCGCCGGCGACGGCCTGGTCATCGGCGCCCACGGCATCACCGTGGACCTCGACGGACGGATCATCGACGGTGTCGGGCAGGGCACCGGAATCCGCAACGACGGGTTCGACTCCGTCACCGTCCGCGACGGCATCGTGCAGGAGTTCGACTTCGGTGCCTCGCTCAACTCCGGCGTCGCGCAGAACATCGTCGACGGCCTGACGCTGCAGTCCAACATCACCGCCGCCGTCCAGCTCAGCAACGCCGACGACGGCACCAACGGCAACACGATCCGCAACAACGAGATCGCGGGCAACGCCATCGGCGTCTCGCTGCTGGCCGGGACGCAGGACGCGTCGATCACCGGCAACATCATCAGCGGCAGCACCGAGCAGGGCGTCTACCTGCTCAACTCCAGCGGCAACACGCTGGCGAACAACCAGATCAGCGCGACGAGCAACGCCGGCGTCCAGCTGGACGGCTCGAGCACCAACGTGCTGCTGGAGAACGAGGTCGCGACGAGCTCCGACGCGGCCGTCCTCATCCAGCTCGGCTCGCACGGCAACCGGGTCGAGGGCAACACCCTCACCGAGAGCGAGGCCGGCGTCATCGTCCTCGAGTCCAACGGCACCGAGATCGTCGGCAACGCCGCGACGACCAACGGCGACGTCGGCATCTCGCTGGAGACCGCCCAGGGTTCGCTGGTCCAGGACAACGACGTCCGCTACAACACCGGCGGCATCGCCCTCAGCGGGTCCAGCGGCAACCACGTCGAGGCCAACAACGCCAGCGACAACGCCGGTGTCGGCATCGAGGTCGGCGACACCTCGCTGAGCAACGTGCTGCTGGGCAACATCGCGATCGCCAACGACGGCGAGGGCATCGCCGTGAACACGTTCGCGCCGCCCGGCTCCGGCACGCTGGTGCAGGGCAACACCGCCAACAGCAACGCGGCGGACGGCATCGCGATCAGCGACGTCGGCCACATGATCGGCGGCAACGTCGCGAACAACAACGGCGGCTGGGGCATCTACGCCGAGACGGGCAGCGTGGCCGGCATCAACGTCGACGGCGGCGGCAACCGCGCCTTCGGCAACGTCGGCGGCGGCATCGACCCGGTGACGCAGCGGGTGATCCAGTGCTTCAACATCGACTGCGACGGCGGCCCGCCGCTGCCGACCGACCAGGTCCCGCCGGACACGTCCATCGTCTCCGGCCCCAGCGACCCGACCACCAGCACCTCGGCGACCATCACGTTCACCGGCAGCGACAACGCCACGACCGTGACGTTCGAGTGCCGGCTGGACGGCGGCGCCTGGGCACCGTGCACCAACCCCGTCACGTACACCGGCCTGGGTATCGGCGAACATCTCGTCGAGGTCCGCGCCACGGACTGGACGGGCAACGTCGACGAGACGCCGGCCCAGCACGCCTGGACCGTCGAGCCGCCGCCGCCGGGCGTCGCACCGGAGACCACGATCGACTCCGGGCCAGACGCGATGACCGTCAGCACGACGGCGGTCTTCACCTTCTCCTCCAACGAGGAGGGCGTGACGTTCCAGTGCAAGCTGGACGGGCTGCCGTACGTGGCCTGCACCTCGCCGGCCACCTACACCGGCCTCTCGGTGGGCGCGCACACGCTGCTCGTGCGGGCGACCGACGGCGAGGGCAACGTCGACGCCACGCCGGCCGAGTTCGACTGGACCGTCGGCGCACCGCCGGTGGCCGCCGCGGTGAGCTGTGGCCAGACCATCACGCAGAGCACGCTGGTGACGAACGACCTCGCCGGCTGCTCCGGTGACGGCCTGATCATCGGCGCCGCGGGCATCACGCTGGACCTCGGCGGGCACCTCATCGAGGGGTCCGGCCAGGGCGCCGGCGTGCGGAACTCGGGCTTCGACAGCGTCGCGATCGTCAACGGCTCCGTGACGGACTTCGACTTCGGGGTCCAGCTCGGTGACGGGGTCGCGAACAACGTCGTCGCGTCGATCCACTCGACCGCCAACCAGGACGCCGGCATCGCGCTGGCCGGCACGGACGCGGGCAACACCGTCCGGACCAGCACGGTGAACGAGAACGTCGCCGGCATCGTCCTGTCCGCCGGCACCACCGGCGCCGTCGTGCTCGACAACACGCTGAGCCTGAACCCGGGCGACGGCATCCGGCTCGACGGCGTCAGCGGGAACCGCGTCGAGGGCAACCTCGTCACCGGCTCCAGCGAGTCCGGCATCGCGCTCCTCGCCGCCACCGGCAACACGCTGCTGGACAACCAGCTCTCCGCCAGCAGCAGCGCCGGCATCTCGCTCGAGGCGGCGTCGGACGGCAACGTCGTGCAGGGCAACTCGTCCACCGTCAGCGGGTCCTACGGCATCAGCGTCATGGACTCCAGCGACAACGAGTTCGTCGCCAACACCATCGGCTCGGCCAGCGGCACCGGCCTCTCGCTCGACGGTGCGAACGACAGCGAGCTGCGTGCCAACGACGTGCGGTTCAACGCCGGCGGCATCGCGCTGATCCAGTCCAGCGGCAACCTGCTGCAGGGCAACAACGCGAGCGGCACGACCGACGCGGGCATCTCGCTGGAGAGCGAGTCGTTCGACAACGTCGTCCGGTCCAACACCGCAGGCGGCAACAACGGCGAGGGCATCTACGTCGCCGGCCAGGCCCAGTCCGGGCAGGGCAACCTCATCGAGAGCAACAACACCAGCAACAACGGCAGCGGCGGAATCCTGGTCAACGACGCCGGGCACACCGTCACCGCCAACGTCGCGAACAGCAACGACGGCTGGGGCATCTTCGCGCACGAGGACACCGTCGACGGCGGTCAGAACCATGCCACGGGCAACGCGGAGCCGGCCCAGTGCTTCAACATCGTGTGCATCATCGGCCCCGCGCCGGGTGCGCCCGACACGGAGATCGTCGACAAGCCGGCCGACCCGAGCAGCAGCCGCAACGCGCTGTTCACGTTCATCGGCACCGACGACGTCACACCGCTGGGCAACCTCGAGTTCCAGTGCCGCCTGGACAGCGAGGACGAAGCCGACTGGGTGGACTGTGAGAACCCGCAGGAGTACACCAACCTGAGCCCGGGTCCGCACAAGTTCGACGTCCGCGCGGTCGACGAGAACGAGCTGGTCGACGCCTCGCCCGCGAGCTACGAGTGGGAGTACGTGCCGCTGCCTCCGGGCGTCGCGCCGGACACCACGATCAACCTGAAGCCGCCGGCCGAGACGCCGCTGTTCGAGGCGCTGTTCACCTTCACCTCGAACGAGCCGGACGTGACGTTCGAGTGCGCCATCGACGACGCCGAGTACTCGCCGTGCTTCTTCGCGGTCGAGCACGAGTTCGACGAGACCGAGGTCGGGCAGCACACCTTCCGGGTCCGCGCCACGGACTCCGAGGGCCTGACCGACCCGACACCGGCCGAGTACACGTGGACCATCACCGGTGTGCTCGCGACGATCACCGACGGGCCGGCGTTCGAGCCGGGCCAGGGCACCGAACCGCCGAACGGAGGCGAGACCGAGGAGACGACGGCCACGTTCGTCTTCGAGGCCAACGTCGCCGACTCGACGTTCGACTGCTCGCTCGACTTCGCGCCGTTCGCGCCGTGCACGTCGCCGATGACGTACACCGGCCTGAGCGTGGGTGAGCACGTGTTCCGCGTGTTCGCCACCGACCCTGAGGGCGTCAGCCAGCTGGAGAGCACGGAGTACGAGTGGACCGTGGTGCCGAGCCTGGACACCGTGCCGCCGAACGCCGTCATCCAGAGCGGCCCGGCGGACCCGACCGGGGCGGTCACGTTCACCTTCACCGGCACGGACAACGTCACGACCCCCGCGGGCCTGCTGTTCGAGTGCAGCATGGACAGCGCCGAGGAGGCCGCGTTCTCCGAGTGCACCAGCCCGTGGACGTACCCGAACCCGGAGGCTCCCGAGCCGCTGGAGCCGGGTGGGCACGTGTTCTACGTGCGGGCCGTCGACGCCGAGGACAACATCGACCCGACGCCGGCGAGCCTGCCGTTCACCTTCGCGGGCGACTCGGTGGCACCGGCGGTCACGATCCTGACCACGCCGCCGGCCACCACGCCGGAGCCGGACGTGCTGTTCACGTTCAGCGCGAACGACCCGCTCGCGACGTTCGAGTGCAGCGTCGACGGGGCCGAGTTCGAGCCCTGCGAGAGCCCGTTCGAGGTCCAGGGCATGCTGGTCGGGCCGCACGAGCTCCAGGTGCGGGCGGTCGACATGTCGGGCAACACCGGCGCCGCCGCGGTCGCGGAGTGGACCATGGTCGGCCCGCCGGAGACGACGTTGCTGACCACGCCGGACGACCCGTCGGGTGCGGAGGTGACGTTCACCTTCGAGGCCGACGTGCCGGGGTCCACGTTCACCTGCGCTCTGAACGCCGGGCCGTTCCTGCCGTGTGCCTCGCCGCACACGTACTCCGGTCTCGGGGGTGGTGACCACGCGTTCCAGGTGGCCGCGACCAGCCCGGAGGGCTTCCTGGACGAGTCGCCGGCGGAGTTCTCCTGGACCGTCGACGCACCGGCCGACACCACGGCTCCGGACACCGTGATCGAGAGCGGCCCGCCGCCGGTCTCCACCGCGGTGGACGCGACGTTCACGTTCTCGTCCCCGGACCCCGGCGCCGGCTTCCAGTGCGCGCTCGACGGTGGCGCGTTCGGCGACTGCCCGACTCCGTACCTGCTGGAGGGCGTGGCCGAGGGGCCGCACCAGCTGAGCGTCCGCGCCGTCGACGTCCACGGCAACACGGACTCGACGCCGGCCGCGTACGCGTGGGAGGTCGACGGCCCGCCGGAGGCCGAGGTGACCGACGGTCCGCCGGAGGCCACCGAGTCGACGTCGGCCACGTTCGAGTTCGTCTCGGACGAGCCCGGGTCCACGTTCGTCTGCTTCATGGACGGCCTGGAGGAGCCGTGCACGTCGCCGGTGACCTACACCGGCCTCACCGTGGGCGCGCACCTGTTCGCGGTGCGGGCCACGGACGCCAACGGCAACGTCCAGCCCGACTGGACCGAGCACGAGTGGACGGTGACACCGCCGATGCCGCCGCAGACGATGCTGACGTCGGACCCGCCGCCGGCCACGACGAGCGCGACGACCGCGTCGTTCGCGTTCTCCTCCAACGAGCCCGGCACGTTCCAGTGCTCGCTGGACAGCGCGGCGTTCGCCGCCTGCGTCTCGCCGACGGAGCTGACCGGCCTGGCGCCCGGCGCGCACACGTTCGCCGTGCGTGCGGTCGACCTGGCCGGCAACCCCGACGGCAGCCCGGTGGTGAGCAACTGGACGGTGACACCCGTCGACACCACCGCGCCGCAGACGACGATCGGTGAGGGCCCGAGCGGCTCGACGGCGGCCACCACGGCGGCGTTCGAGTTCAGCGCCGACGAGGGCGGCTCGACGTTCGAGTGCCTCCTCGACGGCGGTGCCTGGGCCGCGTGCACGTCGCCGGCCGTCCACCAGGGTCTGACGCCGGGCGCGCACACCTTCCAGGTGCGGGCGACCGACGGGGCGGGCAACACCGACCCGACACCGGCGTCGCGGACCTGGACGATCACCGCGCCGCCGGCCTGCACCACGCAGACCGTGACGCTCAACGCCGTCGCCGACTCGTGGATCGACCAGGGCAGCCCGTCGAGCAACAAGGGCACCGACTCGAACCTCAAGGTGATGTCGAAGAGCGGCTCGAACCTGCGGGCGCTGGTCCGGTTCGACCTGCCCGACCTGGCCGACGGGTGCGCCGTGTCGTCCGCGACGCTGCGCCTCAACGCGGCCTCGTCGCGCAGCGGCCGGACGCTTCAGGCCATCCGGGTGGCCGCGCCGTGGACGGAGAGCGCCGTCACGTGGGGCAACCAGCCGGCGACCACCGGCACCCCCGCGACGACGGCGTCCGGCTCGGGCTGGCGGACGTGGACGGTGACCACGCAGGTGACCGCCATGTACACGGCGAACGCCGAGCACGGGTTCCTGATCCGCGACGCGAGTGAGAACAACGATCACGAGCAGCAGTTCCGCAGCCGCGAGTCCGGCAGCAACACGCCGCAACTGGTGCTCTCGATCGGTCCGGCGCCGGAGCCTGACACGACCGCCCCGCAGACGACGATCACGACCGGCCCCGGTGCCTCCAGCACCGCGTCGTTCGAGTTCATCGCCGACGAGCAGGGCACGTCGTTCGAGTGCTCCGTCGACGGCGGCGCCTGGGCCGCGTGCTCGTCGCCGAAGTCGCTGCCCGGGCTGGCCGTGGGGTCGGCACACACGTTCGCCGTCCGCGCCACCGACGCGGCCGGCAACGTGGACCAGACGCCGGCCACGGCGACCTGGACCGTGCCGATCGACTGCGGTGCGCCGATCACCGTTCCGGCCAACGCCGACGCCTGGTTCGAACAGGCCAGCCCGTCGACGAACAAGGGCGACGACTCGGCGCTCAAGGTGCTGTCCAAGTCGTCGAACCAGAACGTCCGCGCGGCGGTCCGGTTCGCGCTGCCCGCGCCGCCGTCCGGCTGCGAGGTCGTCGGAGCGACCCTGCGGCTGTACTCGGACTCCGCGGTCTCCGGCCGGACCCTGCAGGCGCAGCGCGCGTCGGCGGCCTGGACGGAGACGGGCATCAACTGGGGCAACCAGCCCGCAGTGGCCGGTGCGGTCGCCACCGCGTCGTCCGGCACCGGCTGGCGCACCTGGACGGTGACCGAGCAGGTGCTGGCCATGTACGCACCGGGCGCGAACCATGGCTTCGTCCTGCGCGACGCCACTGAGGGCGCCAGCGCCGGGCCGGAGCAGTCCTTCCACGCCCGGGAGAAGGGAGAGCACACCCCGCAGCTCGTCGTCACCTTCGGCGCATCGAGCTGAGCGTCTCCCTGACGAGCTCCCGTCCCGCCGGCTCGGACCGGCGGGACGGGAGCTTCACGTGTACGGCCGGGCGGTACGCCCCGCGCGGGGCCCGGCGGGCAGGATAGGGTCGCAGCGTGCGTGATCTGGTCCCGATCCTCAAGGCCTACGACATCCGTGGCGTGGTGCCCGACGAGCTCGACGACGAGACCGCCCGGGCCATCGGGTGGGCGGCGGCGCACGTGCTGGCCGGCGGCAGCGGCGCGCTGGTCATCGGGCACGACATGCGGCCCTCGTCGCCCCAGCTGTCCGCCGCGTTCGCCGACGGGGTCACCGCGGCCGGCGTCGACGTCGTCATGGCCGGGCTGACCAGCACCGACCAGCTCTACTACGCCAGCGGCGCCCTGGGCCTGCCCGGTGCGATGTTCACCGCCAGCCACAACCCGGCCCGGTACAACGGCATCAAGCTGTGCCGCGCCGGTGCCGCGCCGGTCGGCTACGACACCGGGCTGGCCGAGATCAAGGCCCTCATCGACGACGGCGTCGACTCACCCGTCGCGGCGCGCGGCCGGGTCGAACACCGCGACACGCTGCGCGACTACGCCGCCCACCTGCACGGCCTGGTCCCGCTCGACGGCGACCGCCCACTCACCGTCGTCGTCGACGCCGGCAACGGCATGGCCGGGCACACCGTCCCCGCCGTGCTCGACCTTCCCGGGCTCAAGGTCGTGCCGATGTACTTCGAGCTCGACGGCACGTTCCCGAACCACGAGGCCAACCCGATCGACCCCGCCAACCTCGTCGACCTGCAGGCGGCCGTCCGCGAGCACGGCGCCGACCTCGGCCTGGCCTTCGACGGCGACGCCGACCGCTGCTTCGTCGTCGACGAGCGAGGCGAACCGGTCTCGCCGTCGGCGCTGACCGCGCTGATCGCCGTCCGCGAGTTGCAGCGGGTGCCGGGCTCGCGCGTCGTGCACAACCTCATCACCTCCAAGGCGGTGCCCGAGATCATCGCCGAGCACGGCGGCACCCCGGTGCGCACCCGCGTCGGCCACTCGCTGATCAAGCAGACGATGGCCGAGTCCGGCGCCGTCTTCGGCGGCGAGCACTCCGGCCACTTCTACTTCCGCGACTTCTGGCGGGCCGACTCCGGCATGCTGGCGGCGCTGCACACGCTGGCCGCGCTCGGCTCCGACGACGCCGGCCGCCCGCTGTCGCAGCTGCTCGCGCCGTACGAGCGCTACGTCGCGTCCGGCGAGATCAACAGCACCGTCGACGACGCCGAGGCGGTCGCCGCGCGGGTCGAGGAGGCGTTCGGCAAGGCGCCCGACGTCGTCACCGACCGCCTCGACGGCCTCACCGTCGAGTTCACCGGCACACCGATGTGGTGGTTCAACCTGCGCCCGTCCAACACCGAGCCGCTGCTGCGGCTCAACGTCGAGGGCGCCGACCGCGCCGTCATGGAACGGGTGCGCGACGACGTCCTGCGGGTGGTCCGCGGGCCAGGGGAGGGGGCCGCGTGAGGCTCGATCCGACGCTGTTGCAGGTCATCGCCTGCCCGGTCTGTCACAGCGCGCTGGAGCCCGACGACGCCGCCGGTGAGCTGCTGTGCACCGGCTGCCCGCGGGCGTACCCGGTGCGCGACGACATCCCGGTGCTGCTCGCCGACCACGCCCGCAGCCGGTCGTAGCCCCGTGGTGTTCTTCGACGGTTCGCTCGACGACTCCGACGCGCTGAGCGTCGTCGACCCGGTCCTGCGCGACATCGCTGGCTGGGGCGCCCAGGTCCGCCTCGCCGACGGCGCCACCGCCGACGCGCTGGCCTCGCTGTCCGCCGGCGACCGGCCGCGCGCGATCGTGGCCGGCGGCGCCGACGGCCGGCTGTTCCGCGCCGTGCTGGAGCCGGTCTGCCCGGTGCCGTTCGTCGCCTGGCCGCACCAGGGGCTGCCCGGCTGGGCCGGCCCGCTCGACCTCGTCGTCGTGGTCTGCCGCTCCGGCCACGGCGACGACGAGATCTCCGCCGTCGCCGAGGCCCGCCGCCGCGGCTGCCAGCTGCTCGTCGCCGCGCCCGAGGACTCGCCGATGGCCGCGGCCGCCGCCGGCCGCGGCACGACGTTCCTGCCGGCCGGCAGCGCCGACCCGACCGCGCTGGCAGTCCCCGTCCTGCACGCGCTGCACATCATGGGCCTCGGCCCGCAGGTCGACGCCGAACCGGTCGCCGCCGCCCTCGACGAGGTCGCCGAGCGGTGCGGCCCGAGCGTCCCCGCCGACGTCAACCCGGCCAAGGAACTCGCCCTCGGCATCGCCGACGACGTCCCCGTCGTGTGGGGCGGCTCGGTGCTGGCCGCCCGCGCCGCCCGCCGGGTCGCCGAGGCACTGCGCTCGGCCAGCGGCCGCCCGGCCGTCGCCGGCGAGGCCGACCTGCTCGTGCCGATCCTCGAGGGCAGCCCCGAGCCCGACCTGTTCGCCGACCCGTTCGAGGACGGCGGCTCCGCGGCACCCCGCCCGGCCCTGATCATCCTCGACGACGGCGCCGACAGCCCGTCCGCACTGGCCGGCCGCGCCCGCCTCGACGCCGCGGCCGAGAGCTCGTCGGTGCGGGTCCAGGAGGTGCGGGCCACCGACGGCCCCGACATCGGCCGGTTCGCGGCGCTGCTGGCCACCGGCCGGTTCGCGGCCGCCTACCTCGCGCTCGGCCTCGGCCGTCCGGCCTGACGATCGTCGGTCGGGAGGGACTTCTACCCGCTGTAGCGAGGAGAACTCCCTCCCGGCAACGCGAGTTCCTGATGCGGCGTCAACTAGGCTCTCGGCTCGTGGCCGTGCTTCTGGACAACCCGGTGCGTTCCTACGCGTGGGGTTCGCCCACCGTCATCGCCGAGCTGCTCGGCCGGGCTCCGTCCGGGCAGCCTGAGGCGGAGCTGTGGGTCGGCGCGCACCCGGGGTCGCCGTCGACGGTGGCGGGCGACGGGCGGCCGCTGTCGGCGCTGATCGAGGCCGACCCCGTGGGGACGCTCGGCGACGCCGTCGTGCGCCGGTTCGGGCCGCGGCTGCCGTTCCTGCTGAAGGTGCTCGCGGTCGAGCGGCCGCTGTCGATCCAGGTGCACCCCACCATCGAGCAGGCCGTCGAGGGGTACGCCGCCGAGGACGCCGCCGGCCTCGCACTGGACGACCCGCGCCGCTCGTACCACGACCGCAACCACAAGCCCGAGATGGCGGTCGCCGTCACCCCGTTCGAGGCGCTGGTTGGGTTCGACGACCCCGCCGCCGTCGCCGCGTCGCTGGAGCAGAGCGAGCACCCCGACCTCGTCGGCGCGGCCGCCGTCCTGCGCGACGACGACGGGCTGGAACGGCTGGTCCGCCGCTGGCTCACCCTCGACGCCGCCGCGGCCACGCAGATCGTCACGGCCCTGACGGCGGAGGCGTCGGCGCGGCGCGCGGACCCGCGGTTCGGGCTGGTGCACCGGCTCGCCGAGGCCTACCCGCACGACCGCGGGCTGCTGCTGGCGCTGCTGCTGCGCCACCACGTGCTGGAGCCCGGCGAGGCGGTGTTCGTCCCGGCCGGCGTCCCGCACGCCTACCTGTCCGGCGTCGCCGTCGAACCGCAGGCCAGCTCCGACAACACGCTGCGCGCCGGGCTGACGCCCAAGCACGTCGACACCGCCGAGGTGCTGCGGATCCTGCGCTACGAGCCGCGCGGCGAGGTGCTGGTCCCGCCCGTGGTGATCGACCCGGGCATCGAGCTGTACCCCGTGCCGGGCGTCGACGAGCTGCGGCTGGCGCGGGTGCTGCTGAGCCGCGCCGGGGTCATCGCGCCCGGCCCGTGCCTCGTCCTCGTCGTCGAGGGCACGGCCTCGGTCGACGGCGTCGCGCTGGCCCGCGGCCGGGCGGCGTTCGTCCCGGCGTCCGAGCCCGACACGGCACTCACCGGCGACGGCGTGGCGTTCACCCTCACCACCGCCCTCGACCAGGCACGATAGTCCCTGACCATGCACGCACCGAAGCGAAGGAATCCCTGACCCATGGCCACTGAAGGTGGGACCAAGGCGGTCGTCGCGGCCCTGCTGGCGAACACCGGCATCGCGATCACCAAGTTCATCGCGTTCGCGCTGACCGGTGCCTCGTCGATGCTGGCCGAGGCGGTGCACTCCTGCGCCGACGCCGGCAACCAGGTGCTGCTGCTGGTCGGCGGCCGGCGCGCCCAGCGCAAGGCGACGCCCGAGCACCCGTTCGGCTACGGCCGGGTGCGGTACGTGTTCGCGTTCATCGTCGCGATCGTGCTGTTCAGCGTCGGTGGCCTGTTCGCGCTGTACGAGGCGTTCCACAAGTACGAGGAGACCCGCGACGGGCACCCGAACGAGCTGCTCGAGGGCGACTGGTGGTGGGTGCCGATCGTCGTGCTGGTCGCCGCGATCGTCATGGAGATCTTCTCGTTCCGCACCGCGATCGTCGAGTCCAACAAGGTCCGCCAGAGCAAGTCGTGGGTCCAGTTCGTCCGCCGGCACAAGTCGCCGGAGCTGCCGGTCATCCTGCTCGAGGACCTCGGCGCGCTGATCGGCCTCGTCTTCGCCCTGATCGGCGTCGGCATGGCCCTGATCACCGACAACGCCTACTGGGACGTCGCCGGCACCGCGGCCATCGGCCTGCTGCTCGTGGTCATCGCCGTCATCCTGGCCATCGAGATGTCCAGCCTGCTCATCGGCGAGGGCGCGGCCGAGGAGAACGTGAACAAGATCCTCGCCGCCGCCACCGCGGGCGACGACATCGGCCGCGTCATCCACCTGCGCACGCTCTACACCGGCCCGGAGGAGCTGCTGGTCGCCGCCAAGCTGGCCGTGCGCACGGACCAGACGGGCGAGCAGATCGCGGCCGCGATCAACGGCGCCGAGGAACGCATCCGGGCGGCGGTGCCGGAGGCGACGCACATCTTCCTCGAGCCCGACATCGACCGCGCGGCGGCGCCCGCACCGTGACGTAGAATCGCTCGTGACCAACCGGCGCAGGTGATGCCGCGGACCCAGATGGGTCGTGCCGGGCCGGACGACGTGATCGGCGCCTCGTCGCGCCCTGCGTCCGGCCCACCCGCCGTCCTCTGAGAGGAACCGTTCCATGTCCCTCGACTTCAAGGTCGCCGACCTGTCGCTGGCCGAGTTCGGCCGCCGCGAGATCCGCCTCGCCGAGCACGAGATGCCCGGCCTCATGGCCATGCGCGCCGAGTACGGCGACAGCAAGCCGCTCACCGGCGCTCGCGTCACCGGCTCGCTGCACATGACCGTCCAGACCGCGGTGCTGATCGAGACGCTGGTCGCGCTCGGCGCCGACGTCCGCTGGGCGTCGTGCAACATCTTCTCGACGCAGGACCACGCGGCCGCCGCCATCGCCGTCGGGCCCGACGGCACCGCCGACGCGCCGGCCGGGGTGCCGGTCTTCGCCTGGAAGGGCGAGACGCTCGAGGAGTACTGGTGGTGCACCGAGCAGGCGCTGGCCTGGCCCGATGCACCTGGACCGAACATGATCCTCGACGACGGCGGTGACGCCACCCTGCTCGTCCACAAGGGCGTCGAGTACGAGAAGGCCGGCGTCGTCCCCGAGCCCACCGGCGACGACTCGGAGGAGTGGCGGGTCGTCCTCGGCGTGCTGAAGCGCTCGCTGACGGAGAGCCAGAGCCGCTGGACCGCGCTGGCCCAGGAGGTCAAGGGCGTCACCGAAGAGACCACGACCGGCGTCCACCGGCTCTACGAGATGATGCGCGACGGCGCCCTGCTGTTCCCGGGCATCAACGTCAACGACTCCGTCACCAAGAGCAAGTTCGACAACAAGTACGGCTGCCGGCACTCGCTGATCGACGGCATCAACCGGGCCACCGACGTCCTGATCGGCGGCAAGGTGGCCGTCGTCTGCGGCTACGGCGACGTCGGCAAGGGGTGTGCCGAGTCGCTGCGCGGCCAGGGCGCCCGCGTCGTCGTCACCGAGATCGACCCCATCTGCGCGCTGCAGGCGGCCATGGACGGCTACGAGGTCACCACGCTCGACGACGTCATCGAGCGGGCCGACATCGTGGTCACCGCCACTGGTAACCGCGACGTGCTGACGGCATCGCATCTGGCCCGGGCCAAGCACCAGGCCATCGTCGGCAACATCGGCCACTTCGACAACGAGATCGACATGGCCGGGCTGGCCGCCGTCGACGGCATCGTGCGCACCGAGATCAAGCCGCAGGTGCACGAGTGGCGCTTCCCTGACGGCCACACCGTCATCGTGCTGTCCGAGGGCCGGCTGCTGAACCTCGGCAACGCCACCGGGCACCCGTCGTTCGTCATGTCCAACTCGTTCACCAACCAGGTGCTGGCGCAGATCGAGCTGTTCACGAAGAGCGCCGACTACCCGCTCGGCGTCTACACGCTGCCCAAGCACCTGGACGAGAAGGTGGCCCGGCTGCACCTCGGCGCGCTGGGCGTGCAGCTCACCGAGCTGACCCCGGCGCAGGCGTCCTACCTGGGCATTCCGGTCGAGGGGCCGTACAAGAGCGAGCACTACCGGTACTGACGGCGCGCGCTCAGCCGGGGCGGGCGAGGCGCACGTTGCGGGCGTAGGCCCGGAAGCCGAGCGCCTCGTACGCCGCCCGGGCGGCGGGGTACCCGTCGTCGCCGCGGGCGCAGACCCTTGCGTGCTTTGCGCCCAGATCGCTCGCGGCGCTCAGCGCGGCCAGCGTCGCCGCCGCGGCCAGGCCCCGGCGGCGGTGCCGCGGATCGGTGCCGACGGGCTCCAGCACGGCGATCTCGCCGTCGACCCAGGCCAGCGCGGACGCGGCCGGGGTGCCGTCCGGCGCGAGGACCAGCCAGTCCAGCTCCGGCCGGTACGACGGCGCCCGCATGACGCCGCGGTAGCCGGCCTCGGTCATGGTGACGTCGAACGCGGCGGCGTGGACGGCGGCTCGCGCGGCGGCGTCGGCCGGACCGGCCACCGGCCGCAGCGTGTACCCGTTCGGCAGCGTCGGAACGTCCGGGAGACCGGCCAGCGGGCGGCGCAGGTGCGCGAAGAACCGGGCGTCGTCCTGGCGGAGGTAGCCGTGCCGGGCCAGGTCCGCGGCCAGCGCGGTCTCGGCGTCCAGCACCGTCACCGAGGTCGCGCCGGACCAGGCCACGATCCGCTCCGTCAGCGCGAGATGCGCCGGGTCGAGCTGCAGGTCCAGGCGGCCCGCGCGCGCCCACGCCCAGGCGACGACGCGGTCGCCGTGCCGCCAGTGGGCCAGGCGCCAGGACGGGTCCGGGCGGCCGTGCTCGCACCAGAACCACGCCAGCTCGCCCGGATGCCAGCGGCTGGACCAGCTCCACAGCCTGCTCGCCAGCGCTTGCATCGCGGCCAGCTGCGCCGGGCCGGCGCCGTCGGAGCGGCGGTACCCGGTGGTCACGACGGGGGCGCGAAGCCGCCGTCGGTGCGCGACGGCGCCGCCGGCGGCTGCGTGGGCGGCGGTGTTGGTCGCGGCGGCGCTTGCTGGGGTGGGGGCTGCTGGGGCTGGGGTGGCGGGACGCCGTAGCGCAGGGTGTCGCGGCGGCGGCGCTCGGCGAGCACGGCGGCGAGGTAGTCCCACGGCTGCAGCCCGGGCGGGGGCGGCGGGCTGACCACCGCGGCCATCTCGTTCGCGAGGTCGACGGCCAGCCGGGTGCGCACCTCGGGCGCCAACTGCGGCGCCCTGGCCAGCAGCGACCGGGCGGCCATGGCGAGCCGGTCGGGCAGCCGGGACAACTCCAGCGACGCCGCCCACCCGGCCAGGCGCGGGTCGAGGACCGGCGGCGGCGCGGCCGTCGACGGGATCCGCTCGCGGATGACGACGGTGCCGGCCAGCACGTCGCCGATGCGCTTGTCGCGTGAGTTCAGCAGCGAGCAGACCATCGCGCCGACGCCCAGCGTGAGCACGAAGTCGGCGAACACCCCGGCCAACGCGCGGACCAGGGCGTGCCGGAACCGGATCGGGCCGCCGTCGTCGCGGACCACGCGCAGCCCCGCCGCCGCCTTCCCGAGCGACTTGCCGCGGGTCAGCGTCTCGACCGTCGTGGGCACGACGACCAGCAAGAACACCGTCCCGCCGATGACCAGCGCGGTCGCCAGCGCCTCGTCGACCCCCGGCGCGACCTGGCCGAACAGCAACAGCAGCGCGAACCCCAGCACCGCCAGCACCAGTGCGTCGAGCAGCAGCCCGAGCGCCCGCGACGGCAGTTTGGCCAGCCGCAGCTCGAGGGGGACGGCCTCGCCGGTCACCAGGTCGCTCACCCCGATAGTCTGCCTCAGGTGGACCTCGACGCGTTCGTCGCCGCGCACCGCGCCGAGTGGGACCGCCTCGAGCAGCTGGTCCGCCGCCGCGGCAAGCTGACCGGCCCGGAGGCCGACGAGCTGGTCGCGCTCTACCGGGCGGCGTCGACGCACCTGTCCACCATGCGCTCCGCCGCGCCCGACCCCGTCCTGCTCGGCCGGCTGTCGGCCCTCGTGGCCCGGGCCCGGACGGCGATCGCCGGCGCCCACGACCCCGGCTGGCGCGACGTCGTCCGCTTCCTCACCGTCGGCTTCCCAGCGGCGGTGTACCTCAACCGGCGCTGGTGGGTCGGCGCGGCCCTCGCCTTCGCCGTCGTGTCCGTCGCCATCGCCTGGTGGGTCGCCGCCAACCCCGGCGTGCAGGCGACGATCGGCGCGCCGGACGAGATCCGCCAGCTCGTCGAGCACGACTTCGAGGACTACTACTCCGAGAACCCGGCCGGCTCGTTCGCGGCGCAGGTGTGGGTGAACAACGCCTGGGTGGCGGCGGCCTGCCTCGCGCTCGGCGTCTTCCTCGGCATCCCGGTCGTCTACGTGCTCTGGATGAACGCCGTCAACGTCGCCGCGTCCGCCGGACTGATGGCCGCGGCCGGCCGGCTGGACGTCTTCTTCGGGCTCATCACCCCGCACGGCCTGCTCGAACTGACCGCCGTCTTTGTCGCGGCCGGCGCCGGGCTGCGGCTCGGCTGGACGGTCGTCGATCCCGGCCCGCGCAGCCGCGGCGAGGCGCTGGCCGAGACGGGCCGGGCCACGCTCGGCATGGCGCTCGGGCTGGCCTGCGTCCTGCTCGTCTCCGGCGTCATCGAGGCGTTCGTGACGCCGTCCGGCCTGCCCACGTGGGCCCGCATCGCCATCGGAGTGCTCGCCGAGGTGCTGTTCCTTGCCTACGTCTGGGTCTACGGCCGGCGGGCTGTTCTCGCTGGTGAGGTCGGCGACATCGACCGCTCCGCCCGCGCGGACACGCTGCCCGTTGCCGGGTAGTTGGCCGTCCCCCTGCTGCCCATTTTCTTAAGCCGTGGACCCGCGCCTCAAGTCCGACGCCTCTGCTGGTTGCGGTGGTCTGTGGTTGGGGGCTCTGGACTTGATCCGCGCGTCCCCGTTCTTAGTACGTGTTGGGAAAGTGGTTCGGCGTGCCTGCGTGACTGATGTGACGGACGTGGTGATTGTGGTGGTTCATGGACACGTCGTCGACACCGCGGTACCCGTCGGACCTGACCGATGCGCAGTGGGAGTTGATCGCGCCGATGGTGCCGGTGAAGCCGGGTGGGCGTCCGGCCAAGCATGCCCGGCGCCGGATCGTGGACGCGATCTTGTACGTGAATCGGACGGGTTGTTCGTGGCGGCAGTTGCCGCACGACTTCGCGCCGTGGGACACGGTGTACTGGTACTTCAAGACCTGGAACGAGGCCGGGGTGACCGACCGGATCCACGACGCGCTGCGCGCTCAGGTTCGTGATGGGAACGGGCGTGACCCGATGGCCAGCGCAGGGATCGTGGACGCCCAGTCGGTGAAGGGCGCGGACACCGTCGGGCGCGACAGTCGGGGCTACGACGCTGGTAAGAAGGTGAACGGCCGCAAACGCCACATCGTCACCGACACCCTCGGGCTGCTCATCGTGGTGCTGGTCACCACGGCCGGCCTGCAAGACCGCGTCGGCGCCCGCCCGGTGCTGGCGCGGGCGAAGATGGCCATGCCCTCGATCGCGCTGGTCTGGGCCGATGGCGGCTACGTCGGCAAGCTGATCGCCTGGGCCCAGCAGCACTGCCGCATCCTGGTCGACATCGTGCGCAAACCCGAGGGCCGGCACACCTTCGAAGTCCTCCCGCGCCGCTGGGTGGTCGAACGAACACTGTCCTGGCTGATGCGAACCCGACGCCTGGCACGCGACTACGAACGCCTCCCCGAACACTCCGAAGCGATGATCAAGTGGGCGATGATCGGCCTCATGACCCGACGCCTGGCACCCGCGCCCGGACGACGCCCATGGCAACCCGCGCACCCCAGATAGCACCTTTCCCAACACTTACTAAGAACTCGGCAGCTATCAGGGGGACGGGGGGAGTGTGGCGCCGGTCCTCACTCGCGTGGGGAGTACCTCACTCGCGTGAGGAACGGATGACGGCTGGATCGGTGCCGGGTGTGGTCGTTTGGCGGGTGAGGTGTGTCGGTGGCGGGTGAGGTCTCGCCGTCGTTGATGGGGGTGGTCGTCCTCGATGTCGGGAGCCGTGGTCTGCGGGGCTCGAGGACGTCTTTTGCCATCGAGGACGACCGCCCGGGTCGAGGGCCGGCTAGGCGAATCCCGGCGAACGGCGCAAATGGCCCGGGCTGTGCCCGGTTCTTCCCCGTCCCCCTGATAGCTGCGGCCTAAGAGAATGGGCAGCAGGGGGACACCCAACTAGGCAAACTCACCGGCGAAACCAGCATCAAAGCCGCCCACTGGCCTTCAACTCCAGGTAAGCGTCGGCGACGGCGGGCGGGAGATCGGCCGGCGGTTGATCGACGACGTGGACACCTCGGCGGGAGAGTAGCTCCGCCACCTGCGTACGGGCCAGCCGGTCGTGCTCGGCGGCGGCAGCGGCGTAGACGGCGTCGGAGTCGCCCCGGGCGGTCGCCAGCTCGGCCAGTCGCGGGTCGGCCACCGAGGCGACGAGGACGGTGTGTCGCCGGGTCAGTCGTTCGATCACGGGCAGCAGTCCCAGCTCGACGGCGCTGGAGTCGAGCCCGGTGACGATGACGACCAGCGCGTGCTGCCGGGCGCGGGTCAGGATCTCGGCGGTGAGCCGGCGGTAGTCGGTCTCCAGCAGCTCCGGCTCCAGCACCGCCAGCGCGCCGACCATCCGGCGCAGCACGTCGGTGGCGTCCAGCCGGGCGACGTCGGCGCGGACCTGGCGGTCGAAGGCGAGCAGGTCGACGCGGTCGCCGGCGCGGGCGGCCAGGGCGCCGAGCAGCAGCGCGGTGTCGATGGCGGCGTCCAGCCGCGGCTCGTCGCCGACCCGGCCGGCCGACATGCGGCCGGTGTCGAGGACGACCAGCACGTGCCGGTCGCGCTCGGGCCGCCAGGTGCGCACGACGACGCCGCCGTGCCGGGCGGTCGCGCGCCAGTCGATGGACCGGACGTCGTCGCCGCGGACGTATTCGCGCAGCGAGTCGAACTCGGTGCCCTGGCCGCGGACGCGCACCGCCGACCGGCCGTCGATCTCGCGCAGCCGGGCCAGCCGCGACGGCAGGTGCCGGCGGGCCTGGAACGGCGGCAGCACCCGCACGGTCCACGGGACGGCGTGCGAGCCCTGCCGCCCGGCCAGCCCGAGCGGGCCGAGGCTGCGCACCGTCACCCGGTCCGCGGGCCGGTCGCCGCGCCGGGTGGGCCGCAGCTGGGTCTCGATCAGCCGCCGCTCGCCGGCCGGGAGGTCGACGGTGACGCGGTCGGCGACGGCGCCCGCGGACGGCGGCCAGGCGTCGCGCAGCGGGCCGCGGACCCGGCGGCGGCCGTCGTTGCGGACGCTCAGCCGCACCGTCGCCGTCGTGCCCAGCCGGGCCGTGCGGTCGCCGTCGCGGGACAGCCGCAGCGCTCGCGGCGAGCCGGCCAGTGCCACGTCCACCAGGGCCAGCGCCAGCACGACCGCCGTCACCCCCAGGACGCCCGCCCATGACGGCGCCGCGGCCGCGACGACCACCGCGCCGATGGCCGCCAACGCCGCGGCCCGCCCCGTCAGGACCATCAGCGCGGGACGGGGACTGTGGCCAGGACCGTCTCGAGCACGGAGTCGGCGGTGACGCCCTCCATCTCGGCCTCGGGCCGCAGCGTCAGCCGGTGCCGCAGCGTCGGCCGGGCCAGCGCCTTGACGTCGTCGGGCGTCACGAATCCGCGCCCGGACAGCCAGGCCCACGCGCGGGCCGTCTTCAGCAGCGCCGTCGCGCCACGCGGCGAGACGCCCAGCTGCACCGACGGCGACATGCGGGTGGCCCGGCAGACGTCGACGATGTAGCCGAGCACGTCGGGATCGACCCGGACGGCGGTGACGGCGGCGCGCGCGGCCGCGAGGTCGGCCGGGCCGGCGACCGCCTGGACGCCGGCCGCCGCGAGGTCGCGCGGGTCGAACCCGCCGGCGTGCCGGCGCAACACGGCGATCTCGTCGTCGCGCTCGGACACCGTGACGGTGAGCTTGAGCAGGAAGCGGTCCAGCTGCGCCTCGGGCAGCGGGTAGGTGCCCTCGTACTCGACCGGGTTCTGGGTGGCGGCGACGAGGAACGGGTCGGGCAGCGCGCGCGGCTGGCCGTCGACGGAGACCTGCCGCTCCTCCATCGCCTCCAGCAGGGCGGCCTGGGTCTTCGGCGGCGTCCGGTTGATCTCGTCGGCGAGCAGCAGGTTGGTGAAGACCGGGCCCTCGGCGAAGGAGAACTCCGCCGTGCGCGCGTCGTAGACCAGCGAGCCGGTGATGTCGCCGGGCATGAGGTCGGGGGTGAACTGCACCCGCTTCGTCTCGACCTCCAGCGTCGCCGCGAGCGCCCGCACCAGCAGCGTCTTCGCGACGCCGGGCACGCCCTCGAGGAGCACATGGCCGCGGCAGAGCAGCCCGATGACCAGGCCGCTAACGGCGGCGTCCTGCCCGACGACGGCCTTCGCGACCTCCTGGCGGACGGCGGTGAGCGCTGCGCGGGCGGCGTCGGACGTGGGTGCGGGGGACTGCGCCGAGAACGTCACGATGGACGGGGATCCTTTCCGGTGGGCGTCGTGCGGGTGGCCCGGGGGACACCGGCAGCCCTATTCAGTCGGGTCATGCAATGAATCACGAACTCTCTCCTTTCGGCTTTCGCCCTGGACCGAGGGCTCAGGGGGACCTCCGGCCCCCCATCGCCCGCCGGTATTGCCTGACCCTCCGGCATTCTCCAGGGCGTCGAGGTCGTCGGCCAGCCGCACCAGGCCGGTGTCGTCGGCCGGCGGCGGGCCGGTCAGCAGCGCGGCGATCTCGGCGGCCGGGCGGCCGGTGCGAGTGGCGAGCGTCGTGACCAGGGCGTCGACGGCTCCCGGTCCGGTCTCGCTGGGCAGCTGGGTGGTCGCGGCCAGCCGGCGGATCGCGGCCGCGCGCAGCAGGCCGGCGGCGTGCTCGCGGGACCGGCCGCGGCGGTACAGCCGGGCCCGTCCCTCGGTCGTCTCGCTGGCCCGGACGACGACCGGCAGCGGCTCGGGCACCAGCCGGCCCAGCCGCCGGGCCCGCCAGAGCGCCGCCAGCAGCGCGGCGATCGCCAGCTGCCAGGCGCCGGCCCGGACCCAGCCGGGCAGCTGGTCGGTGAACGCGGCGGGCGTCTCGGCGCCCTGCTCCGGGATCGGCCGGTACCAGACCAGCTGCTCCGTCTCGCCGAGCAGCCCCAGCGCCAGCGCGGCGTTGCCGTCGTCGTCGAGGTGCTCGTTGGTCAGCGGGTCGGCGGTGCCGAGCAGCACGACCCGGCTGCCGCTCTCGGTCGCCGTGACCGCCAGCGCCGGCTCGCCGTCGACGGGGTAGCAGGCGGCGCCCGCGGACCGGCTGACGGAGCCGTCGTAGCCGAGCCCGCCCAGCCGCGCCGACCCCGCGCGCTCGGCGACCGGCAGGTCGCACTCGGGCTCGACCGAGCCCGGCTCGTCGACCAGCACCGCAGACAGCCCGGGCGCGTAGTCGGCGGCCCGCAGCTCCGCCGCCACCAGCACCAGCCGCGCGCCGGTGTCGACGAGGCGGTCGATCTGCCCGGTCGTGAGCAGGTCGGGCACCGTCACCAGCACGGTGTCGTCGGGGCCCGCGGCCGCCACGGCGTCGGCGTTGGTCCGCACCGGCCTGACGTCGACGCCCTGGTCGTCCAGCAGCCGCGCCAGCGCCCGCGCGCCGGGGTTGTCGACGCCCTCGGGGTCGAGGAAGCCGCGGCTGGCCCGGCTCTGCGCGATGCCCAGGATCACGGCCGTGAGCAGCAACAACACCACAACGGCGAGCGGCCGGCGCCAACGCCGCCACTGGTCGGCGCCGGTCGGGTCGAGCGACCGCGACTCAGGCGGCGCGGTGACGGCACTGCTCACCGCGGCACCGCCAGGACGGGCTCGTCGTCGGCCGGGTCGCGCCGGGGCTTCGCCTCGGCGACGGCGTGCTCGAGGTCGCGCAGCAGCCGGTCGTCGTCCTGCGTCGCGGCCGCGGCGCCGTAGCGGACGCCGTCGAACAGCCGGGCGCCGGCGTGCATGCCGCCGGCGGGCCGCGACAGCTCGCCGAGGACGGCGGTGGCCTCGCGCGCCGCCTCGTCGGCGGTGCGGCCGGCCCGCGGGTCGAGGACGCCGCGCTCCTCCAGCCCGGCGACGACGGCCCGGAACCGCTCGATGACGGCGGTGGTCCAGTCGCCGCGCGCGGCGGCGTCGTCGGCCGCGGCGCGGTACTCGGCGGCGCTGCGCGGACGGTCGGGCAGGACGGCGCCGGCCCGCTCGGCGGAGCGGCGGGCGAGCGGCCCGGCCCGCAGGATGACGAACGCGGCGAACCCGACCGCGAGGGCCACGACGATCGCCAGCCCGACCTGGCTGGACAGCGTGCCGGAGGCGGCGTCGAGGATGCGGTCGACCTGCTCGGCGAGCCAGCGCAGCACCCGCGTGACGATCGGGGTGTCGCGGTCGTAGGACGGCTGCGAGAGCTCCTGCCGGGCGAGGTCGCGGGCCTCGTCGCGGCCGAGGTCGACCGGGATCGACGCAGTGATCACGGCGGGCCTGGTGGCGCTCCGGTGCCGCCGCGGCCGTGCAGGTCGACGCCGGCGGCGCGGGCCAGCTCGATGTCGAGACCTTCACGCCGGATGCGCCGGTCGATGTACAGCAGGGCGACCGCGGCCGCCGTGAACGGGGCGGTGATGGCGGCGGCGATCATCAGCGCTAGCGTGTTCAAGGCGTACCAGGCAAGCGGCTCGTCGCTGATGGCGGTGTCGAGCATCGTCGGCACCCCGAACGGCACCGCCACGACCTGCTCGATCAGGAAGACGATGATCCTGATCAGCAGCAGGATGGCGAACACCCGCCACCACGACGTCGTCACCAGCGCCGCCGACCGGCGCAGCGCCTCGCGAATGCGGATCGGCCGCGTGGCGCCGCCGGTGGTCGTCGTCTCGAGCATCAACGCCGGCATCGACAGCGCGTAGCGGACGTACAGCCACACGGTCAGCGGAATGGCCGCCAGCCCGCCGAGCACGGCGACCAGCGCCGCGGCCGTGCCGCCGACGAGGCTCAGCAGGAGGGCCAGCACCACGACCCCGATGGTCGGGCTGAACCAGATGAGCGTGTAGAGCAGCGTCAGCCCCAGGAGCCGCAGCATCCTGCCCTTGGACGAGTTCCAGGCCTGGCGGATGGTGAGATCGCGGCCCAGCACCGCCTGCCCGACGACGACCGTCAGCACACCGGTGAGGAACACGGTCGCGAGCTGCGTGACGAGATAGCCGACCATGATGGCCGGAACCCGCTGCGCGAAGTCGTCGATCGCCTCGGAGTCGGACAGCCCGAGGTCGGGCTGCGTGATGCTGTCGCCGAACACCCAGGCCAGGATGAACCCGAAGAACAGCTGGGTCACGGCCGCCACGACGGCGGACAGGCCGAGCATGGCGGCGAGGTTGCGCCGGATCGTCGTGATGGCGCCGTCGAGGATCTCGGTCACCCCGAGCGGGCGCAGCGGGATCACCCCCGGCTTCACGTCCGGCGCCTGCCACGCCGGGCCGGGGCCGGACGACCACGCGCCGTAGCCCTGGCCGTACTGCTGGCCGGGGCCGCCCGGTGCGGCTGGCCCGCCCGGTCCGCCCGGTCCGTAGGCCGGACCCGGGCCGTAGCCGCCGGCCGGGCCACCGGGGCCGGTCTGGCCGGCTGGACCGCTCTGGCCGGGGGCGGCCGGGCCGCTGTACGTGGGTCCGCCGGGCCGGTCCCAGCCACCCGGCCGGCTCGCGGTCGGCTGCTGCCAGCCCTGCTGGCCGCGGGGCTGATCCCAGCCGCCGGTGTTCCAGCCGCGACCCGGATCGCCCGGCGCGTCGCCGCCCTGGTCACCCGGTGCTCCAGCGCCCGGCCCGCTCGTCCCGGCGCCGCCCGCCGCGCCCGGCTGCTGCGGCGACCAGCCCGGATATGGCGGCGGCTCCGGCGGACCGTCGGCCGGACTCGGCTGCGCGCGGGCCGCGTCGTCGCCGGAAGCGGGCGCGGTGTCGTCGCGCGCCGCGTCGTCATCCGGCGGAGGCGACCCCGCGATCCCGGACATCGGGCTCCCTTCTTCCGCACCGGCCGGCCGTTCCCGGCCGTCGCCGCCGCGTGCCTGCGACCCGCGGACACGCCGGTCTCAGCTCAATCCTGTCACGTCCCGCGACGACACTCAGACGACCCACCGGAGCGTCCCGGAGGCACGCTGATGAGCGACTTTTTCACTCTGAGGCCTCTTCGGTGTCACGATATGGACATGAAGGGACGTGTGCTCATCGTCGACGACGACACCGCGTTGGCGGAGATGCTCGGGATCGTGCTGCGCGGTGAGGGGTACGAGCACGCGATCATCACGCGCGGCGACGACGTACTTCCCGCCTTCCGGGAGTTCAAGCCGGACCTCGTGCTGCTCGACCTGATGCTCCCCGGCCGCGACGGCATCGACGTCTGCAAGGAGATCCGCGCCGAGTCCGGCGTGCCGATCGTCATGCTCACTGCCAAGAGCGACACCGTCGACATCGTCGTGGGCCTCGAGTCGGGCGCCGACGACTACGTCGTCAAGCCGTTCAAGCCGAAGGAACTGGTCGCGCGTGTGCGCGCCCGGTTGCGCCGCACCGACGACCCGAAGCCCGAGACGCTGCAGGTCGGTGACGTCGTCATCGACGTCGCCGGTCACTCGGTCAAGCGCGACGGTCAGCCGATCTCGCTGACGCCGCTCGAGTTCGACCTGCTCGCCTGCCTGGCCCGGCGCCCGTGGCAGGTGTTCACCCGCGAGGAGCTGCTCGAGAAGGTGTGGGGCTACCGCCACGCCACCGACACCCGGCTGGTCAACGTGCACGTCCAGCGGCTGCGCTCGAAGATCGAGCACGACCCCGAACGACCCGAGATCGTCGTGACCGTCCGTGGTGTGGGGTACAAGGCCGGACCTGGGTGAGCGGATGATCGGTCCCGTCAGCGGGGACGGCGCGGCGGCGGGCGCCGACGCGCTGTCGCGGTTCCTGCCGCGCCTGGCCCAGTGGGCGATGCGGCCGTGGCGGCTGGTCCGCGGCGCTTGGCGGCGCTCGATCCAGCTGCGGGTCATCACGGCGACGCTGGCGCTGTCGCTGGTCGTCGTGTCGCTGCTGGGCGTGACGCTGTCGCGGCAGATCACCGACGGGCTGCTGCAGGCGCACGCCGACGCGGCCGTCGCCGACGCCGCCGCGGGCGTCGACAGCGCCCAGCGCACGCTCGCGGTCTCCGACCGCCCACCCGACGAGCTGCGGCAGACGCTGACGAGCATCGTCGAGACGCTCGCGGCCAGCGGCAACACGTCCGCCGCGAGCGACCCGCTGTACGAGATCGTCGTGCTCGGCGGCGAGGGCGCGCGGACGTACCGTTCCGCCGTCAGCCCGCTGAGCGTTCCCGACGCCCTGCGCGAGCGGGTCGCCGACGAGGAGCGGATCTTCCGTACGTACACGTCGATGCGCTACCTCGACGGCCGAGAGGTGCCCGGCCTGGCGGTCGGCGGGCAGATCACCGACCCGTACGGCGGCGACTACGAGCTGTACTACCTGTTCCCGCTGACCGAGCAGCAGCAGACCATCGACCTCGTCCTGACGGCGCTGGCGACGGCCGGCGTGCTGCTGATCGTGCTGCTGTGCGCGCTGGCCTGGCTGGTCGCACGACAGGTCGTGACGCCGGTCCGGCTGGCGGCGCGCATCGCGGAGCGGTTCTCGGCCGGCAACCTGGCCGAGCGCATGGCCGTCCGCGGCCGCGACGACCTCGCCCGGCTGGCGATGAGCTTCAACCAGATGGCGGCCAGCCTGCAGCACCAGATCGGCCAGCTCGAGGATCTGTCGCGTATGCAGCAGCAGTTCGTCTCCGACGTCTCGCACGAGCTGCGCACGCCGCTGACGACGGTGCGTATGGCCGCGGACGTCCTGTACGAGTCGCGCGGCCAGTTCGACCCCATCACCGAGCGCTCGGTCGAGCTGCTGCAGGCCCAGCTGGACCGGTTCGAGGCGCTGCTCACCGACCTGCTGGAGATCAGCCGGTTCGACGCCGGCGCCGCCGCGCTCAACTCCGAGCGGTACGACGTCCGCGACGTCGTGCACAAGGTCGTCGACGCCGCCACGCCGCTGGCCGTCGAGAAGGGCAGCGAGCTGGTCGTCGACGTGCCGGTCGAGCCGGCGATGGCCGAGATCGACGCCCGGCGCATCGAGCGCATCGTCCGCAACCTCGTCGTCAACGCCGTCGAGCACGGCGAGGGCCACGACGTCCGCGTCACCGTCGCCGCCGACGACCACGCCGTCGCCGTCACCGTCCGCGACCACGGCGTCGGCCTGAAGCCGGGCGAGTCGTCGCTGGTCTTCCACCGGTTCTGGCGCGCCGACCCGGCCCGGGCGCGGACCACCGGCGGTACCGGGCTCGGGCTGTCCATCGCGCTGGAGGACGCCCGGCTGCACGGCGGCTGGCTGCAGGTGTGGGGCGAGCCCGGCGAGGGGTCGCAGTTCCGGCTCACGGTGCCGCGGCTGGCCGGCGACGACCTGCGCTCGTCGCCGCTGGCGCTGGTCCCGGAGGACGTCCGCGACGGCGGGCTGGTCGACGCCAGCGCCATCGGGGCGCCGTACCGCCGCATCGTCCCGGCCGAGAGCGACTCGCCTGTCACGTCGGCGGCGCCGCCCGAGGTCGAGCCCGCGCCGGCGGCGCCGTCCGCGTCCGCGTCGGCGGAGGAGGTGGGCCGGCATGCGTAGCCGCGTCGCCCTCACCGTCGCTGTGCTGGCCACCGCCGCCGTCGTCGCCGGGTGCAGCGAGATCCCGACGTCCGGTCCGGTGCTCGACGCGGGTGCCCCACAGCCGGACGAGCAGGACCGCTACATCGAGGTCATCGAGGCACCACCGCTGCCAGGCATGACGCCGCAGCAGATCGTCGACGGGTTCCTCCAGGCGATGGCCTCGTACCAGCCCGGCTACGAGACCGCCCGCGAGTACCTCACCGACGAGGCCGCCGCGGACTGGGACCCGTCCGCCCGGGTCGCGGTGCACTACGAGGCCAACCCAGTGGTCGAACCGCTCAGCGAGAACACCGTCCATGTGCGGACGACGCCGCGCGGCGAGGTCGGCGCCGACGGCGCGTTCACCGAGAACCCCGACCCGACGCAGCCGCCGGAGTTCGACCTGCAACTGCAGCAGGTCGACGGCGAGTGGCGCATCGCCAACCCGCCGCCGGGCATCCTGATCTCCGACTTCAGCTTCGAGCGCGAGTACCAGGCCCGCAACGTGTACTTCTTCGACCCGGGCTTCGAGGTGCTGGTGCCCGACGTCGTCTACCTGCCGCGCACCGCCAACGACGCGACCGCGACGCTGCTGGCCCGCAAGGTGCTGAGCGGCCCGACGGAGTGGCTGGCGCCGGCCGTCGCCACGGCCTTCCCCGACGGCGCGCAGCTGAGCATCGACGCCGTCCCCGTCGACAACGGCGTGGCGACGATCCGGCTGAGCTCGGACGCGGCGCTGGCCGATGAGGAGGCGCGCGAGCGGATGGTCGCGCAGCTCGCGTGGACGCTCGGCGTGCTGCCCGAGGTCGAGAGCGTCGACGTCCAGGTCGACGGCGTGCGGCTGATCCAGGGCGATCCGCTGTCGCCGGACGCCCCGCCGCTGAGCGGGTACGACCCGTCCGTGCTGCCGTCCGGCACGCCGCTGTACGCGATCGGCGAGACCGGCGTCGTGTCCGTGTCCGACGGTGAGATGACGCCCGTCCCCGGCCCGCTGGGCCAGCAGGCCGGCGCGAGCGAGGTGGCGGTGAACCTGGCGGCCAACCGCGGCGTCGTGATCAGCGCCGACGGGACCACCCTGCAGGCCGCCTCGTTCGGCGAGGACGAGCCGCTCGAGACCCTCTTCCAAGGCGCCGACCTCGTCTCGCCGGCCTGGGACCGCACCGACCTGGTCTGGGCCGTCGATCACGGCGCCGAGGGCCCCGGCATCGTCGTCGTCCGCCCCGACGGCCAGCCCGTCGCCGTCGACGCCTCCAGCCTCACCGGCGACGTCGACCGTCTCGCCATCTCGCCTGACGGCACCCGGGTCGCGCTGGTCATGGTCGGGGGCGAGGCGCTGGTCGCCAACGTCGTCCGCGACGCCGACAACGACGCCGCGATCCGCATCGACGCTCGTCCGCAGCCGATCGGCCCCGAGGGCGTCGCCATCGACGTCGCGTGGAGCTCCTCCAGCCCGTCCTGGAGCGCCGCCGACACCGTCGTCATCCTCCTCCGGACCGAGTCGAGCGCGGGTGAGGCGGTGCAGCCCTTCCACGCGGCGCTGTCCGGCCAGGAGACCCTCCCGCGCGGCGGCCTCCCCGCGGGGAATGCCTCGCGGGTCGGCGCCGCCGCCGGCCTGCCCGTCGTCCTCGAGTCCGGCGACGGCGTGCTGTACGTGCAGCGGTCCAGCAACGCGTGGACGGAGATCGGTCCCGCCCGCAGTCCCGCCTACCCCGGCTGACCAGCCGCTTCGCCCTCCCGCGGCCGGCGTGATCCGACCTTGTCGGACCCATGGTGCATGCTGGTTCCATGATCGTTTTCGCCGACTCCGCCGCCGCTCCGCCCGGCCGTGGCGCCGTCTCCTCCGCACCGGCCGGACGGCGCGGGCTCGCCCGCCTGCGTCACATCGTCGCCCGCGTGCGCCAGGCCTTCCGCCGCCTCGGTCAGGCGGCCGCTGACCTCGCCCTCGGCTGCGCCTGCGCCGGCTGCGGTGAGCATCCGGGCTTGCTCTGCCCGTCCTGCCGTGCCGCGCTGCTGGGTCCGGCAACGCGCGCCGCGACGGTCCCCGGCCGGCCCGACCTCCCGCTGGCCGGCGCCGCGGCCTACGCCGGCGCGGTCCGTGCCGCGATCATCGAGCACAAGGAGCGCGGACGCCTGCCGCTGGCCACCCCTCTCGGCGACGCCCTCGCCGTCGCCGTCACCGCCCTGCTCGCCACCGACGCCCCCTGCCACGCCGCAGACTCCGACATCCCGGTCCGCGGCGATCCCGCCCATGGCGACCGCGCCGTCGCGCTGGTCCCGGTCCCGTCGGCGCCCTCGGCGGTGCGCCGCCGTGGCCACGACCCCCTCCTGAGGTCGGCGCGCCGGGCCGCGGCGACCCTCCAGCGGTCCGGCCAGCAGGCCATCGTCGTCGCCGGGTTGCGCCACGGGCGGCGGGTGGCCGATCAGGCCGGCCTCGACCGGCGCGAACGTGAGGACAACCTGCACGGCTCGCTCGTCGCCACCAGGACCGCGAACCGCGCGACGCACGGCTGCTGCGTCGTCCTCGTCGACGACATCGTGACCAGCGGGGCGACGCTGCGTGAGAGCGCCCGGGCGCTCGAGGCCGCCGGCGTGCGCCCATGCGGGGCGGCGGTGATCGCGGTGGTGTGACGTCCGCCGCGGTTAGCAGAAATCGGGCGGTTCCACGTGTACGAAAGGCGACGAACGGCTAACGTTTGTGCATGGCACCCATTGTCGATCCTCGACCCCACGAGGAAGGCCGGGTGCGAACCCCGGTCCCCTGAGCGCGCGGGTGCTGCTCGACCGTCTGACCCACGACGACCGGGAGGTTTCGAGTGGATATCGTCATCAAGGGCCGTCACACGACCGTGCCGGAGCGGTTCCGTAGCCACGTCGCGGAGAAGCTCTCCAAACTCGACAAGATCGCCCACAAGGTCATCCGCGTGGACGTCGAGATCTCGGCCGAGGCCAACCCTCGACAGGCCGACCAGTCCGAACGGGTCCAACTGACCCTGCACTCGAAGGGTCCGGTCATCCGGGCCGAGGCGGCCGCCGCCGACCGGTACGTCGCGCTCGACCTCGCCACCGACAAGCTCGTCGCCCGGCTGCGCAAGGCCGCCGACCGCCGCCGCGTCCACCGGGGCAACCGCACGCCCATCTCCGTCGCCGCGGCCACCGCCGGGCTCGACGGCGCCGCCATCCCGGCGCAGCCGTCGCCCGCCGCGTCCGCGGCACCGGCCGCTACGGCCGTCACCGCACTCGAGGACGCGCCCGATCCCTACGCCGTCCCCGACACCGGCCCCATGGTGGTCCGTGAGAAGACCCACCGCGCCGAGCCGATGACGCTCGACCAAGCGCTCTACGAGATGGAACTGGTCGGCCACGACTTCTACCTGTACGTCGACGCCGAGTCCAAGATGCCCAGCGTTGTCTACCGGCGCCGCGGCTACGACTACGGCGTCATCCGTCTCGACGTCTGACCCGGCCCGACCCGCATCGGCACGTCCTCACCGAGGGCGTGCCGATGGCCGTTCCGGACCACCCCGACCCTGTCGGTACGCGCTGATAACTTCGCGCCATGGCCCGACGAGAGAAGCTGACCAACGCGGCGGCCCGGCGCGTGGCGCTCGCCGCCCAGGGGTTCGCCGACCCACGGCCGCCGAGTCCCGACCGGCGGGCCGTCCGCCGCGTCGTCGACCGCGTCGGCGTGGTGCAGATCGACTCCGTCAATGTGCTCTCGCGCTCGCACTACCTGCCGTTCTTCAGCCGGCTCGGGCCCTATCCGCGCGCCGAGGTCGACCGCGCCGCCAACAAGTCACCGCGCATGCTGTTCGAGTACTGGGCGCACGAGGCGTCCTTGCTGCCCGTCCGCACCCAGCCGTACCTGCGCGCCCGCATGGCCCGGGCCGACGAGGCCGCGTGGGGCGGCATGGTCCGCATGGTCCGCGAGCGGCCCGAGTTCGTCGCCTGGGTGCGCGACGAGGTGAAGCGGCTGGGCCCGGTCACGGCCGGCGAGATCGAGGACGACGCGCCGCGGGCGAAGGACAACTGGGGCTGGAACTGGTCCGAGGTCAAGAAGGCGATCGAGTACCTGTTCTGGGCCGGCGAGGTCACCGCGGCCGGCCGTAACGGCGCGTTCGCCCGGCTCTACGACATCCCCGAGCGGGTGCTGCCGCGCGACGTCCTGGCCGTCCCCACCCCGACGCCGGAAGAGTCGCACCGCGAGCTGGTCCGCATCGCCGCCCGCGCCCACGGCGTCGGGTCCGAGCAGTGCCTGCGCGACTACTTCCGCCTCCCGGTCGCCGGCGCCAAGGCCGCCATCGCCGACCTCGTCGACGCCGGTGAGCTGCTGCCCGTCACGGTCGACGGCTGGAAGCGCCCCGCCTACCTCCACCGCGACGCCCGCGTGCCGCGCCGGGTCGACGCCCGGGCGCTGCTGAGCCCGTTCGACTCGCTGATCTGGGAACGCGCCCGCACCGAGGCGCTGTTCGGCTTCCGGTACCGGCTGGAGATCTATGTTCCGCCCGACAAACGGGTGCATGGCTACTACGTGCTGCCGTTCCTGCTCGGCGACGCCCTGGTGGCCCGGGTCGACCTCAAGGCCGACCGTCAGGCCGGCGTGCTGCTGGTGCAGTCGGCCTGGGGCGAGCCCGGCTCGCCGGCCGACACTCCTGAGGAACTGGCCGACGAGCTCGTGTCGCTGGCCGGGTGGCTCGGCCTCTCCGGCGTGACGACCACCGGCCGCGGCGACCTCGCCACGCCGCTCCAGGAGGCCCTCCAGCGCGCCGCCGCCTGACGACCGCGCGGCGTGCCGGTTGACCGCCACGCGCCGCCCGCCCCGAAGTTGATCTTGGAGTCGTTCGGCCATCTAACGGGCATTTCGGACCGCAATTGCCGAAGAAGTCCAAGATCAACTCGGGCCTCGGGCCTCGGGCCTCGGGCCTCGGGCGCCTGGGGCGCATGATGCGGTTCGGGGGTGGCGTCAGGGGAGCGGGTCGTCGGAGAGCAGGTCGTACCAGTGCAGGTCGAGGACGATGCCGCCGCGGATCCGCTCGCCCGCCCGCTCCACGCCCGACGGCCGGAAGCCGGCCCGCTCCATCACCTTGCGCGACGCGTCGTTGCCGGTCACGTGGGCGATCACCAGGCGCCGCAGCCCCAGTCCGCCCGACTGCACCGGCGCGAACGCGTGCCGCGCCATCAGCCCGACGGCCTCAGTCGCCACGCCGCGGCCGCGCGCCGCCGGGTGCACCCAATAGCCGATCTCCGCACCGCCGTCGTGCGTCAGCAGGCCCATCAGCGAGAACGCCCCGATCGCCGGCCCGCCCTCGGGCAGCGCCGCCGCCCAGTGGACGCCCCGTCCGGCGGCCGCCTCCTCCTCGCGGTCGCGGATGTAGGCGCGCGCGATGTCGCGCGTGTACGGCGACGGCAGCCCGCCCAGCCAGTGCTGTGTGACGGGGTCGTTGCACGCCTCGACGACGGCGGCGGCGTCGGACTCCGCGAACCGGCGCAGCGCCACCCGCGAGCCGGTCAGCGTCGGGACGTCCAGCCACGGCGACACGGGGCGCATCGGCTCGCCGGCCGCCAGCGTCGCCACCCAGGTGTCCCGGCGGACGCCGCGCTGGGCGATGCCGCCGCGGACCTTGCCCTCGATTCGGAACCCGCACGCCCACGCCACCCGCCGCGACGCCCAGTTCCCGGCGACGGCCCGCCAGAGCAGGTGCGTCAGCCCGGGCCCGACGTCGGCGAACGCGTACTCGGCCACCAGCCGGACCGCCCGCGACACCAGCCGGCTGCCGCGCGCCTCCGGCCCCACCCAGTAGCCGATCTCGGCGGCGCCGTCGCCCCGCGCGCGCAGGCCGATCATCCCGAGCGCGACACGGTCCTCCGGCGAGCGGATGGCCCAGACGAGGTCCTTCTCGGTCTCCCAGCCGCCGGGCACGATGTCCTCGACGAAGCCCTTCGCGTGTTCGTGCGTGTAGGGCGAGGGCAGCGTGGTCCAGCGCTGGATCTCGGGGTCCTGGCACAGCTCGGTGATGCGGTCGATGTCGGCGGCCACCGGCACCGCGAGCAGCAGGCGCTCGCCACGGAGCTCGAACGGTTGCACGCCTTGCATCCTGCCCGCTGCCGCGCATCGAGGTCGAGTCGTTATCTTTTCCGTGACCCGACGTACCATGGGTCGACGGAGCCTCTGTACCTCCCCCGGAGCCACCGGGCGCGACGAACGCCCAAGCCCGCTGCATAGGAGTTGACCCGCGTGCCTGTTCTGCTCGACAAGATCCTCCGTGCCGGTGAGGGCAAGATCGTCAAGCGCCTCGAGGCGATCGTCAAACAGGTGAACAGCATCGAGGACGACTTCACCTCGATGTCCGACGACGACCTGCGTGGCCTGACCGACGAGTACCGCAAGCGGCTCGCCGACGGCGAGACCATCGACGACCTGCTGCCCGAGGCGTTCGCGACGGTACGCGAGGCGGCTCGCCGGGTCATCGGCCAGCGGCCCTACGACGTCCAGGTCATGGGCGGCGCGGCGCTGCACCTCGGCAACATCGCCGAGATGAAGACCGGTGAGGGTAAGACGCTGGTCGCCACGCTGCCGTCGTACCTCAACGCGCTCGCGGGCAAGGGCGTGCACATCGTCACCGTCAACGACTACCTGGCCCGCTACCACGCGGAGTGGATGGGCCGCATCCACCGCTTCCTGGGGCTCGAGGTGGGCGTCATCCTCAACGGCCTGACGCCGGCCCAGCGCCGCGAGGCCTACGCCGCCGACATCACGTACGGCACCAACAACGAGTTCGGCTTCGACTACCTGCGCGACAACATGGCGCAGCGGGTCGAGGACCAGGTGCAGCGCGGTCACAGCTACGCCATCGTCGACGAGGTCGACTCCATCCTCATCGACGAAGCCCGCACACCGCTCATCATCTCCGGCCCGGCCGACCAGCCGACCCGCTGGTACACCGAGTTCTCGAAGATCGCGCAGCGCCTGCGCCGCGACACCGACTACGAGGTCGACGAGAAGAAGCGCACCGTCGGCGTCCTCGAGCCCGGCATCGAGCGGGTCGAGGACTGGCTCGGCATCGACAACCTCTACGAGAGCGCCAACACCCCGCTGATCCAGTACCTCAACAACTCCATCAAGGCCAAGGAGCTGTACCGGCGCGACAAGGAGTACGTCGTCAAGGACGGCGAGGTGCTCATCGTCGACGAGCACACCGGCCGCATCCTCGGCGGGCGCCGCTACAACGAGGGCATGCACCAGGCCATCGAGGCGAAGGAAGGGGTGGAGATCAAGCAGGAGAACCAGACCCTGGCGACCATCACCCTGCAGAACTTCTTCCGCCTCTACGACAAGCTCTCGGGCATGACCGGTACGGCCGTGACCGAGGCCGCCGAGTTCGACAAGATCTACGGCCTCGGCGTCGTGCCCATCCCGTCGAACCGCCCGCTGGCGCGCCTCGACGAGGACGACGAGATCTACCGTACCGAGGAGGCCAAGTTCGACGCGGTCGTCGAGGACCTCGTCGAACGGCACCAGAAGGGCCAGCCGGTCCTTGTCGGCACCACCAGCGTCGAGAAGTCCGAGCGCCTGTCGCAGCTGCTGCGCAAGCGCGGCGTCCCGCACGAGGTCCTCAACGCCAAGCAGCACGATCGCGAGGCCGCCATCGTCGCGCAGGCCGGCCGGAAGGGCGCGGTCACCGTCGCCACCAACATGGCCGGTCGTGGTACCGACATCATGCTGGGCGGCAACCACGAGTTCATGGCGCAGGCCGAGCTGAAGCAGCGCGGGCTGGACCCCATCGAGGACGCCGACGAGTACAACGCCGCCGAGATCGCCATTCTCGAGAAGCTCGACGCGCAGGTCTCGGCCGAGCGCGACGAGGTCCGTTCGCTCGGCGGGCTCTATGTGCTGGGCACCGAGCGGCACGAGTCCCGCCGCATCGACAACCAGCTGCGTGGCCGGTCCGGCCGGCAGGGCGACCCGGGTGAGTCGCGGTTCTACCTCTCGCTGCAGGACGACCTCATGCGGTTGTTCAAGAGCGAGTGGGTCGAGATGATCATGCGGACGTTCAACCAGCCCGACGACGTCCCCATCTCGCACAAGCGGGTCAGCAACGCCGTCAAGAGCGCGCAGACGCAGCGCGAGGCGCAGAACTTCGAGATGCGCAAAGACGTCCTCAAGTACGACGACGTCCTCAACCGCCAGCGCATGGTCATCTACGACGAGCGCGTCCGGGTTCTGCACGGTGAAGACCTGCACGAGCAGGTCACCGGCATGCTCGACGACGCCGTCACCGCGTACGTCCAGGGCGCCACGGCCGGCAGCTACCCCGAGCACTGGGACCTCGACCAGCTGTGGACGGCGCTCAAGACGCTGTACCCGGTCGGCGTCACCGTCGAGGAGGTCGAGCAGGAGGCCGGCGGCCGCAACGCGCTGACCCCTGCCGGGCTCACCGAACGGCTGATCGAGGACGCGCATGTCGCGCTCCAGGCCCGCGAGGACGGCCTCACCACCGACGTCATGCGCGAGCTCGAGCGCCGGGTGCTGCTGACCGTGCTCGACCGCAAGTGGCGCGAGCACCTCTACGAGATGGACTATCTGCGTGAGGGCATCGGCCTGCGGGCGTTCGCCCAGAAGCAGCCGCTGGTCGAGTACCAGAACGAGGGCTACGACCTGTTCGTCGCCATGATGGACGCCATCAAGGAAGAGTCCGTCGGCCTGGTGTTCAACCTGGAGGTCCAGGTGCAGGCTCCGGGCGACGGCGCCGCGACGCCCACCGCGCCCGGTGCGCCGGTGGTGCAGGCCAAGGGCCTCGGCGGGGCGCAGCGGCCGCAGCAGCTCCAGTACACCGCGCCCACGGTCGACGGCGACGCAACCGTGCAGCGCCGGGTCGAGCAGGTGCGTCCGGCGGCGGCCCGTGGCGGCGGCCAGGCCGCAGCGGCGGGTGCGGCCGGTGCGGGCGCCGCTGTGGCGTCCGGCGCCAACGGCGAGCGAGGCACGCACGCCGCGTCGGCCGACGACGGCGAGATCGACTTCAGCAACGTGTCGCGCAACGCCCTGTGCCCGTGCGGCTCGGGGAAGAAGTTCAAGCGCTGCCACGGCGACCCGCGGCACGCGTCGCAGAGCTCGGAGCAGTCGGCGAACTGACTGCCGGGGGTCTTCGCTCGTTCGCTGACGGGCGGTGCAGGGGCGTTGTCACGCCGTTGCACCGCCCGTCAGACGTTGTTGGCGGGAAATGTGTCCCGCATACGGTTTCCGTCCGCTATCGTCCTTTGTGACGCTTGGTGATGCCGAGTGTCACATTCCCCGGACGGCGGATGGGAGGAGCGGCCGCTACCGGCCGCGCAGCGCACATGACTCTGACCTCGACCAGCCACCACCAGCAACGATCCCCTCGATCACTCACCAGAACGGCCGTCACGCTCTGCGTGGCGGCCGTCGTGCTGGTGGGGGCGGCCCTCGGCGCGGCGGCGGACGCGTCGGCGACGGAAACGACGGCGGAGTCGGCGGCCGACACGCCGTCGGCCGTCATCACCCTGGGCGACTCGTATTCGTCCGGCCTCGGCGCCGGCGGCTACGTCGACGACTGTGACCGGACGCCGCAGGCCTGGAACAACCTGATCTTCGGCAGCGCCGTGACCGACCGGACGCTGCTGGCCTGCTCGGGCGCCGCGATCCCGGAGCTGACACAGCAGGTGCAGCAGTTGGCGGCGATCCCCGGCGCCGGCGATCGGCTGATCACCGTCACCGTCGGCGGCAACGACGCCGGGTTCGCCGACGAGCTGATCAACTGCCTCACGTCGTTCTTCTCCTGCACCCGCCGCGAGGCCGAGCTGACGACGTTGATCAACAGCCTGCACCAGCCACTGGTCCAGCTGTACGACTCCGTGCAGGCGGCCGCGCCCGGCGACGAGGTGATCGTCGGCGGGTACCCGATGCTCGTCCCCGACCCCGCGGTCCGCGACGACTGCCCGGCGCTGACCGGCCTGCTGTCCGACTCCGAGCGGCAGATGCTCCGCCGTCTCGGCGTCCTGCTCAACGACGTCATCGACAACGCCGCCGCCGAAGCCGGCGTCGAGTCGGCGTCCGACGAGGTCGCGGCGGTGTTCAACGGGCACGAGGCGTGCGCCAACGCGTCCGGCGACTGGCTCTACGGCCTGAAGATCTCCTGGACCGACTCGACCGAGCCGACGACCGCGACTGCGACCGCCAGCGGGTCGCCGTACCAGCCGCAGTGGGACATCGTGTCGTCCTTCGTGCGTGACTCCTTCCACCCGACGGTGAACGGCCAGGCGGGTTACGCCGACGCGTTCGAGGAGGCCTGGGCCGCCCGCTGACCCTTCGCATCGCGCCGGTCGCCGCTGCTTCCTCGACGGCGGCCGGCGCGGCGCGGCGGGCCTGGCTCGACGAGGTCGAAGGCGGTGCACAGCCACCGGCCGTCGTCGGCCTCGAGACGCACGGCCACCGCCCGCGCCGCCCCACCCCACTGCACGACGACGCTCGCCTCGGCCACCGTGGGGGTGACGCGGCAGACCCGCAGCGCCCGGATCCGCGGCCGCTCGGCGGGCGCCTCGTCCTGGGCGATCGCCCGCCGAGCCAAGTCGCGGTACACGGGCTCGGCGGTCCACCGCACCAACTGCTGCAGCGGGCGGCGGCCGTGCAGGCACTCCAGCGCCGATCGGGCCAGCCGGGCGGTCCAGCGGCGCGGATCGGGCAGCTCGTCGGTGCCCGCACCGCCTCGTCGTGGGCCTCCTGTCGCCGCCGCCCGGCCGGCGGACGCCTCTGCCCCCGCGCCTGATGCGCGCATCGCCACCGCGCCGCCGGACGCCGGCGACCTGAGGGGAGGCGGCTCGGGGCCGGGGTAGCGCAGCCACAGGCTGTCCGCGGCCGCCGGCTCGTCGGCGTCGAGGGGCTGCAGGTAGTCCTCGAAGGCGAGGTCGGGCACGAGGTCGAGCGGCAGCGTGCCCTGAATCGGCGTCCCAGGGGCGGGCGGCCCGTCCGGCGGCCGCCGGACGCCGCGGGCGACGACGATGCCGAGCTCGTCGTCGAAGGGCGGCTCGGTGACCGGCGCCGGCAACAAGCACACCCGGCTCACGTACTGCTCCGGCGGAGCGGACGTCGCGGCCATCGATACCTCCAGAGGGGTGGGCGAACGGGCGTCACGAGCATCGAAACCGCCCCGCGCCAAGGGGTCAACGGGGTCGAGGAGTCGGGCAGTTTGCCCGCCCGTTCGGGCTAGTCGGGCAACCTCCGGCGGGCGCCGAAAAGGGGAACGGGCAACCGGCGGGGGCGAGCGGGCAAAAACGGTCGGTCACATTCCGAGCGTTGATGCGTGGCACGAACCAGTTTGTTACAGCAGAATCAACAGATGGAGGCCATTCGTCATGTGGGACCGCGACGGGGCCTGGTGCTCGGCGGTGGCGGAGTCCTCGGCGCGGCGTGGATGGTGGGCGCGCTGAGTGCCATCGAAGAGTCGACCGGCGCCGACCTCCGGTCCTTCGACTACATCCTCGGCACGTCCGCGGGCTCGGTGCTGGCCGCGCTCCTCGGGGCCGGGGTCGACGCCGGGCAGCTGCGCGACCACCAGCTCGGCAACCCCATCGGCGGCCCGCTGGCCGACCACGCCTGGGACTACGACACCGCCACCGGCGGTGCCCGTCCGCTGCTGCCGCGCCTCGGGGTCGGCTCGCCGGCCTTGGTTCGCCGCAACGTGCGCCGGCTGCGCCGGATGCCGCCGACCGCCGTCCTGTCGGCGCTGATGCCGGTCGGGCGCGGCTCGCTCGACGGCATCGGCGACCTGGTCGACACGGTGACGGGGCCGGACGCCGGGTGGTCGCCGCACCCGGGCGTGCGGATCGTGGCGATGGACTACGAGACCGGCCGCCGGGTCGCCTTCGGCCGGCCGGGCGAGCCGCGCGCGTCGCTGCCGCAGGCCGTCATGGCCTCATGCGCCATCCCGGGCTGGTTCGCGCCGGTCCACATCGGCGGGCACCGCTACGTCGACGGCGGCACTTGCTCGGCCACGTCGGTCGACCTGCTCGGCGGGCTGGGCCTGGACGAGGTCTACGTCGTCGCGCCGATGGTGTCGTTCGAGCTGGACCACCCGCGCGCGCTGCTGCCACGACTGGAACGGCGCTGGCGGCGCCGCTGCACCCGCCGCTGCCTGCACGAGTCGGCGAAGCTGCGCGCCGCGGGCACCGACGTCACGATCCTCGGCCCCGGCCCGGAGGATCTCGCCGCCATCGGCGGGAACGTCATGGACGTCGCGCGCCGGTTCGCCGTGCTGGAGACCTCCATGCGGACGTCCGGGGCGGCGCTCGCGCAGGGACGATCCTGGGCCGACGCCGGCTGAGCCGCTCGGGTCGCGTCACGAGGTTCGGGGGAACGCCCCGGGGCCGGACCGCCGTTGTGGAGGTACAGGTAGCGAGCCGAGGCTGTTGCCCATACCACGGAGGCGATACGCTTCGCAGCCGGTAGCTTCTACTTCAACGACAATCCCACCGGAGCGGTCGTCGGGCAGCAGCCATTCGGCGGAAGTCGGGCCAGTGGGACGAATGACAAGGCGAGTTCGGTGCAGAATCTTCTACGGTGGGCGAGGACTCGCGCACGAGTACGCCCGCATGGGCTGAGCCGAGAGATGAGAACACGAGGTGTCAAGCGTGATGGATGACCGGCTGTCGACCAGGCCGTATGTCGCACGAGCGGTGCGACTGCTCTCCCAGCCCCGCCGGAGTCCGGCGGACGGCGCCCTGGTCACCGCGGTAGCACTGAGGCTGGCCTCGCTCGACAGCGACAGCGAGACGGCCGAGCGCCTCGTCGCCGCGTCCGACCGGGTGATGGCCGGGGTCGCCGGCCTCATCGGCGAGCAGGCGCCGGCGTCGGACTGGAGCGACACCGCCGAGGCGCTGGCGCTGATGATCGCCGGCCGGCCGCTGCAGCGCGGTCACCTCATGGCGGCGCGGGCGACGCTCGGCACGGCCGACAAGGTCATCGACCTGTCCGACCGGCTGCGCCGCACCGCCGAGGAGCCCATCGACCGCGACGACCTCGGCCGCGCGCTGGCCATGGCCGTCACGGGCCCGGCCGAACTGGCCGAGGCGCTGCTCGAACGCGAGGCCTCCGACGCGACGCCCGCCCCGGCCGCCGAGGCCCCGGCGCCGCGGCAGCCCGGCCGCCGGGCCGGCGCCGCCGAGCGGAACGTGGCGCTGCGCGCCCTCGACGGCGGCGTACCCGGTCGTTGAAGCGGAGCAGGGAACCGGACCGTCCGCCGGGAGCAGCCCCGTTCGCTGGGGTCAGCGGCGGCCGGCCAGCCAGTCGTTGCCGACCCGCTCCTCGATTCTCGCCGCCTCGGTGAGCCCTTGGTGCAGCGCCTGCTCGATCTTGCCGCCGACCAGTGGGATCGACGCCTTCAGCAGGCCCTTGATCGTCAGCACCGTCGCCGCACCGTTGCGGACCAGCGTCATCGTGCCCGTGGCCCGCACCGGCGCCCCGGACATCTCCAGCTCGATGCTGCCCTCACGCGACCCGTCGGCGGCCGCCTGGCCCCACGTGTCCCGCTGCTTGATGTCGATGGTCTCGCCGACGAACCGGCGGACGAAGTCCGGGACGTCCGGGGGCATCACTCGCACCAGGTCGATGGTGACGCGGTCGCCGTCGCGGCGGACGGAGGCCGTGTAGCGGATCGCGTTGGCGGCCATGGTCTTCTTCTCGATGTAGGCCTCGTCGGTCAGCATCGCGAAGACCGCTGCCGGATCGGCGTCGAAGCGCAGCTCGCTGTACAGGTCCATGGCTCCACATCCTGACCCATACGCTGGCGACGTGACACCCGACCAGGAGATCAGCCCTCCGTCCGCCCATTTCGGCGAGGACGGTGCCCGGCTCAGCTATGGCACGTACCTGCGTCTCGCGCAGCTGCTCGACCAGCAGCGTCTCGAGACCGATGCTCACGACGAGCTGCTGTTCATCACCATCCACCAGGTCTACGAGCTGTGGTTCAAGCAGCTGCTGCACGAGCTGGAGTCGGCTCGGCAGGCGATGTTCGACGACCGCCTGTGGTGGGCGCGGCACCTGCTGACCAGGGTGCACGAGATCGAGCGGATCCTGATCGAGCAGGTCGGCGTCCTGGAGACGATGACGCCGCAGGACTTCCTCCAGTTCAGGGCCCGGCTGGCGCCGGCGAGCGGGTTCCAGTCGGTGCAGTTCCGCGAGCTGGAGTTCATCTCCGGCGCGAAGGACGCGGCGTTCCTGCGCCGGTTCCGGTCGCTGACGGAGGACGAGGCGGCCCGGCTGCGCCGCCGGCTCGAGGAGCCCACCCTGTGGGACGCGTTCCTGTGCGTGCTGCGCGCCCACGACCTCGCGGCCGGCAGCGACGACGAGATCAGCGCGTCCCTGCGCAACGCGGCGCACGATCGCGGCGGCTTCGGCGACGTCTGGGAGCTGGCCGAAGGGCTGATGACGCACGACGAGCTGGCCGCGGGCTGGCGGGCCCGGCACGTCACGATGGTCGAGCGGATGATCGGGACGAAAACCGGCACCGGCGGCTCGTCCGGCGCCTCCTACCTGCGCAGTCGCCTCGACTTCCGCTACTACCCGCTGCTCTGGGAGCTGCGCTCCTGGCTCTGATCATCAGCGATCGCAATAAGTGATCAAGGACTGCGATACCGGGGAAGCGGACACGGCGGCGAGCTACTAATGTTCGGAGAGGGTCCGGACAACGACGTCCGGTGTCTCGTTCCGGGGGTTGGTGGAAGATGCGCAATCGGCTCGACGAAGCCAAGTCCGAGCTGCTCGCCAAGGCGGCGCTGGTCGGCGACCGCGGGGGCCGCGACGAGGACGAGGCCTTCCTTCGCCGGTACTACCGGCACGTCACCGCCGAGGACCTGGTCGACCGCGACGTCGTCGACGTGTACGGGGTCGCCGCCTCGCACCGCCGGTCCGCCCAGTCCAGGCCCCAGGGCACCGCCGTCGTCAACGTCTACACGCCGACCATCGACGAGCACGGCTGGGCGTCCGGGCACACCATCGTCGAGGTCGTCATCGACGACATGCCGTTCCTGGTCGACTCCGTCACCATGGCGCTGTCCGAGCACGACTACGCGATCCGCCTCGTCGTCCACCCGCAGCTGGTGGTCCGCCGCGACATCACCGGCCAGCTGGTCGAGGTGCTCGACCTCAACGAGAACGACCCGCGCCGCGACCCTGGCACCGTCGTCGAGTCGTGGATGCACGTCGAGATCGACCGCACCGACGACCCCGACGACCAGGCCGCCATCGAGCGGTTGCTGCGCGACGTGCTCCGCGACGTCCGCGAGGCGGTCGAGGACTGGCCGCGCATGCGGCAGCGGTCCCTCGACATCGCCCGCGAGCTGGAGCATCCGCCGTCGTCGATCAAGTCGCCCGAGTCCGACGAGGCCCGCGAGCTGCTGCGCTGGCTGGCCGACGACCACTTCACCTTCCTCGGCTACCGCGAGTACCAGCTCGACCAGGTCGACGGCGAGGACGTGCTGCGCGCGGTCACCGGCACCGGCCTGGGCGTCCTGCGGTTCGACCAGGACCTCTCCGGCTCGTTCGGCAAGCTGCCGCGCGAGGTGCGGGCCAAGGCGCGCGAGAAGCAGCTGCTGGTCCTGACCAAGGCGAACTCGAAGGCGACGGTGCACCGCCCCGCCTACCTCGACTACGTCGGCGTGAAGACGTTCGACGAAGCCGGCGAGGTGGTCGGCGAGCGGCGCTTCCTCGGCCTGTTCACGTCCGCGGCCTACACCGAGAGCGTCATGCGCATCCCGGTGCTGCGGCGCAAGGTCCAGGAGGTCATCGAGCAGGCCGGCTTCGCGCCGTCCGGGCACTCCGGCAAGGACCTGCTGCAGGTGCTCGAGACGTACCCGCGCGACGAGCTGTTCCAGATCCCGCCCGAGGAGCTGCTGCCCACCGCGCTCGCCGTCGTGCACCTGCAGGAACGGCGCCACCTGCGCATGTTCGTCCGCCGCGACGACTACGGGCGCTACCTGTCGTTCCTCGTCTACCTGCCGCGCGACCGCTACAACACCGACGTGCGCGAGCGCATCCAGAAGCTGCTGCTGGCCGCCACCGACGGCGACTCCATCGACTTCACCGCGCGCGTCGGCGAGTCCGCCCTGGCCAGGCTGCACTTCGTCGTCCGCATGAAGCGCGACCAGGAGCTGCCCGTCATCGACGTCCCGGCGCTGGAGAAGCGGCTGGTCGGCGCCACCCGGTCGTGGACCGACGAGTTGTCCGACGCGCTGGCCGAGCAGGTCGGCGAGGAGGGCGCGGCGAAGCTGCTGCGCCGCTACCGCCAGGCCTTCCCCGAGGGCTACAAGGCCGACTTCCCGGCGCGGACGGCGGTGGCCGACGTCCGCCGCCTGGAGGACCTCCCCGCCGAGAACGGCCTCGGCATGAACCTCTACCAGCCGGTCGGCGGGCTGGCCACCGACCGCCGGTTCAAGATCTACCGAACCGGCGCGCCGATCTCGCTGACCCAGGTGCTCCCGATCCTGTCGCGCATGGGCGTCGAGGTCGTCGACGAGCGGCCGTACGAGATCATCCGGCGCGGCGCCGACGGCGAGTCGATCGCGTACATCTACGATTTCGGGCTGCGCTACCGCGGGCTGCGGGCGACCGAGGGCGACCGCCTCAAGGTCTTGTTCCAGGACGCGTTCGCCGCGGTGTGGCGGGGCGACGCCGAGAGCGACGGGTTCAACGCGCTGGTGCCGCAGGCGGCGCTGTCGTGGCGGCAGGCGTCGATCCTGCGCGCGTACGCCAAGTACCTGCGCCAGACCGGCACCACGTTCAGCCAGAACTACCTCGAGGAGGCGCTGTCGGGCCACGTCGAGGTGGCGCGCATGCTGGTCGACCTGTTCGAGACCCGGTTCGACCCCGAGCGCTACGGCGACGACGACGCCGGCCGGGCGGCACGCCGGGCGGCCGCCGAGCAGCTCACCGAGCGCGTCGACGAGGCGCTGAACCAGGTCGCCAGCCTCGACCAGGACCGCATCCTGCGGTCGTTCCTGCGGCTGGTGAACGCCACGCTGCGGACCAGCTACTACCGCACGACCGTCGGCGGCCCGCAGACGGTGACCAGCTTCAAGCTCGACTCCCGGTCGCTGCCGGACCTGCCCGACCCGAGGCCGGTGTACGAGATCTGGGTCTACTCGCCGCGGGTCGAGGGCGTGCACCTGCGCTTCGGTGCCGTCGCCCGGGGCGGCCTGCGCTGGTCCGACCGCCGCGAGGACTTCCGTACCGAGATCCTCGGTCTGGTGAAGGCGCAGGCGGTGAAGAACTCCGTCATCGTCCCGGTCGGGGCGAAGGGCGGCTTCGTCGGCAAGCGGCTGCCCGACCCCTCCGTCGACCGCGAGGCGTGGCTGGCCGAGGGCGTCGAGTGCTACAAGACGTTCATCCGGGCCATGCTCGACATCACCGACAACCGCGCCGCCGACCGCAGCGTCGTCGCGCCGCCGCAGGTCGTCCGGCACGACGGCGACGACCCGTACCTCGTGGTCGCGGCCGACAAGGGCACGGCGTCGTTCTCCGACATCGCCAACGACGTGTCCAAGGAGTACGGCTTCTGGCTCGGCGACGCCTTCGCGTCAGGCGGGTCGGCCGGCTACGACCACAAGGCCATGGGCATCACCGCGCGCGGCGCCTGGGAGTCGGTGAAGCGGCACTTCCGCCAGCTCGGCCGCGACATCCAGGCCGAGGACCTCACCGTCGTCGGCGTCGGCGACATGTCCGGCGACGTGTTCGGCAACGGCATGCTGCTGTCCGAGCACATCAGGCTGGTCGCCGCGTTCGACCACCGGCACATCTTCATCGACCCCGACCCCGACGCCGCGGAGTCCTACGGCGAGCGTCGCCGGCTGTTCGAGCTGCCGCGGTCGAGCTGGAACGACTACGAGCCCAAGCTGATCAGCGAGGGCGGCGGCGTCTACCCGCGCACCGCGAAGACGATCAAGCTGTCGGCCGAGGCCAAGCAGGCGCTGGGCATCGACGCGTCGGTCGAGACCATGACGCCGCCTGAGCTGATGCACGCGATCCTCGGCGCGCCCGTCGACCTGCTCTGGAACGGCGGCATCGGCACCTACGTCAAGGCGTCGACGGAGTCGCACGGCGAGGTGGGCGACAAGGCCAACGACGCCATCCGCATCGACGCGAGCGACCTGCGCGCAAAGGTCATCGGCGAGGGCGGCAACCTCGGCCTGACCCAGCGCGGCCGCATCGAGTTCGCCGTCAACGGCGGGCGCATCAACACCGACGCCATCGACAACTCCGCCGGCGTCGACACGTCCGACCACGAGGTCAACATCAAGATCCTGCTCGACGGCGTCGTGCGCTCCGGCGACCTCACCGACAAGCAGCGCAACGAGCTGCTGGCCGAGATGACCGGCGAGATCGCCGACCTCGTCCTCGCCAACAACTACGGCCAGAACATCGCGCTGGCCAACGGCGTCTTCCAGGCGGCGAACCTCGCCCACGTCCACCGCTCCTACCTCGCCAAGCTGGAGAGCGAGGGCAAGCTCGACCGCGAGCTGGAGGCGCTGCCGACCGACCGGCAGCTGGGCGAGCGCATGAGCGCCGGCAAGGGCCTGACCAGCCCGGAGCTGTCCGTCCTGTTCGCGTACACGAAGAACCTCATGTACGAGGAGCTGCTGGCCGGCCACATGCCCGACGACCCGTACCTCGGCGCCGCGCTGCACGCGTACTTCCCGAGCGCGCTGCGCGATACCTACGGCGAGGTCATCGACGACCACCCGCTGCGCCGCGAGATCATCACGAACGTCGTGGTCAACGAGCTGGTGAACACCGCGGGCTCGACGTTCGCCTACCGGCTGGGCATGGAGACCGGCGGGACGGTCGAGGACCTCGCCCGCGCGCACACCGTCGGCGGCGTCGTGTTCCAGATCCCGGAGTTGCTGGCCGCGGTGAAGGAGCTGGACAACGTCGTGTCGTTCGACGTCCAGACCCGCATGCGGCTGGAGGGTCGGACGATCACCGAGCGGGCCACCCGCTGGCTCACCGTCAACCGCCGGCCGCCGATCGACATCGCCTGGCAGATCGGGTTCTTCGAAGAGCCGATCGCCCGGCTGCTGCTGACGCTGCCCGAGGTGCTGTCCGGCCGTGAGCTGGACCTCTACCACGAGCGGCTGGAGGCGCTGCGCGCCGACGGCGTGCCCGAGCCGCTGGCCAACCGGGTGGCGGTGCTGCCGCCCGCGTACGCCGGGCTCGGCATGGTGGAGAACTCGCTGGCCACCGGCACCGACCTGCTCGAGGTCGCCCGGGTGCACTTCACGCTGGGCGCGTTCCTCGAGCTCGGCCGGCTGCTGGAGCGGATCATCTCGCTGCCGCGGCGCGACCGCTGGCAGACCATGGCCCGCGCCGCCCTGCGCGACGACCTCCACGCCGTGCAGGCGGCGCTGACGGCGCAGGTCATCCAGCACACGCACGAGGAGGCGGCGCCGCAGGACCGGGTCGAGGCGTGGGCTGGGCAGGACGAGATCGTCGTCGCCCGGACCCAGGGCATGCTCCGCGAGATCGTCGAGGGCGACAACTTCGACCTCGCCCGCCTGTCGGTCGGCCTACGCGCCGTCCGCGGCCTGCTCCGCCCCGACGCGACCTAGCCCATGATCATGTTCCCTCGCGGCGTGTCAGCGACCGCGAGGGAACATGATCATGGGGATGGTCAGCGGGCGGGGGCGAGCTCCCGCTGATCCGCCGGCTCGCCGTCAGGCAGGTACACCTCGGGCCGGCCCTCGACGTGCAGTTGCGGGAGCCGGCGCTCCAGCCAGGACGGCAGCCACCAGTTCGACCGTCCCAGCAGGTGCATGACGGCCGGGACCAGGAGCATCCGCACGACGGTGGCGTCGACCAGGATCGCCGCGGCCATGCCGACGCCGATGACCTTGAGGAACACCTCCGGGCTGGGGATGAACGCCGCGAACACCGCGACCATGATCGCCGCCGCGGCGGTGATGACCCGGCCGGTGCCGGCCAGCCCCTCGACGATGGCCCGGGCGTTGTCGCCGGTGCGCATCCACGCTTCGCGCATGCGGCTGATCAGGAACACCTCGTAGTCCATCGAGAGCCCGAACAGCACCGCGAAGACCAGCACCGGGATGAACGCCGGCATCGGTGTCTCGGTGTCGATGCCGATCAGCTGCCCGGCCCAGCCGCCCTCGAGGACCAGCGCGACCACGCCGTACGCGGCGGCGACGGAGAGCAGGTTCATCAGCGCCGCGGTGATCGGGATGACGATGCTGCGGAACGACACCAGCAGCAGGATCATCGACAGGATCACGACGCCGCCGATCAGTAGCGGCAACCGCTCGGCCGTGTTCTCCGTCGAGTCGATCGACGTCGCCGTCACGCCGCCGACGTGCACCTCGACGCCGGTGCCCGGGATCACGTCGTCGCGCAGGGTGTGGACGAGGTCCTCCGTCGCGGCGTCCTGTGGACCGGTCGTCGGCAGGACGGTGAGCAGCCCGGCGTCGCCGGCCTCGTTGACGACCGTCGGCATGACGGCGGCGACGCCCGGCGTGGCGGCGACCGCCTCGCTCAGCGCGGGCAGACCGTCGGCGTCAGTCGGGTCGTCCAGGTCGGCGACCAGCAGCAGCGGGCCGTTCGCGCCGGCGCCGAAGCCCTCGGACAGCAGGTCGTACGCCTGCCGCGCCGAGCGGTCCTCCGCGTTGTTGCCGGCGTCGGGGAAGCCGAACCGGACGCCGAGGAACGGCGCCGCCAGCGCCAGCAGCAGGCCGACGCCCACCACCGTCGCGATGATGCTGTGCCGGTCGACCAGCCGGCCCCAGCGCATCCAGGCCCGCGACGGCTCGACGTGGCCGCCCGCGGCCAGCTGCGCCGTCGCCTGCCGGCGCCGGCCGAGCGGGAGGCGGAGCCGGTCGACCCAGCGGCCGAAGAAGCCGAGCAGCGCCGGGAACAGCGTCGCGGCGGCCGCCATGACCACCACGACGGCGACGATGGTGACGAGCGAGGCGCCCTGCATGAACGTCAGGCCCATGGCGAACAGGCCGAGCATGCTCACCATGACGGTGCTGCCGGCGACCATGACGGCGCGGCCGGCGGTGTCCAGCGTCGCGATGGTGGCCCGCTCCGGATCGAGGCCGGCGGCCCGCCACTCGCGGAACCGGGTCACCATGAGCAGCACGTAGTCGATGCCCAGTGCGATGCCCATCATCGTCGCCAGCGCCGTCGACCAGTCCGGGACGTCGACCACCGCGGCGACCAGCCCGGTGAGCATGCCGCTGAGCGCCAGCCCGGCGATCGCGACGATCAGCGGGAGGCCGGCGGCGACCACCGTGCCGAACGTGATGAGCAGGATCACCGCGGCGGCCGCCATGCCGATCGCCTCGGAGCCGATCTCGCCCTGCTCCGCCAGCGCGACGGTCTGCCCGCCGAGCGCGATCTCCAGCCCCGGCCGCTCCGCGGCGTCGGCCATGGCCAGCAGTTCCTCGGTCTCCTCGACCGGCATGTCGTCGGGCAGGACGACGTCGAGGTTCACCGTCGCGACGAGGATGTCGCCGTCCTGGCTGATCCCGCCCGCCGTCTCGTAAGGATCGTCGACGGCGACGACGTGCGGCTGCGTGCGCAGCTGGTCGAGCAGTGCCGTCACGTCGGCCTGGACCGCGGGATCGGTGACGGCGGCCCCGTCCGTCCTCACCACCACGTCGATGGTGTCGCCGGACTGCGCCGGGAAGCGCTCCTCCAGCAGGTCCTGCGCCTGGCGCGAGTCCGAGCCCGGCGCGGAGTAGTCGGCGGTGAAATCGCCCGCGAAGGCCGCCGACAGCCCGAACGCGGCCGCGATGGCCACCACCCAGGCGGCGACGACCCGGCCGCGGCGGCGGTAGGACGCGCCGGCCAGCCGGCCGAGCACGCCGGGTCGTGGGGGATCGGCGGGTGGACGAGGCGCGCCGCCCCCGGCCGGGCCGTCGCGCCATTCGGCGGTGTCCGGCTGGTCGGCGCCGGATCCCTCAGGCGCCCCGGATCCAGGCGGAGTGGCGGGCCGCTGTCCGTCGTTGGTCGTGGACTCGTTCATCGTGCTGCCCCTCGGTGCGTTACGTGACGTGGCGTCATGACCGTTACTCGACATAACAAACACGATGCGGCTAAACTTGTCAAGAGTCTTCACATCTGTGACGATGCTTCACGCATCGCCGTATCGAGGGAACACAGCCATCGGGGCACACAAGGAGGTGGGCGCAGGTGGTAGGCCAGATCTCGGAGCCGGGCCGCGAGCCGGAGCGGCCGCCGTCCCGGCGAGAACGCGCTCGCGCCGCGACGATCGAGGAGATCAAGCAGACCGCGATGGGTCTGATGCGCGAGCAGGGCACGACCGATTTCCGGTTCTCCGACATCGCCCGGCTCATGGGCATGACGGCGCCGGCTCTGTACCGCTACTTCGCCGACCGCGACGAACTGCTCACGGCGCTGATCGTCGACGCCTATGACGATCTCGGGCAGGCGGTCGCGCAGGCACGCGACGTGGTGCCCGTCGACGATGCCGGGGGGCGGTTCGTCGCCGTCGCGCAGTCGTACCGCCACTGGGCACGCGACGAGCCGCAGCGGTTCGCACTGATCCTCGGCCTGCCCGTCCCCGGCTACCAGGCCCCCGAGGAGGGCCCGACGACCGAGGCGGCGCGGCGGGCGATGGCGCAGCTCAAGTCGCTGTTCTACGAGGCCGCGCAGGCCGGCGTCCTGGGCCGCCCCATGCTCACCGACGACGACGGCAGCCTCGCCCGGATGCTGGCCGGGCACCACGAGCAGAAGGACATGCTGACCGACGGCCCGCCGGTGCCGCCGGAGACCTTCCAGGCCATGCTGCACTGCTGGGCGAGCCTGCACGGCTTCGCCAGCCTCGAGGCCTACGGCCACCTCGACTTCCTCCCCGACGAGCTGCGCGACGCCATCTTCGACTCGAGCATCCGGCTGGTCGCCAAGGTCTCCGGCCTGCCCGAGCCGGGCCCGCCGGGCCCCGCCTGAGCCCCGCCGGGCGCGGTCGTTCGGGTCCGGGCCGCTGGAGCGCGTACCCTTGTGCGACGTGGCAGCACGTGACATAGACGCCGAGATCGCGGAACTCTCGCAGACCCTGGCCAGCATCGAGAACGTCCTCGACCCGGAGAAGATGCGCGAGCGCATCACCGACCTCGAGGCGCACGCGGCCGCTCCGGACCTGTGGGACGACGTCGAACAGGCGCAGCAGGTCACGAGCCAGCTGTCGTATCTGCAGGCCGAGGTGCGCAAGGTCACCGAGCTGCGCCAGCGCATCGAGGACCTCCCGGTCATGGTCGAGCTGGGCCGCGACGAGGCCGACGCCGACGCGATGGCCGAGGTGGAGCGCGAGATCGACGAGCTCCGCCGGGTGATCTCCGACCTCGAGATCCGCACGCTGCTGTCCGGCGAGTACGACGAGCGCGAGGCGGTCGTGACGATCCGGTCCGGCGCCGGCGGCGTCGACGCCGCGGACTTCGCGGAGATGCTGCTGCGCATGTACCTGCGCTGGGCCGAGCGGCACGGCTACAAGACCGAGGTCCTCGACACCTCCTATGCCGAAGAGGCCGGCCTGAAGTCGGCGACGTTCGAGGTCAAGGCGCCGTTCGCGTTCGGGACGCTGTCCGTCGAGGCGGGCACGCACCGGCTGGTGCGCATCTCGCCGTTCGACAACCAGGGCCGCCGGCAGACGTCGTTCGCGGCGGTCGAGGTGATCCCGCTGATCGAGACCACCGACCACGTCGAGATCCCCGAGACGGACATCCGCATCGACGTGTTCCGGTCGTCCGGGCCCGGCGGGCAGAGCGTCAACACCACCGACTCCGCCGTCCGCATCACCCACCTCCCGACCGGCCTCGTCGTGTCGATGCAGAACGAGAAGTCGCAGATCCAGAACCGCGCCGCCGCCATGCGCGTCCTGCAGTCCCGGCTGCTCCTCCTGCAGCGCGAGCAGGAACAGGCGCAGAAGAAGGAGATGGCCGGCGACGTCAAGGCGTCGTGGGGCGACCAGATGCGCTCCTACGTCCTGCACCCGTACCAGATGGTGAAGGACCTGCGCACCGAGCACGAGGTCGGCAACCCCCAGTCGGTGTTCGACGGGCAGATCGACGACTTCCTGGAGGCCGGCATCCGCTGGCGCAAGCAGCAGGAGCAGGCCGAGGCGCAGTGAGCCCACTGAAGCCCTACGGGAACCTTCGAGGCGCCACGCCGCGTTGGTTCTCCCAGCGTGCGGTCACATCCGGACGTACACTCACAGACGAGCTTCAGGCGGTCAGGGCCATCGCGGGAGCGTCTCACATCCACATCGGCGAGGCATCGTGATCCTTTTCGACAACGTCAGCAAGTTGTACCCGACGCAGAACCAGGCGGCGCTCGAGAGCCTGACCCTGGAGATCGAGAAGGGCGAGTTCGTCTTCCTCGTCGGGCCGTCCGGGTCCGGCAAGTCGACCTTCCTGCGGATGACGCTGCGCGAGGAGAAGCCGACGGCGGGCCGCATCCGCGTCGCCGGCAAGGACCTCCACCGCCTGTCGAACTGGAAGGTCCCGCACCTGCGCCGCCGCATCGGCACGGTGTTCCAGGACTTCCGGCTGCTGCCGAACAAGACGGTGTTCGAGAACATCGCGTTCGCGCTGCAGGTCATCGGCAAGCCGCGCCGCCAGATCAACCGCGACGTCCCCGCCGTCCTCGAGCTCGTCGGCCTGGACGGCAAGGAGGACCGGCTGCCCGACCAGCTCTCCGGTGGTGAGCAGCAGCGGGTCGCCGTCGCCCGCGCGTTCGTCAACCGGCCGCTGATCCTGCTGGCCGACGAGCCCACCGGAAACCTCGACCCGGGCACCAGCGTCGGCATCATGAAGCTGCTCGACCGCATCAACCGCACGGGCACCACCGTGGTCATGGCCACCCACGACCAGTCCATCGTCGACCAGATGCGCAAGCGCGTCATCGAGCTCGAGCACGGCAAGCTGGTCCGCGACCAGTCGCGCGGCGTCTACGGCTACACCCGCTGACGCCGCCCTTCGTCCCGACCCGCCGACCCGGAAGAAACCATGCGCTTCCAGTACGTCCTGTCCGAGATCACGACCGGCCTGCGCCGCAACCTGACGATGACCATCGCCCTCGTCATCGTGGTGGCCATCTCCATCGCGATGCTGGGCGCGGGCCTGTTGATCCGGTCCCAGGCCGACACCACCAAGGGCTACTGGTACGACCGCATCGAGATCTCGGTGTTCATGTGCAACGAGTTCGCGACCGGGGCCGGCTGCGCCGACGGTGCCGTCACCGACGCGCAGCGCGACACCATCCGGCAGACGCTGGAGTCGCACCCCGAGGTCGACGAGGTCTTCTACGAGAACCAGGAGCAGGCGTTCGAGCGGTTCAGCGAGCAGTTCGACGACTCCGACATCGGCGGCATCATCACGCCCGACCAGCTCCCCGAGTCCTTCCGCGTCGCGCTGCAGGATCCCGAGGAGTACGACGGCGTCGTCTCGGCTGTGTCCGGCCTGCCGGGCGTGCAGGAGGTCACCGACCAACGGCAGCTGCTCGAACCACTGTTCCGCACCCTCGACGGCTTTCAACTGGTGGCGTTCGCGATCACCGTCATCCAGATCATCGCGGCGGTCCTGCTGATCGGTAACACGATCCGGCTGGCCGCGTTCAACCGCCGCCGCGAGACCGGCATCATGCGCCTGGTCGGCGCGTCGAACTTCTACATCCAGCTGCCGTTCATCCTGGAGGCGGCGATCGCCGGCCTGCTCGGCTCGTTGCTGGGCGTCGTCGCCCTGTTTGTCGGCGTCGAGCTCATCGTCGGCCGCTTCATCGCGCCCAACCTCCAGTTCACCTCCTGGGTCGACAGCGCCGACGTCTGGTCCGCGACGCCATGGCTCCTGGTGGCCGGCGTGGTGTTCTCGATGCTGGCGTCCTTCGTCACCCTCCGCCGCTACCTGCGCGTCTAGCCTCAGCGCCGCGGCTCGTCGGAGTCCTGCTGCTCGCGCAGCCAGCCCGGCCAGAGCCGCTGTGCGACGTCGGTGCGCAGCCGCCCGCCCAGGTGCATCGACCGCCAGACGCCCCGGTAGCCGGGGAGGACCCCCGCCGCGACGATGATGTGCCCGACGATCACGGGTGTCAGCGCGAAGGTCGACCACTCGTGGATCAGCAGCATGCTCCCGCTGAGCGCGTCGCTGGGCAGCAGCGTCAGCCCGAGGCCGGTGAGCACGAGGACGAGCAGCGCCACCACCATGACGATGTTGGCGAGGCGCTGACCCGGGTCGAAGTGGCCGTCGTGACCGCCGAACCGGCCGGTGACGGCCGCCTTCGGCCAGTCGGCGAGCCACCGGCCGTCACCGCGGCGGTAGCGCAGCGTGTGCCGGACGAACGCCGCGATGCCGCGCGGCCCGAACACCGCCCACCCGAGCAGCACGGCGGTCAGCAGGTAGCCGGCCACCTGGTGGATCGTCATGTCGGGCTGGCCGAGCAGCCTGGCGGCGAGCGTCGGCCGGTGGTAGCCGTACAGGACGAACCACCAGCCGGTGGCCAGCAGCGTCAGCACGGTCAGGTAGACCCACACGTGCAGCCAGCGGGCGGCGCGGCCGTAGCGCTGGACGGTGTCCGGTCGCGGCCGGGCGGCAGAGGTCTCGGGCACGGTCGACTCCATCGTGGGTTCGGGTCAGGGCGAGCCCAGCGCCGATACGCCGGACGCGCTGGGCGTGAGTCGGATGGCGGCCGCGCTGATCAGCACGGTGACCAGCACCGTCGCCGGGACGGCCGCCGCCAGCCACCCGGCCGGCGGCGCGACGACGTCCGCGGCGTCGCCGCCGTTGAGCTGGAACAGCAGCCGGAGCAGCCCCATCCCGAGCGGGATGCCGACGAGCGCCGCGACGGCCGCCGGCAGCGCCTGCGCCACGACCAGCACGGTCGTCGTCTGCCGTGGGGTCGCGCCGAGCGCCTCCAGCACCTGCGTGGTCCGGCGCGACTCCAGCGCCGTCGACCACGCCAGCAGGACCCCGTTCACCACCGCGAGACCCGCGAGCGCGACGACGAGCCCGTACGTCACGCGGCGGAGGTCGGCGAGCAGGTAGGAGCCGTCGGCCAGGCCGCCGGCCGCGGCCGTGCTCTCCAGCGTCAGCGCCGCGACCACCATGCCGACGGTGACGGCGAGCCCGGCACTGGGCAGCAGCGCCCGCGCCGGGCGCCGGAAGGCGAACCGGAGGCCGAGCGCCGCCGTCGCCGGCAGCCGGGCCGGCGCACGGACCGCGGCGGCCGCGCCACCGGACGCCGACGGCGCGCCGGCCAGGGCGCCGGTCAGCGCGCCGTTCGTGCCCGCCCGCACGCCGCGCACGTACGCGGGCACCGCGGCCACCAGCGCGGTGGCCAGGCCGCCCAGCGCAGCCAGGCCCGTCTGCGCGCCGACGATGCCGGGACCGCCGGCCGTCTCCAGGGCGTCGCCGGCGTTGGCCGCCAGCACCGGCGCCACGAGCTCGCCGGCGACGACGGCGAGCGGCACCGCGGCCGTCGCGAGCACCAGCAGCTCGGTGACCACGACGAAGGCGCCGAACCCGGCCGAGGCGCCGACGGCGGCCAGCGCGGCGGCGCGCTCGGTCTGCTCGGCGAACCGGCCGCTGACCAGCACGACGGACGCCGCCGCCGTCAGGATCGCCAGTGCGACGGCGCCGGTCACGAGGACGACCCGGATCGTCCGGGCGTCGGCGGTGGAGGCGCTGCGGAACTGCTCCCACGGGACGACCTGGGGCCCGGCGTCGTCCGTCGCGCCGTACGCGCGGGCGAACGCGACCGCGCCGGCGGGGTCGTCCAGCCGCAGGGAGGCGACGACGCGCCGCTCGCCGGCCGCCGACGCCAGCGCGCCGGCCTCGGCCCGGGTGGTCCAGGTCATTGCCGGTTGGTGCCCGGGGTAGGCGGCCCATCCGCTGGTGACGGCAATGCCGACCACCTCGAGCCCGTTCGGCCCGATCGGCAGCCGGTCGCCGACGGTCAGGCCGCGGGCGCGCGCGAAACTGCGTTCGACGACGAGACCGCCGTCCGCGATCCACGTCCCCTCGGTGACCACGGGACGGTCGACCGGCGGGTCCGTCCGGTCGCGGCCGACCACATACACGTCGCCGGCCCCCGCGACGTCGTCGAAGCGCAGCATCGGGAACGGGCCGCCGACGCTCGCGACGCCGGCGGCCGTCGTGATGGCCGGCAGCGCGGCCGGATCGAGGGCGTGGACGACGGCGTGCGGGCCCGCGGTCGCCGCGAACGTGCCGTCCCACGGCGACTCGGCGGCGTCGTCGACGATCAGCGCCAGCGTGAGCGCGAAGGTGCTGGCGGCGATCGCGACGGCCATCAGGATCGCGCCGCCCGGACGGCCCAGCACGCTGTGCAGGGCGAGCCGCCAGACTGCGACGAGGTGCCCGCGCAGCCGGCCGGTCACCGCGCGCCGTCACCCTCGGCGCGACCGGCGAGGCCGGCCGGATCGGCGAGGCCGGCAGGACCGACGAGACCGGCCAGGGCGCCCAGGCCGGTCCCGCCGGCCGGACCAACGGTCAGCCGGGCCTCGCTGACGAGGGCGCCGTCGCGCATCGTCACCAGGCGGTCCGACGTACCGGCGACGCGGCCCTCGTGGGTGACCACCACGAGGGTCTGCCCGCCCGTCCGCAGGTCGCCGAAGAGCCGGAGCACCTCCGTGGTCGCGGCGCTGTCCAGGCTGCCGGTGGGCTCGTCGGCGAGGACGACGAGCGGCTCGTTGACCAGGGCCCGCGCGATGGCCACCTTCTGCCGCTCACCGCCGGACAGCGCGGCCGGCCGCCGGCCGGCGAGGTCGGCCGCCCCCATCCGGTCCAGCAGTCGTATCGCGGCCTTGCGGGCGCCGATCGCGGACCCGCCGGCGAGCAGGACCGGGAGCTCGACGTTCTCCGCGGCGGTGAGCTCGGGGACCAGATGGAACTCCTGGAAGACGAAGCCGATCGCGCGGCGGCGCAGCCGGGCACGGTCGCGCCGGGACAGCCGGTCGACCCGCTCACCGGCGATCAGCACCTCGCCCGAGGTGGGCAGGTCCAGGCCACCGAGCAGCCGTAAGAGGGTGGACTTGCCGCAGCCGCTGGCGCCGACGATCGCGACGGACTCGCCCGCGTGCACCTCGAGGTCGACCTCGTCGACGGCGCGCAGCAGCCCGGTGCCGCGGCCGAAGTGCTTGGTCAGCCGCCGTGCGGCGACCGCGCAGCCGGCCGTCAAGGGGGCCCTGCCTCGTCGCCGTGCCGTTCCCAGTGCCGCAGGCACACGTCGAGCCACTCCAGGTCGGCCTGCAGCCGCAGGATGGCGCCCTCGAGCAGCACAGCCGGCGTCGGCTCGGTCGACGACGCCAGCTGCGCCCGCTGCGCGTCGCCGAGGCGGCGGATCACTTCGACACGCTGCAGCTCGATCAGCCGGACCGGATCGGCCAGCCCGCCGGCCGCGACCACCAGCTTGAGGTGGAACTCGGTGGCCGTCTGCCGGTCCCAGTTGTGGTTCGACAGCCACTCCTGCACGCGGGCGTGGCCCTTGGCGGTCGCGGTGTACACCTTCCGGTCCAGCGCTGCCTCGCGTTCGACCCGCTCGACCTCGACGAGCTCGGCGCGCTCCAGGCGGCGCAGCGTCATGTACACCTGGCCGGTGTTGAGCGTGTCGCCGAGCGGGCCCAGCGACCGCTGCAGCCGGGTCCACAGTTCGTAGCCGTGACACGGCTCCTTCGCGAGAAACGCGAGCATGACGTCGAGCACGGAATACCTAACTGTTAGTCTGTAACGGTGAGCGGTCTAACAACAGCATCGCGATCCACCCCTGTCAAGCTCTCGACGAGCCTCGCCGCGCTTGCGCTGGCCGGGCTCTGCGCCGTTCTCGTCGCCGGATGCGGTGCCGACTCCGGCTCCGCGGCCGACGACGCCCCGGCGGCACCCGCCGAGGACACCTCCGGCGCGCCGGACGTGACCGGCGACCCCACGCCGTCCGAGGACGTGCCGGCGGACCCGCCCGCGGACCCGCCGCCCGACACCGCGGCGCCCGACGATCCGGCGACGTGCCCGGCCGGGACCTGGCGGCTGTCCACGCTGGAGCCCGCCGGGCCGGCCGGCGACCTGGTGTTCTCCGGCGGCGGCAGCCTGACGGCGGAGCTCACCGCGGACAACCGCTGGACGGTCGAGGACGACGGCTCGCTGCCGTTCCAGGTGACCCTCGACGTCGGCGGCACTCAGGCGACCGGAACGGCGACCGTCGTCGGCACCGCCGAAGGCCGCTACCTCGGCCAGGGCGAGGCGTACGAGTTCGTCGTCGACGACTCGAGCGGCAGCGTGCGACTGAGCGCGTCCGGCTTCGACGAGAGCCGCCCGATGCAGGACGTGGTGGCGGCCATCGTCCCGACCGGCCAGACGACCCTGACCTGCAGCGGTACGTCGCTGACCATCGCCGGCGAGACCGGGGTCTGGACGTTCACCGCCGTCGGCGAGGCCGGCGAGCCGGACCCCGGTACCGTCCAGGCAGCGCCGGGGGTCTTCGAGGAGGACGGCGTCACCGGCACCTTCGACTGCGCCGGCCAGGACATCGCGATCAACGGCGCCGGCGCGGCGATCGACCTCGTCGGCGAGTGCGGCACCGTCTCGGTGAACGGCGACGACGCCGACGTCTCGGTGCAGTCGGCGGCCTCGATCGTCGTCAACGGCGCCGGCTGCCGGGTCGTCTACCAGGGCGACCCGGACGTCGTCGTGAACGGGACGGGCTCAACCGCCGAGCGCGGCTGAGCCCGTCCCTCCCGTCGTCAGTCGGCCGAGCGGACCAGCTGGTTCTCGTCCTCCTCGGCCGGCTCACGGCGGCGTTCACCGTGGCCGGGCCACCAGGCGGCGTGCCCGATGAGTGCGGTGAGTGCTGGGGTGAAGAACATGGCCATGATGAAGGCGGCGACGGCGATGCCGAAGGAGATGGCGAAGCCCATGGAGACGAGGAGGGCGTTGCCTCCGAGCATGAGTGAGGCGAAGGTGCCGGCGAGGATGACGCCGGCGGCGGCGACGGTGGGTCCGGCGTGTCTGACGGCCATGGCGGCGGCTTGGCGTGGTTCGAGGCCGTTGCGGGCTTCTTCGCGTAGGCGGGCGACCATGAGGATGTTGTAGTCGGTGCCGAGGGCGACGACGAAGAGGTAGATGTAGATGGGCAGCATGAAGATGAGTCCGTCGTCGCCTTGGATGGTCTGGAACAGCAGCACGGTGGCGCCGAGGGTGGCGCCGAAGCCGAGCCCGACGGAGGCCATGAGGTACCAGGGTGCGACGAGGCTGCGCAGCAGCACGGCGAGGATGATCATGATGATGAGGGCGGCGACGGGGAAGACGACGGAGTAGTCGCGGTTCATCGCGTCTTGGAGGTCGACGAACACTGAGGTGGTGCCGCCGACGAGTGCTTCGGTGCCGTTGGGTGCGGCGTTGTGGGCGGTGTCGCGGATGGGTCCTTCGACGTTCTGCATGGAGGCGTCGGAGGTGGGGTCGGAGTCGAGCACGACGCTGTAGACGGCCGAGGTCCCGTCCTCGGACGGCACCGGGTCGGCGACCTGGGCGACCCCGGTCGCGTCACCGAGGGCGGCGCCGAAGTCGGTGAGGGCGGAGTCGTCCAGCTGGTCGCCGGTGGTGCTGTGCAGGAACACCGTGGTCGGGTCGGTCGCGCCCGGTGGGAGGCCGGTCTGGAGGGTCTCCAGCGCGACGGAGGACTCGGCGTCGGCGGGGACGCCGGTGTCGGACAGGTCGAACGTGGGCTTGAACCCGAACGCGAGCACGGTGAGGCCGGCGAGGACGAGGCCGGACACGACGGCGAAGCGGACCGGGTGGCGGCCCAGGGAGTCGCCGACGGCGCCGAACCGGGCGGCCTTGGGCTCGGTCTTCCACGCCTTGGAGGGCCAGAACACCTTGGTGCCGAGCAGCGACACGATTGCGGGGACCAGGGTGAGCGCGGCGAGCACAGTGACGGCGACGGCGATGGCCAGGGCGGGGCCGATGGAGCGGAAGATGCCCAGGGTGGACAGGACGAGCGCCATGAACGCGACGATGACGGCGCCGCCGGCCGAGGCGATGGCCTCGCCGGCGCGTTCGATGGCGTGGCTGACGGCGGTCTTGCTGTCCAGGCCCTGCCTGAGTGCTTCGCGGTAGCGGAACAGGAAGAACAGGATGTAGTCGGTGCCGATGCCGTAGAGCACCACGATCAGGATCACCGTGATGGACGAGTCGGCCTGCAGGTCGAAGGCCTCGTTGGCCCAGCCGATCAGCCCGGTCGCCACCTGCGAGATGACCGCGACCACGACGATCGGCATCAACGCGATGATCGGGCTGCGGAAGATGATCAGCAGCAGGCCCAGGATGAGCAGCACCGTGACCGCGCCGACGATCGCCTCGGCGTTGGAGGCCGCTTCCTGGGAGTCCAGGTTCTGCGCGGCCGACCCGGTAACGCCCATGCGCAGGCCGGTGCCGTCCAGCAGCGGTTCGGCCTCGTCACGCAGGTCACGGACGCTGTCGAGGATCTCTTCGCCGAACGGGTCGGCGTCCTGGGCCAGGCTGATGGTCGAGGTCTGGACCAGCCGGTTCTCCGACGGGTCGTTCGCGGTGAACGCGCCGAGCTCGGGCAGCCCGAGGTCGCCCAGCTCGCTCGTGATCCGCTCGACGTTCGCGACGTCGTCGTCGGTCAGCGGCTCGCCGTCGTCGCGGTCGAACACCATGATCGCGGCCGTCTCGGTGCGGTCCGGGAAGGCATCGGACTGCAGCTCGGCGGCCTGGATCGACTCGTAGTGGTCGGGCAGGAACTCTGCCTCGTCGGTGGTGGAGGTGAGGGCGGGGGCGGTGGCGATCACCGCGGCCGCCAGCACGACCCACGCGATGATGACCTGCCACGGATGACGGGCGACATAACGGCCCAGCGCAGCGAACATTCTCATTGCTTCATTTCTCCACTCAGCGGCGTCCTATGGTTCGCGACCACCATCGACGCCCGGGCTGACACCCTCCTGACACGCGCCTGACATGGCCGCTCTCAGCGGAAATGACAGTGATGTAGTTATCGCGGCCTCCTGCGCGGCCAGAGTGATTGGTGTTACGGTCATGCACGAGTGGTGCGAAGGGGGCCGCTGTGAAGGCTGTGACAAATGAGACGTCGTGGGTGCGACGGCTGACCGTGGTCGCCGTCATCGTCGGCGTTCTCTGCACCGGTCTGAACCAGGCCTGGGCCACGTCCGACGCCGAAGAGCGTCTGAAGGAGGCCCAGAACAGCCTGGCGCACGCCCAGGACGAGCTCGCCCACTCCACCCAGGCGCTCGCCGACGCCACAGCGGCGTACCAGGCGGCGACGGCGCAGCTGCCGGCCGCGGAGGCGACCCTGGCCACCGCCCAGCAGGGCGTGGCCACCGCGGACTACCAGCTCGAGGTCGCGCGCGGCGAGGTCGCGGCGGCGCGGGCGGCGGACGAGGCAGCGGCTGACAAGCTGGCCGAGGCGGAGCAGAAGGTGGCCGACCAGCTCGCGAAGATCGACGACGTCACCGAGCGGATCGACGGCAAGCGGGCGTCGATCAGCCAGGTCGCCGTGCAGGCCTACACCCGCGGCGTCGGCGCCGACCTCGCCAGCCTCACCATCCTCATGCAGGCCGACAGCATGGACGAGCTGGCCGCGCGCGCCGCGGCGTCGACGTCGGTGCTGACGGCCGAGAACAGCATCATGTCCGACCTCAAGGACGACCGCGCCGAGCTGGCCAACGAGCGTGTCGTCTTCGAGGACCTGGAGGCGGCTGCCGAGGTGGCCCGCCAGGAGGCGGCGGTGACGCTGCAGGCCACCGAGGAGCGCGAGCGGGAGGCCGAGGCCGCGCGCGCCGCGGCGCAGGCCGCCAGCGACGCCGCGGCGGCGGCGAAGGCCGAGGTCGACCAGCTGGTCGCCGCCCGCGACGGCGCGGTGACGGCGGCATCGGCCGCGCAGGTCGACGACCAGGCGCAGACGGCGGCGTGGGCGGCCGAGCGGGACCAGATCGAGGCCGAGATCGCCGAGATCCAGCGCCAGCAGCAGGAGCAGGCCGAGCAGGAGCAGGCCGAACAGGAGCAGGCCGAGCAGGACAACGGCGGCGGCGGTGGCGGAGGCGGCGGGGGCGGCTCCGGCGGAGGCGGCGGGGACGACGACAGCGGCGGCGGTGGCGGCGGCTCCGTGACGCTGGCCTTCCCGACCGCGAACCCGTACGTCACCTCGCCCTACGGCATGCGCGTCCACCCGGTCACCGGCGTCTACAAGCTGCACGACGGCACCGACTTCCGGGCCTACTGCGGCACGCCGATCCGCGCGGCCGCCGCGGGCACCGTCGAGTGGGCGTACTACCGGGGCGCGTACGGCAACCAGGTCGCCGTCGCCCACCCGGGCATGGTCACGACGTACAGCCACCTGTCCCGGTTCGCCGTCAGCGACGGCGAGAGCGTCGCGCAGGGCGAGGTCATCGGCTACTCCGGCACGACCGGCAGCTCGACCGCGTGCCACCTGCACTTCATGCTCTACGTCGGCGGCGAGCGCGTGAACCCGATGAACTACCTCGGCAGCTAAACGCAGTCGTCCCAACGGCCCCGGAAATGCGATCCTTGGGGCATGGCACGAGAGCGCGGACGCACCGTGGTGGCCCAGAACCGCAAGGCCCGCCACGACTACCACATCGACGACACCTACGAGGCCGGCATCGTCCTCACCGGCACCGAGGTGAAGGCGTTGCGGGCCGGCAAGGCGTCCCTGGTCGACGGATTCGCCGAGGTCCGCGACGGTGAGGTGTGGCTGCGCAACGTCCACATCCCCGAGTACGACCTCGGCACGTGGAACAACCACGCGCCGCGGCGGGCGCGCAAGCTGCTGCTGCGCAAGGACGAGATCAGCCGCCTCATCGGCAAGACCCGCGAGACCGGGTTCACGCTGGTGCCGTTGTCGCTGTACTTCAAGGACGGCTACGCGAAGATCGAGCTGGCGCTGGCCCGCGGCAAGAAGTCCTACGACAAGCGGCACACGCTGGCCGAGCGCGAGGCCAAGCGCGAGGCCGAGCGGGCCATGGCGAACGCCCGGCGCAAGCGCTGAGCCCGCGGTGAGTCCGTGGCGGCCGGTCCCGGCGGCGTCGGCCCTGCTCCTGGCGTTGACGCTGGTCGGCGGCTGTAGCGGCGACACCGCGGCGCCGTCGCCGTCGCCGTCTGCGCCGCCCTCGTCTGCCACTCCGACGCCTACGCCTACGCCTGCGCCGGCCTGGCCGCTGACCGGCCTGCCCGCGCCGTCGGCCGCCGACGCCGCGACGCCGGCGCTGGTCGTGAAGATCGACAACACCGGGTCCGCGGAGCCGCAGCTCGGCCTGGCCGCTGCCGATCTCGTCGTCGAGGAGCTGGTCGAGGGCGGGCTGACCCGGCTGGCCGCGCTGTTCCAGTCGACGATGCCGCCGGTCGCCGGGCCGGTGCGGTCGGTGCGCACCACCGACGCCGGCATCGCGCTGCCGGCTGGTGGCGTGCTGGTCGCGTCGGGTGGTGCGGAGCGGGTGCTCCGGGCGCTGGACGAGGCCGGTGTCACGGTGCTGACCGGCGGCGGCAACGGCCTGTCGCGCGACCACAGCCGGCCCGAGCCGTACAACGTCATGCTCGACCCGGCCGAGGCACTGGCCAGCCTGCCCGCCGGCATCGGCGTCGCTACCGGCCCCTATTTGCCGTGGGGCGCCGCACCCGCGGGTCAGCCGGTCGGCGGTGCCGACGTGAAGTTCTCCGCCGCCCGCACCTCGAGCTGGACCTGGTCCGACGGCGTCTGGGTGCTCGACCGCGACCACGCGGCCGAGGCCGACCGGTTCGGGCCGGCGACGGTGCTGGTGCTGCGGATCGAGCTGCGCGACGCCGGCTACGAGGACCCGGCCGGCAACCCGGTGCCCGAGACCGTCCTCGTCGGCTCTGGTGCCGCGACGCTGCTCACCGCCGGGACCGCCGTCGACGGCACCTGGTCCAAGGCGTCGCTGGCGGCGCCGCTGACGCTGGCCGACGCCGCCGGCGCGCCGCTGCACGTGCCGCCGGGCCGGGTGTGGATCGAGCTGGTCCCGCCCGGTGGGGGCGTGACTCTGCGCTGACCCCGCTGTGCCAGGCTGGCACGATGAGCACCGACGAGGACTGGGAAGGCCGGGTCGCCGCGGCCTGGGCGCTGATCGACGACCACGACGAGGCGAGCTTCGTCGCGCTGATCGACGGGCTCGCCGCCGAGCTGCCCGAGGGGAGCGCCGTCGCGGCGTTCGAGCGGGCCGCCGCGTTCGACTCGACCGGCCGGCCCGACCTCGCCGAGCCGCTCTACCGGCAGGCCCTTGCCGGAGCGCTGCCGGGCGAGCGCCGTCGGCGAGCGGTGATCCAGCTGGCCAGCACGGTCCGCAACCTCGGCCGGCCGCAGGAGAGCGTCGAGCTGCTGACCGCCGAGCTCGGCCGCGGCTCGGACCACCTGGACGACGCCGTCCGCGCGGTGCTGGCGCTGGCGCTGACCGACGCCGGCCGCGAGCGCGAGGCGGTCTCCGTCGCCGTCGGCGCGCTGGCTCGGCACCTGCCGCGCTACCAGCGCTCGATGGCCGCGTACGCCCGCCTGTTGGTGGAGCCGCGGAGCTAGGGTGTCCCGTGGATCCTCGGCGGAGCGGGTCGATGCCCAGGCGCCGTCCCGCTGCGTTGTCCCCGCCGGTGGTCGTCACCGCCGGTGATAGCCGTGCCACCCACGTTCATGGCACGACGCACGACGGTGATCTTCAAGGAATCGGCCAGCCGGCATTCTGGCCGGGCTGGTCAGGCGGCTCGGACGTGGTCGGGTGGGTCCTTGGGTGGGCCGGTGCGGCGTGATCCGGCTGCTGCGTCGAGGCGTAGTGGATCAGTGCCGACGGCGTCGACGAGGCGGTGGTAGATGTTGCGTCGTGGCTGTCGAGCGGGGTCGATCCACGGTGGCGGGATGAGCTCGGGGTGGCCGTCGGCACCGAGGCGGACGGTCCAGCCGCGGTGGTGGACGCTGCGGTGGTGGTGCCCGCAGAGCAGCACCAGGTTGTTCAGGTCGGTGGTTCCGCCGTCGGCCCAGTGGGTGATGTGGTGTGCCTGGGTCCAGGCGGCCGGGCGGGCGCAGCCGGGGAACGCGCACCCCTGGTCGCGAGCCACGAGCGCGACCCATTGCCCATGGGTCACCGTGCGGTGCTGCCGGCCCACGTCGAGCGGCACGCCTGCGGGGTCGGTGAGCACCCGGGAGACGCCGGCGTCGCAGGCCAGCCGGCGCAGCGCTTCGGGCGTGATCGGGGTGCCCCACATGGACACCGCTTTCGGGCAGCCGGGCTGCTTGCGCAGGGTTCCCAGTGACGCCGTGATGGTGAGGTGTGGCCGGGCTCCCCGTGCGCCCGGGAGCAGGTCGCCGGCGTCCATGGCCCGCCGGCACAGCTCGACCAGTGCGTCGCCCATCCGGGTGGCGTGTCCACGCGGATCCGCGGTGCCGTCGGCCGCGGGAGCCGGAGCGGCCAGCGCCGCCAGCGCGGTGGTGATCAGGTCGGCCGCTTCGGCGGAGAAGCAGCCGTAGGCCCGCGCGGTGCCGTCGCCGTTGTCGGCGAACCCGAACATCGTCGTGGCCTCGGCCCGCTCCTCGCCACGGTCGCCGTCCAGCCTGCCGTCGTCGTTCCGGTGAGGTTCGTCGGTAGCGGTGTCCACGCCGACGGCGGCGGCGTCCGTCGTCGCCTCACGTTCGCGCTGACCGGCCAGGTCGTGTGCTCCGGTGACCGCCGTGGCCAGATGGGAGCCGAGCCGGGCCAGGCTGCGCGGGTCGTGGCGGGTGGCGTGCACGGCGAGGAACGCCTCGCACTCGGCCCACACCATCGCGTCGATGCCGGCCGGCAGCCGCTTCAGCGCGCGCCGGATGACCTGCGCGTGCTCGACACAGACGCGGCCGTCGCGCAGGGCCCACGCCGTGCACGGCAGCAGGCGCCGAGCCGCCCGGGACAGCTCGCGCAACGCCGCCACCGGGACACCGAGGCCCGTCCGCGCGTCGGTGTCGACCGCGCCGTCGGTATCGGCCCGACCGGCCCCATCGGCGGTGGGATCGGGGTAGCCGGTGCGGTGGTGAGCGTCCACACCCGTCACGCCGCCAGCAAGGTGGACCAGGCGCGCGGCATCGAGGAGCGGGCCATCCACGTCAAGCAGGGCGGCCAGCTCGACCCGTCCCTTCGCCACACCATGGTCCAGCCGCAGCCGATCACGCAGCCAGTCCGCCGTCGACGGCGCCCCCACAGCCGAGCCGGCCCCGCGCCGGTCGGCCTCGCGAACCAACCCCAGGCCCAAAGAGGCCAGCCGCGCGGTGAGCGCCTCATGGGCCACCACCAGCCGGGCCAGCTCATCGGACCGCAGACCCCACGTGGGCGCATCGTCAACGCTGGAGATCGCCGACTCGACCGCGTCCAGCGCCACCACCAGCGGGTGGCCAGACGCTGCACGATCGGTCGAATCGAACATGCGAACTAGCATAGCCAGACCCACCGACAACGTCGCTTGGACCGGAGGCGGGCGTTCGAGGGCGGGCGATGGTCTAGAGCGTGCGCCGGGCGAGGTTCTCGGCCGGCGGGCCGGTGGGCGGTGCGGCTATCCAGGGACCGGTGCCCTCGCTCTGGTCCAGGACGTCGGCCTCGAACCAGGTGTGCTCGCCGGCCAGCACGGCCTTCGCCAGTGCCTCGTCCGGGCCGTCGGTGTTGTGCCAGAGCGCGTCGAACAGCCGCTCGACCCGCAGCCGGGCCTGCCGCGAGAACACGTCGGCCAGCTGGACGGCGCCGGAGTCGGGCAGCATGCGCGCCCGCACGCACGATGCCGCGATGGCGAACAGCTCGGCGCCGATGTCGACGATGCGGGCGAGGAAGCCCTGCTTCTTCTCCAGGCCGCCCTGCCAGCGGGCCATGCCGTAGAACGTCGAGCGGGCCAGCCGCCGCGACGCGCGCTCGACGTAGCGCAGGTGCGGTGCCAGCACGCCGAAGTCCTGGTACGACGTCGGCAGCTGGCCGGCCCCGGTGACCAGCTGCGGCAGCCACTTCGCGTAGAACCCGGTGGCTTTGACGGCGGCCTTCGCCTTGCCCGACAGCGCGACCTCGGGGTCGATGACGTCGCCGGCGGCCTGCAGGTGGGCGTCGACGGCCTCGCGGGCGATCAGCAGGTGCATGATCTCCGTCGACCCCTCGAAGATGCGGTTGATGCGCAGGTCGCGCAGGATCTGCTCCGCCGGGACGGCGCGTTCGCCTCGGGCCCGCAGCGAGTCGGCAGTCTCGTAGCCGCGTCCGCCGCGGATCTGCACCAACTCGTCGGCCACCAGCCAGGACGTCTCGCTGCACCACAGCTTCGCCAGCGCCGCCTCGATGCGGATGTCGCGGCGGCCGTCGTCGGCCAGGTGCGCAGAGAGGTCGAGGACCGCCTCCTGCGCGAACGACGTGGCCGCGATGTAGGAGAGCTTGTGCGCGACGGCGGCGTGCCGGCCGACCGGGCGGCCCCACTGGACCCGTTCGGCCGACCACTCGCGGGCGATCTTCAGGCACCACTTCGACGCCGCCGTGCACAGCGCCGGTATCGACAGCCGGCCGGTGTTCAACGTCGTCAGGGCGATCTTGAGGCCGTCGCCCTCGCGGCCGATGCGGTTCGCCGCCGGGACGCGGACGTGGTCGAGCCGGGTGACGCCGTTCTCGATGCCCTTGAGCCCCATGAACGCGTTGCGGTGCTCGACGGTGATGCCCGGCGCGTCGGCCTCGACGACGAACGCCGTCACGCCGCCCTTGCCGCCGTCGTGCGCGGGGACCCGGGCCATGACGACCAGCAGCTCGGCGATGACGCCGTTCGTCGTCCACAGCTTGGTGCCGCTGAGCTCGTAGGCCGCGCCGTCGTCCGTCGGTACCGCTTCCGCCGCGAGCCGGGCCGGGTCGCTGCCGACGTCGGGCTCGGTGAGCAGGAACGCGCTGATGGCGCCGGCCGCGCAGCGGGGGAGGAACGCGCGCTTCTGCTCCTCGGTGCCGAACAGTTTCACCGGCTCGGGCACGCCGATGGACTGGTGCGCCGACACCAGCGCGCCGATCGACGGGTGTACGCCGCCGACCAGCATGAGCGCGCGGTTGTAGCCGACCTGGGTGAGCCCGGCGCCGCCGTACTCGCGCGGGATCTTCATGCCGAAGACGCCGGCCCGCGCCATGGCCTTGATGTACTCGTCGGGGATGCGCGCCTCACGCTCGATGACGGCGCCGTCGAGCTCGTCGCAGACCCCGCGCAGCCGGGCCAGGAACCTCGTCGTCGCGGCCTCGTCCTCGGGCGACTGCGACGGATGCGGGTGGATGAGGTCGAGCCGGAACCGGCCGAGGTACAGCTCTTTCGCGAACGACGGCTTCTCCCACCGCGTCTCGCGGGCCGCCTCCGCGACTCGTCTCGCCTCCCGCTCGTCGACGTGCTGCGTGCGGGGCTGGGTGCTGGTCATGCGCGCCTCCTCCGTCGGTGGCGTCGTACCCCATGTTACCCGCTGGTAGCAGTTCGTGGCGATGCACAAACAGTTTGTGGTACGACCTGTTCGTGCATCAGTCCCGGTCACCGGCTGGCCCGACCTCGTAGGCCACGGGGAATCTCGCTCGCCCGTTCGGCGTTGAAGGCTGTAACCTGGGCAGACCTTCGGGCGAGCCCGGGGGTTGACAACTCCAGAGGGGCTGAGCGGTTTCGACTTCGTTCGTCGAACCAGGGGAAGCGGGCCGAGGAGGCCGCGTTAACTCGTTAACGCTCGCGGCAACCGTTACAAGTGCCAACGTCAAGCGCACTGACTTCGCTCTCGCCGCCTGAGGCAGAGTAGGAAGTCTGTCGACCCGGGTGTGTCTCCGCCCCGGTGTTCGGCATCATTAAGGAGACTCACCGACCGGTACGGTCACGGGACCGGTAGGGACACTTACGTGGCTGGGCTCGTCACGGTGAACTCGCCTGTGTGATCACCGGAGCCAAGTAGAGGCATAGCAGGCTGCGCCCGGAGAAGCCCTGGAGAAGCGTCGAAGGACCCGGGTTCGATTCCCGGCAGCTCCACACGCAAGCATCGGCACCCCCTGTGGGCCTGTTGACCAGTTGGTTTCGGGTCTGAGGGGGTGCCGATCGCGTTGAACGGGCGCGACCCGTACGAACCACTCTCCCAGCCGATGCTGGATGGTGCGGATCCGAACGCGCTCGATAGCAGTCGTCAGATCTGCTTGGGTCGTCCGGAGGCGTTGATCTTTCGTCTTCTTCTCGCCTCGTCCGTGTCGCGGCTTCGCGTCGGCAGGGTTCAGGGCGATCGTGACTGGGCATCTGTACCTCCACGGATGTGTTGGCAGCTCGCAAGCTGCGCGCTTCAGCGTCGAGTCCAGATCTCCGGGCGACTGGTGAGCTCCCAGCGAGATGACATCGGCCGCACCGATGCATGTAATATGCATGTATGACGGTGGCGCTTCAGATCAGAGATGTTCCCGACGAGGTGCGTGACATCATCGCGCAGCGGGCGGCTTCGCGCGGACAGTCGATGCAGGCATACCTGCTCGATGTGCTTCGACGCGAGGCGCGATTTGCGCGTAACGCCGTCGTGTTCGAGTCCACGGCTGCTCATCGTCAAGCGCTTCCTGAGGAGTTGAGCCCCGAGCGGATCGTTCGCGAGGGTCGTGATGGCGGCTTCCAGGTCGATCGCGGCACAGTTGCCGGATGATCGTCGTCGATGCGGAGGTGTGGGTGAGGGCATTGGTCGACGGCGGTCTCTCGGGTGATGCCTGCCGGCAGGCGCTGAGCGACGATCTCGAATGGGCGGCGCCGGCGCATACCCCCATCGAGGTCCTGAGGACCATTCGCGGGTACGAGTCCGCCGAGTTGATCACCACTGCCCAGGCTGACGCGTTCGCCAGCGCGGTCCGCGAGGTCGAGGTCCAGTACACGGAACCGGAGGCGTGGCTCCTCGCGATGATCTGGGACCGACGCCACAACATCAGCCCGTACGATGCACCCTACGTTGCGCTCGCCCAGCGTTACGGCGTGCCCTTGGTGTCACTGGATGAACGGCTTGGTCGCGCTGCTGCGACGCTCGGTGTCGAGGTCGTGATTCCCACCCTCGGCGAGCGCTGAGCAGCGGACTCAAGCAGCCAAGCCGCTGTCTGGACATCACTGGCATCAGCCCAGATGTCGGCCTTCGGGTGTGCTCGGACGCGGCCGGGTAGCAGACTCCACCCATCTTGACGAAGTACCGACGGTCGTCAATCTCGACGCCGTACGACACGTTGTCAGAGTGCCGCGTCCGTGCGCCGCAGGTCGCGAACGTGCCCGCGGCGAGCCAGGAACAGGGCCGGAAGCTCCACCCGCTCCGTTCGGGCTTTCGTACACGTCGGACCTCTCCGTCGTGATCTCCCGACCCGCTGAGAAGGGGTGGATTCGTGGTTCGCGCTCAGCGTTGTCGGTCACTCGGCCATTCGGTGAGGCCGCCTCCGGGTCCGCTCACGATCAGGTGCCCGTCGGGGCCGTTGATCGTCCAGGCTTCGTACTTCTCGTCGGGATCCACGTGCAGGCGGGTTCCGCCATCGAACTTGATGTCGAGGCCACCTGCCGTATCGACGTCGGCTGCCGTGATCCGATGATGCGCGAGCGGTCCGAGATGAACCGACAGGTCGGCCTCGGTGTCGGGGCCGGGAGAGGCCTGGACGGTGCCCGTGGGTGACTCCACCGTCAGCCTGCTTTCGATGGTGATCGTGTACCCGCCCGAGGTGCGCAACACGACGGTGAATCCGATGTCCTGGCCGGTCAACACTTCACCGCTCAGGTCGACGTTCATGCTCACGGGGTCCATCCATCCGGAACGGGGTAGGTGCCGTCGCTGTTGACGGGAATGTGGGTGTGCGAGTTCGGTCCGGGCTTTCCGTCCAAGCCGATCGGTTGTCCGTGCTCGTTGTAGTACCGAACGTAACCGTTGGGGTATTGCGCGGTCGGCTGCATGACGCGGAGCGAGTTTGCGTTCCCCGTCGATCCCGGAAGCTGATAGACGGTGCCGTTCCCGTTGTTCGCCGTTCGAGGGACCCAGCCGACCTGCGCTCCGGTCGGCAGGTCCACGGAGCCGGACGCGTCGGAGTATCGGACGGGCTGTCCCAGGTCGTTCGTCTCCCACAGTCGTCCGTCGAATTCGTAGACCGCGTTGGGGTGTGGTGAGTCGATCGCCTGGTCGAACGCCTCCCGGCTGGTGAACTCGAAGTGCGGCATAGGGAGGTCGTCGGCGCGGGCGACGATGTCGACGGTGCCGTCGATGACGTTGACGTCGATGCCGCGGCGGGCGAGATCGGCGATCTCCTCGGCGGTGAGCGCGCGCCGGGTCCACTTGCCGCCGGTGGCGCCCCAGCCCAGGAACGGGATGAGACCGGCGGCGGACAGGCCGGCATCGATGACGTTGCCCTCGGCGGCGTACCAGATCGCGTTGATCGCGTCCGCAGGCTCGCCGATGAACGGGATCAGGCCGAATCCGTCCAGGATCAGGTGGCCGATGTCGGAGATCGGGTTGGAGTCGCCCCGGCGTTCCTCGATCTCGGCGGTCTTGATGTTCACAATCTCTTGCACGTCGGCGGCGATGTCAGCGCCGATCTCGACGTCCCCGCCCTCGAACGGCGTGATGGCCGCGGCGATGGCCGCGTTGGCACCGGAGGCGTCGTCCACCGGCCATCGGCGGCGGGCCAGCACGTAGTCCAGAAACGTATCGACCTGCGCGGATTCGTCGCCGCCCTCGATGATGGAGGTTTCGCCCCCGTGGCTGCTGCCGAACAGGGTCTGGGCGGCCTCCGGGGTGCGCCCGACGGCGGCCATGATCCCGGCCAGCGGGTCGTAATACTCGGTGTAGCCGTCGGGCGCGCCTTCGTCGTCGCCGTGAACCGGGTCGATCGCCCCGAACCCGTCGCCGCCGTACTCCGGGTGGGCCCGCTTCCACCACATCTCGTCCTCGTCGAGCTCGCGTTCGTACTCGATCACGTCGGTGGCGAGGGTGGTGAGGAAGTCCGCGGAGAACGTGCCCCGGGAGACGATCAGCCCGAGGGCGCTGGCCTGGCCGGGGAGCTCCGGGTACTCCTCTGTGATCGCGGCCGACCACTGGTCGGCGTGGTCGTCGGGCAGGGCGAGGTCCCCACTGCCGAACGTGGCCATGCCGTAGGCGGTACCCAAGCCGTCGAGGACCGCTTCGTAGGCGTCGTCGAAGGCCTCGACGTCCTCGATGTTCCCGCCGGTCGTGGACGAGCCGGCCATCAGTCGCCGGGTGCTGGACGCGCCGAGGACGAAATCGGCCACCTCTTCCGGCGACACCGTGGTCGCGAGCTGGTGCGCGAAGTACGGGTCGGTGGCGTTCTCCTCGAGAAGCTCGACCAGTTCCTCCGGTGGCTGTCCCTCGTCGGTCTCCTCGATGAGCTCGGCCGCCCGGTCGGCCAGCTCGCGGGCCTCCTCCGGCGTCGTCGTCGGGATCATGGTCTCGTCCAGCTGGACGTACGTCTGAATGCCCGGCGTTTGCGCCTCGATCTGCCGGGCCAGTGCTAGCCGTCGGCGCACACCCGGCAGCTCGTCCTCGATCCACGTCTCCACCGCGTCGAGGCGGGTCAACTCCTCGGTGGACACCCAGACGTCGGTCATTTCCGAACTCAGCGTGCTGCGGTGCGAAGAGATGTTCTCCGAAGCGTTTTCCAGCGCCGTGACCAGCGCGGCCAGTTCGGCTAGGTCGATGGAGGCAACCGTCACAGCAGCCCCTGTCGCGTTCCTCGGTACTTTTCGCTATGCGAGCGGCTGCTCCTTCGTCGCGACGCCGACCAGTGCGCGAAACTCCCCTCGCCACCGCTCACAGATTCCTCCAGTGCGTCTGCCAGGAGTTCGGCTCGACCTCCTCCGGCTGGGACGCGATGATGTCGTCGAACCCGCCCAAGGCGCCGTCGGCGGCATTCGTCAGCGTGGTCTTGTGACCGGTTAGCTCGGTGTAGAAAGTGTCCGCGACGCTGCTCTGCCAGGCGCCGTTGTCCATGGCGGTCACGGCCGCGTCGAGATCACCCCTGAGACCGGTGGCCGCCGGCTCGGCGTCGCCCCGGTTCGCGCGCACAGCGGCCAGATAGGGGTTCGGCACCTTGTCCGGCATACGCCCCATGATGGCAGCGCCCGGAGGAATGTGGAACGGCCGGTGGCGGACGAGAACGCGGCGCACGACGACAGCGCGACCAGCGCGGAACGCGTCGTCGGCCTAGGAGTCTGAGGGGGTGCCGATCGCGTTGAACAGTCGTGACCTGTACGAACCACTCTCGCAGCTGATGCTGGACGGTGCGGATCCGAACGTGCTCGATAGCAGTCGTCAGATCTGCTCGGGTCGTCTGGAGGTGTTGATCACTCGGTTTCTTCTCGCTTCGGCTGTGTCGCGGCTTCGCGCCGTCGCGTAGGGCGCACGACCCGGGCGACCGCGCTATCGTCGTTCCGAATGCTGAGACAATGCCGGCGAAGCCAGGGGGTGACGCATTGACGATCTTTCGCGGGGCGGTGCTGGACACGCCTGAGAGCCCCTTCGCCGGAGGCACGTTGCGTTCGTCCTCGGACGAGGGCCTGGTGGTGCGCGACGGGGTCATCGTGGCGCGCGGGCCGTTCGCGGCGGTGCGCCGGGCGAACCCCGATGAGAGCGTCGTCGAGCTGGACGGGGGACTGCTGCTCCCAGGGTTCGTCGACACGCACGTCCACTTCCCGCAGGTGCGGGTCATCGGCGGTATCGGCCTGCCGTTGCTGGACTGGCTCGAGCGCCGGGCGCTGCCGGAGGAAGGTCGCCTGGCCGACACGGCCTACGCCGCGCAAGTGGCAAAGGACTTCGTGTCCGGCCTGGTGACCGCAGGTACCACCACCGCGATGGTGTTCGGATCGCACTTCGCCGCCGCGGTCGACGCGCTCTTCGAGTCGGCCGCCACCGTCGGGCTGCGGGTGACCAGCGGGCTCGTCGTCAGCGACCGCAACCTGCCCGTGGAGCTGCTCAGCTCGCCCGAGAAGGCGTACGAGGAGAGCGCCGGGGTCGCCCGCCGCTGGCACGGCACCGGGCGAGCCCGGTACGCCGTCACGCCGCGCTTCTCGCTGTCCTCCACCGACCCGCTCCTCGCGGCCTGCGCCGCCGTGCTCGACGACGTCCCGGGCGCGCTGTTCACGTCGCATGTCAACGAGAGCCTCGAGGAGATCGAGGAGGTGACGAGGCTGTTCCACCTGAGCACGTACGTCGCCACCTACGACCGGCACGGGCTCCTCGGCCCGCGCAGCGTGCTCGCGCACAACGTCCACCCGAGCGACGACGAGCTCGAGACGCTGGCCGCGCGCGGCGCGTCGATCGCGCATTGCCCGACCAGCAACGCGGCGTTGGGGAGCGGACTGTTCCCACTGACCCGGCACGTCCACCACGGCGTCCGCGTGGCCCTGGGCTCGGACGTCGGGGCGGGATCGGGCTTCTCGCTCCTGAAGGAAGGCCTGCAGGCGTACTTCACGCAACAAGCGCTCGGCGAAGACGGGTACGCGCTCTCGCCCGCCCACCTGCTCCACCTGGCGACGACGGCCGGCGCCGCCGCCCTCGACCTGACCGAGGTGGGTCATCTCTCCGTCGGGCAGCGGTTCGACGCGCAATGGCTGCGGCCGGCGCCGGGATCGACGTACGACGTGGGGCTGCGCAACGCGACCGGCCCGGAGGACGCACTGGGCAAGACGTTCACCCTCGGCACCGCGAACGACGTCGCCGCGGTGTGGATCGACGGCGAGGCCGTACGGCTCGTTGACCCGCAGCGACCCACCGGTTAGCGTGGATGACGCTTCATTCTCCCGTCGAGGAGGCCACCCATGAGGATGTCCCCGCTGGTTCCGGGCGACGTTCGCCGTCGGGTGCACTCGACCGCATGGACGCGGGGCCGCATCGCCCACGGCGCCTAGCTCACCTCCAGCTGCCGAATCACCCCCATCGAACCGATGGGGCGATACGACTTGGAGGTGCGCCCCTATGGCCGACATCGTCGTCAATGGCCAGCCGCGGGACCTGACCGGTGTCCCGCCACACACCAACGCCCTCGACTTCCTCCGCGCCTGCGGCCTGACCGGCGCCAAGGAAGGCTGTGCCGAGGGCGAGTGCGGCGCCTGCGCGGTGATGGTCGCCCGGCCCGCCGCCGACGGCTCGGCGACCGCCGAGTGGACGGCGATCAACTCCTGTCTCGCGCCGGCGGCGGCGCTGGACGGCCAGGAGGTCGTCACCGCGGAGGGCCTCGGTACGCCGGACGCGCTGCACCCGGTGCAGCATGAGATGGCGGTGCGCGGCGGCTCGCAGTGCGGGTACTGCACGCCCGGCTTCGTCTGCTCCATGGGCGCGGAGTACTACCGGACGGACCGGGCGCCGGCCGGCGACGGCGGTCCGCCCGACCAGTACCACGGGGCGAACGGCTTCGACCTGCACGCGATCAGCGGCAACCTGTGCCGTTGCACGGGCTACCGGCCGATCAAGGACGCCGCCTTCGCGCTCGGCTTCCCGGCGCCGGACGACCTCATCGCGCGGCGACGCGGGACGGCCGCGCCGGCGGTGCCGGCCACGCACCTCCGTGCCGACGATGCGAGGTTCGTCCGGCCCGCGAGCCTGACCGAGGCGCTGCACCTGCTCCGGGAGCACCCGGACGCCGTCATCGTCGCGGGCAGCACCGACTGGGGTGTCGAGGTGAACCTGCGCGGCCAGCGGGCCGGGCTGGTGGTCGCCGTCGATCGGCTGCCTGAGCTGCGCGGCTTCGCGGTGACCAATGCCGAGGTGCGCATCGGCGCGGCTCTGACGTTGACGGAGGTCGACACGCGGCTGGCCGGGCGACTCCCGCTGGTGTCGGCGATGATCGCGCAGTTCGCCTCACGACTGATCCGCAACAGCGCCACACTCGGCGGCAATCTCGGCACCGGCTCGCCGATCGGCGACGCTCCGCCAGCCCTGCTCGCCCTGGACGCCGCCGTGGTGCTGACCTCGGCCGACGCGACGCGGACGCTGCCGCTGGCCGACTACTTCACCGGCTACCGGCAGTCGCAGCGCCGTCCGGACGAGCTGATCACCGACGTGGTCGTGCCCCTGCCGGTGAGCGGGCTGACGGCGTTCCACAAGATCGCCAAACGACCGTTCGACGACATCTCCTCGGTCGCGGCCGGGTTCGCCCTCGACGTCGCCGGCGGCGTGGTGCGGACGGCGCGCATCGGGCTCGGCGGGGTGGCCGCGATGCCGATCAGAGCGCTCGCGACCGAGGCGGCGCTGGAGGGGCGCCCGTGGACCGCCGAGACCGTCGACGCGGCCGCGGCGGTGCTGGCGGCCGAGGGCACGCCGATCTCGGACCAGCGGGCGAGCGCGGCCTATCGCTCGGCGATGCTCGGCCAATCGATCCGCAAGCTGTTCGCGGAGGTGACACCATGACGACCATCGCCAGTCCTGTGGGCAGCCCGCTCAGCCGGCGGCCGGACGACGCCGTCGTCGGGGCGCCGCTGCACCACGAGAGCGCGGCCCTGCACGTCACCGGTCAGGCGCTCTACACCGACGACCTGGTCGGCCGCACCAGCAACGTCCTGCACGCCCACCCGGTGCAGGCGCCGCACGCTCATGCGACGATCACCAGCCTCGACGTCGCCGCGGCCTACGACGTGCCCGGCGTCGTCCGCGTGCTCACCGCCGCCGACGTCCCCGGCGTCAACGACGCCGGCATCAAGCACGACGAGCCGCTGTTCCCGTCCGAGGTCATGTTCCACGGCCACGCGATCTGCTGGGTGCTCGGCGAGTCCCTCGAGGCGGCACGGTTGGGAGCGGCGGCGGTCGAGGTGACGTACGCGCAGCTGCCCGCGCTGCTCACCGTCGAAGAAGCGATCGCGGCCGAGAGCTTCCAGGGAGCGCGCCCGACGCTCGCCCGCGGCGACTCCGCGGCCGGGCTGGGCCGGGCGACCCGCGTCTTCGAGGGCGTGACGTCGTTCGCGGGGCAAGAGCACTTCTACCTCGAGACGCACTGCTCGCTGGCCCTGGTCGACGAGAACGGCCAGCTGTTCGTCCAGTCGAGCACCCAGCATCCGACCGAGACGCAGGAGATCGTCGCGCACGTGCTCGGCGTCCCGAGCCACGCCGTCACGGTCCAGTGCCTGCGCATGGGCGGCGGCTTCGGCGGCAAGGAGATGCAGCCGCACGGGCTCGCCGCCGTGGCGGCCCTGGGCGCGACGCTCACCGGCCGGCCGGTGCGACTGCGACTGACCCGGGCGCAGGACATGACGATGACCGGCAAGCGGCACGGCTTCTACGCGACCTGGAAGGCGGGGTTCGACGACGACGGGCTGTTCACCGCGCTCGAGGCGACGCTCACGTCCGACGGCGGATGGAGCCTCGACCTGTCCGAGCCGGTGCTGTCGCGGGCGATGTGCCACGTCGACAACGCGTACTGGATCCCCGACATCACCGTGCACGGCCGCATCGCGCGGACCCACAAGACCTCGCAGACCGCGTTCCGCGGCTTCGGCGGGCCGCAGGGGATGCTGGTGATCGAGGACGTCATCGGCCGGTGCGCACCCGCGCTCGGGATCGACCCCGCCGAGCTGCGCCGCCGCAACTTCTACGTCGAGGGCCAGGCCACGCCGTACGGTCAGCCGGTCCGGCACCCCGAGCGGATGGTCGCGGCTTGGGAGCAGGTCAGCGCCACGTCGTCGCTGCCGGCCCGGCGGGCCGAGATCGACCGGTGGAACGACCGTGAGCCGCACCGCAAGCGCGGCATCGCCATCACCCCGGTGAAGTTCGGCATCTCGTTCAACCTCACGACGTTCAACCAGGGCGGCGCGCTGGTACACGTCTACAAGGACGGCTCGGTGCTGGTCACCCACGGCGGCACCGAGATGGGCCAGGGCCTGCACACCAAGATGCTGCAGGTCGCGGCCACCGCGCTGCGGGTACCGCTGGAGCGGGTCCGGCTGGCGCCGACGCGCACGGACAAGGTGCCGAACACGTCCGCGACGGCGGCGTCGGCGAGTGCCGACCTGAACGGCGGCGCCGTCAAGAACGCCTGCGAGCAGATCCTGGCCCGGCTGGAGCCGGTCCGCGACACCCTGCGCGACCCGTCGTGGGAGGAGCTGGTCCTGGCGGCGTACCGCGCGCGGGTCCAGCTCTGGGCCGCCGGTTTCTACAAGACCGAGGGGCTGAGCTGGGACGCCGCCACGATGACCGGTCACCCGTTCAAGTACTTCGCCTACGGCGCCGCGGTGACCGAGGTCGAGGTCGACGGGTTCACCGGGGCGAACACCACCCGGCGGGTCGACATCGTCCACGACGTCGGCGACAGCCTGTCGCCGCTGGTCGACGTCGGGCAGATCGAGGGCGGCTTCGTGCAGGGCGCCGGCTGGCTGACGCTGGAGGACCTGCGCTGGGACGAGTCCGACGGGCCGGGCCGCGGGCGGCTTGCCACGCAGGCGGCCTCGACCTACAAGCTGCCGTCGTTCTCCGAGCTGCCCGAGTCGTTCAACGTCGCGCTGCTGGACCGGGCGCACGAGGACGGTGTCGTCTACGGGTCGAAGGCGGTGGGCGAGCCGCCGCTGATGCTGGCGCTCAGCGTGCGCGAGGCGTTGCGCGACGCGTGCGCGGCGTTCGGCCCGGCCGGGCACTCCGTCGAGCTCGCCTCGCCGGCGACGCCGGAGGCGGTCTTCTGGGCACTCTCCGCTGCTCGCGCCGCCGGGGGTGCGTCATGACGACCTGGTTCGCGGGGGTGGCCGGGCTGCGGGCGGCGCGGGAGCCCGGCGTGCTCGTCACCGTGACGAACGTGCGCGGCCACGCGCCGCGCGAGGCCGGCGCCAAGATGGTCGTCTCCGCGACGTCGACCTGGGCGTCGATCGGCGGGGGCAACCTGGAGGCCGACGCCGTGACGCGGGCGCGCACGCTGCTGTCCGCCGGAGGTGCCAGGCCCGAGTCGTACACGATGAGTCTGTCGGACAAGGCGCCGGGACTGCACGGCGTCCAGTGCTGCGGTGGCGAGGTGACGGTACTGCTGGAGCCGCTGCCCGTCGTGCCCGCGGTCGCGATCTTCGGGGTGGGCCACGTCGGCCTGGAGCTGGCCCGGGTCCTCGCACGTCACGATCTCGAGCTGCACCTGGTGGACTCGCGCGAGGAGTCGCTGTCCGAGGCCGCCCTCGCTCCGCTGCAGGACGCGGTCGCGGCCGTGCACGTCCACCACATCCCGGTGATCCCCGAGCTGATCCTGGCCGAGCTGCCACCCGGCACCCGTGTGCTGGTGCTGACGCACGACCACGCCGAGGACTTCGCGATCGTCGACGCCGCGCTGCGCTGTGACCACCTCGGCGCGATCGGGCTGATCGGGTCGTCGGCGAAGTGGACGCGGTTCCGGTCCCGGCTGCTGGAGTCGCTGCCCGCCGAGGTCGTGGATCGGGTCGAGACGCCGATCGGGCTCGCGGGCGTCACCACGAGCAAGGACCCGGCCGCCATCGCGGTGTCGGCGGCCGCCGCGCTGCTGGCCGCGATCGAGCGGGAGACGACCCATGTCGGAGGGTGAGGCGTCCGGAGCCACGGAGCTGGCGGCGTCGTTGCTCGCGCAGCTCGACGCGCGGCTGGCGGCGGCGGACGCGGCGCTGGCCCGGGCGTATCCCGGGGCGCGGCCGGGGCGGCAGCCCGTCCACACGGTGTACGTCCCGGCGGACCGCCACACCGCCGGGCTGGTCCCGGCCTACGGCGCCGCCGCGCTGGAACTGCTGGACGAGCACGCGGACCGGTTCGCGGCGATCGTGCGCGACCCCGACCTCGTGGCGCGCGTACGTGCCAAGCTCGCCGCCGAACCGGTGGAGGACCTGCGGGTCGACTTCGAGGACGGCTACGTCGGCCGGACCGACGCCGAGGAGGACGCCGACGTCGTCCGCTCCGCAACAGCGCTGGCAGACAGCAGGGCGAAGGGCGAGGCGGCGCCGTTCGGCGGCATCCGCATCAAGAGCTTCGAGGCGGCAACCCGGGCGCGCAGCGTCCGGACCCTCACGTCGTACGTCGCCACGCTGGCCGGGGCCGGGCCCGGCGGCGGCCTCGGCGGCTGGGTCGTCACGCTGCCCAAGGTGACCAGCGTCGACCAGGTCGAGGCGATGGTCCACGCCTGTGGCGTGCTCGAAGCCGGGCTGGGCCTCGCACGGGGAGCGCTGAGGTTCGAGGTGCAGGTCGAGACGCCGCAGTCGATCCTCGGACCGGACGGGACCGCGCTGGTCGCGCGGATGGTCCAGGCCGCCGGGAGCCGGCTGACCGGGCTGCACTACGGCACCTACGACTACTCGGCCTACTGCGGCATCTCCGCCGAGCAGCAGTCGCTGGAGCATCCGGTGGCCGATCACGCGAAACTGGTGATGCAGGCGGCCGCGGCCGGCACCGGGGTGCGGCTGTCCGACGGCTCCACCAACCTGCTGCCGGTCGGCAGTGCCGACGAGGTCGCCGCGGCGTGGGCCAACCACCACCGCCTCGTCCGCCGGTCGCTGGAGCGCGGCTTCTACCAGGGCTGGGACCTGCACCCGGGGCAGCTGCCGACGAGGTACGCCGCGACCTACGCCTTCTACCGCCAGGGACTCGCCCGCGCGACGACGAGGCTGGCGGACTACACGCGCAACACCATGAGCGGCATCGCCGACGAGCCGGCGACGGCCAAGGCGCTGGCGGCGTTCCTGCTGCGCGCCGTCGACTGCGGCGCCGTCGACGAGGCCGAGGTCGCCGACGGCACGACGCTCGGGACCGATGCCCTCCACTCGCTGGCCAATCCCTAGGAGCAGCCGATGGCCCACACGCTGGGACTCAACCAGTACGGCAAGGCCGAGTCTCGCGTCGTCCGCATCGTCCGGGACACGCAGCGGCACGAGATCCGCGACCTGAACGTGTCGACGTCGCTGCGCGGCGACTTCGCCGACGCGCACATCAGCGGCGACCAGGCCGCGGTGCTGCCGACGGATACGCAGAAGAACACCGCGTTCGCCTACGCGAAGCTGCACGGCGTCACGTCGCCCGAGGACTACGCGCTGGCGCTGGGCGGGAGGCTGCTCGACGCCTGTCCCGCCGCGGGCGCGGCGCAGGTGCGGGTCGAGGAGTACGGCTGGGACCGCATCGGGGACCACTCGTTCGTCCGCCGCGGCGGCAGTGTCCGCACGGCCGTGGTGACGGCCGGGCGCGACGCCACGCACGTGCTGTCGGGCATCTCCGGCCTCGCGCTGCTCAACTCGACGGACTCGGAGTTCACCGGCTTCCTCAAGGACGAGTTCACGACGCTGGCCGAGGCCGACGACCGGGTCCTCGCCACATCGCTCACGGCGAGGTGGCGGCACACGGACGTGGACGGCGTCGACTGGAACGCCTCGCACGAGGCCGTGACCGCGACCCTGCTGCGGACCTTCGCCGGCACGTACTCGCGCGCTCTGCAGGAGACGCTGTACTCCATGGGCTGCGCCGTGCTCGACGCGCAGCCGGGGCTGGCCGAGATCAGGTTCTCAGCACCCAACCTGCATCACTTCCTGGTCGACTTCAGCGGCTTCAAGGTCGACGGGCTCAGCAACGACGGCGAGGTGTTCGTCGCCTCAGACCGGCCGTACGGGCTGATCGAGGCGCAGGTGACCCGCGACGACGTCCCACCCGCGGACGACGCGTGGCTGGCCGTGGCGGGGTTCTGCTGATGTCCGGCGTGGCGACGAATCGAGAGACGCTGCTCGGCTGCCTGTCCGTGCGGCGCTGGGCGGACGACGTGCTGGCCGGCCAGCCGTACGCCGACCGGGAGGCGCTGCTGGCGGCCGCCGATACCGCCGCCCGCGAGCTCACGGACGAGGAGCTCGACCAGGCTTTGGCGGCCCACCCACGGATCGGCGAGCGCGGCGGCGCGCAGTCGCAGCGTGAGCAGTCCGGTGTCGACCCGGCGGCCGGCGACACCGCGGGCCGGCTGGCGGCCGGGAACGCGGCGTACGAGCAGCGGTTCGGCCGGGTGTTCCTGATCCGCGCGGCCGGGCGCGACGCCGAGGAGATCCTCGGTGAGCTGGACCGGCGGCTGCGCAACGACGACCGCGCCGAGCGGGCCGAGACCGTCGACAACCTGCGCCAGATCGCGCTGCTGCGCTTGGAGGCGACGCTGTGAGCACGCTGTCCACGCACGTCCTCGACACCGCCGCCGGCCGGCCGGCCAGCGGCATCCGGGTCACGCTCGAGACCCGCGCCGGCGACCCGCTGGGCGAGGGCGTGACGGACGCCGACGGCCGGGTCGCCGCCCTCGGCCCGGATCGGCTGGACGCCGGCGACTACGTGCTGCGCTTCGACACGGCGGGCTCCTTCTACCCGGAGGTGGTCATCGTCTTCACCGTCGCCGACGCCGAGCAGCACTACCACGTGCCGCTGCTGCTCAGCCCCTACGGCTACACGACCTACCGTGGCAGCTGACCTCGACCTCGTGGTCCGCGCCCGGCGGGCCGTCGTCGGCGGGGCCGAGGTGCCCGCCGCCGTGGGCATCGCGGCCGGCCGCATCGCCGTCGTCACGACGTACGACGACGCGCCGCCGGCCGCCCGGACCGTCACGCTCGAGGACGACGAGGTGCTGCTGCCCGGCCTGGTCGACACCCACGTGCACGTCAACGAGCCGGGCCGGACCGAGTGGGAGGGGTTCGCGACGGCGACGCGCGCGGCCGCCGCGGGTGGCGTCACCACGATCGTCGACATGCCGCTCAACTCCGTCCCGCCGACCACGACCGTCGCCGCCCTGGAGGTCAAGCGGCGGGCCGCCGAGGGGCAGGTCTGGGCGGACGTCGGCTTCTGGGGAGGCGCCGTGCCGGGCAACCGGCCAGACCTGGAGGCGCTGCACCGTGCCGGGGTGTTCGGCTTCAAGTGCTTCCTGCTCGACTCCGGGGTCGACGAGTTCGGCCACCTCGAGCCCGACGAGTTCGCATCGGCGATGCGCGACTGCGCCCGGCTGGGTGCGCTGATGATCGTCCACGCCGAGGACGGCCGGTTGCTCGACGAGGCCGCGCTCGACGGTTCGCACTACGCGGGCTTCCTCGCCTCCCGCCCCGACGAGGCCGAGACGGCCGCGATCGGCCTGGTCATCGAGCAGGCCCGCGCGACCGGCGGCCGCGCCCACATCGTCCACCTCAGCGCGGCCGGGGCCGTGCCGGCGCTGCGTGACGCCCGCGCGGCCGGCGTCGACGTCAGCGTCGAGACGTGCCCGCACTACCTGACCTTCGACGCCGAGCACATCGCCGACGGCGCCACCGAGCTCAAGTGCTGTCCGCCGATCCGCGACGCGGCCAACCTGGAGGCGCTCTGGGCCGCGCTGGCCGCGGGCGACCTCGACTTCGTCGTCTCCGACCACTCGCCGTGCACCGCCGACCTCAAGGCACGAGGCGGCGGCGACTTCGGCATGGCGTGGGGCGGCATCGCGTCGGTCGAACTCGGGCTGCCCGCGGTGTGGACGGCTGCCCGGGCCCGGAGCCACTCGCCGGCCGACGTCGTGCGGTGGATGGCGACGGCGCCGGCGGACCGCGTCGGGCTGAGCCACAAGGGCCGCATCGCGGCCGGGGCCGACGCCGACCTGGTGCGGTTCGCGCCCGAGGAGGAGTTCGTCGTGGACGTCGCGAAGCTGCACCACCGCAACCCGATCTCGGCCTACGCCGGGCGCCGGCTGACCGGGGTGGTCCGCGAGACCTGGCTGCGCGGGCGGCCCGTCGGCGAGGCGCCGGACGGGAAGCTGCTTCGACGGGGGGAACGATGAGCTACCACGTGCCGCGAGGCGGGCTGCCGCCGCAGACCGCCCTCACCACCGACCGTGCGCGATTCACCGAGGCCTACGCCGTCATCCCGGCCCGCACGCTCAGCGACATCACCGTGTCCTTCCTGCCCGGGTGGGCGAACACCCGCCTCTGGGTGCTGGCCAGACCGCTGTCGGGCTTCGCCGAGACGTTCAGCCAGTACGTCGTCGAGGTCTCCGCCGGCGGCGGCTCCGGCCGCCCGGAGTACGACCCGCGGGCGGAGGGCGTGCTGTTCGTGGTGGACGGGTCGCTCACCCTCACCGTCGGCGGCGGCTCGCAGGTGCTGGAGCCGGGCTCGTACGCCTACCTCCCGCCCGGCACCGCCTGGACGATCGCGAACCAGGCCGAGGCGACCGCGACGTTCCACTGGATCCGCAAGGCCTATCAGCGCGTCGACGGCCTCGACGTCCCGCCCGCGTTCGTGACCCGCGAGCAGGACGTCACCCCGGCCGACACGCCCGGAACCGACGGCGCCTGGTCGACGACCCGCTTCGTGGACATCGCGGACCTGCGTCACGACATGCACGTCAACATCGTGACCTTCCGGCCCGGCGCCTCGATCCCGTTCCCGGAGACGCACGTGATGGAGCACGGTCTTTACGTCCTGGAGGGCAAGGCGGTCTACCTGCTCAACGAGGACTGGGTCGAGGTCGAGGCCGGCGACTTCATGTGGCTGCGCGCCTTCTGCCCGCAGGCCTGCTACGCCGGCGGGCCCGGGCCGTTCCGCTACCTCCTCTACAAGGACGTCAACCGGCACGTCGCACTCTGACGAGGAGGTTCTACGGACGACGTGATGACGGTCGGTGCGTAGCACGTGCTCCTGGTGGATGTGCCCTTAGGGTCAGGTTCGTGAACAGTATCGACTATAATGGTCGAGTACTTGACCCTTAGAACCATTGAGGTGTGCCGTGTCTCGACCTACTCCTGTCCGAGTGAGGGCTGCCGCGCAGGGTATCGGCGCGCAACTCGTCGCGTGGCGAAAGCTTCAGGGTCTTACTGCGGCCCAGCTGTCGGAGCGGGCCGGCATTGCCCGCGGCACGTTGCGCCGGATCGAGACGGGGGATCCCGGGGTGAGCTTGGAAGCGTTCCTCGGAGTGGCACGTGCCCTTGGCATCCTGGAGGCGATTGTCACGGCCACCGATCCCTACGAGACGGACCTCGGGCGCGCTCGCGCCGACGAGGTTCTGCCGAAGCGAGTGCGCTCGTGACTCGCATTTTCACCTATGTGGAGCTCGATGGCCGCACATTCACACCCGTGCTGGACCGTACCGTCGCCGTGGTCGCCGACGCCGCATAGGTGGAGCAGGCGGCGGTGCAACCGGGACGAGCTGGAGAGGGCCGAAGCGGCTGGTCAGGAAGTTTCTGACCAGCCGCTTCGTCGTGCGTCGACTACTTGTCGACCACCTCTTGCCGACGGCGGGCGGATGTCGGTCGTCATGATCGTGCGGCCGGCCGGGCGCGTCAGCGGCGTGGTTCCCAGCGGAACATCCGGCTGGCCAGCGCCACCGCGACGACCACCCAGCTCAGCGTGGGCACCAGCAGGATCAGGGAGTCCGCGACAGCGACGCCGCCGTCCCAGGCGTTGACGACCAGCTCGGTGGCCGAGCCGCCGGGCAGGATCCGCTTGAGCGGGGCGAGGTCCTCGGTGCCGGAGATGCCCACCCAGCTGGAGACCGCGATCACCGACAGGCTGATCGGCAGCGTGGTCACCTGGGCGTGTTCGGGTGAGTTGGTGAGTCCCGCGGTGGCCAGGGCCAGGCCGACCATCATGGCCAGCGTCGCCAGGACGGCCACCACCAGCAGCGCGGCCTGGGCCGGTTCGGACGCGACCACGCCCAGCACGATCAGGATCGCCGTCACCTGGACCACCGCGATGACGGTGACCGGCAGGAGCAGCCCGGTGAGGATCCCGACGTCACCTTCGGCGGTGGAGCGCAGCCGCTTGAGGAAGAGGTTCTGCCGGCGCGAGGCCAGGGTCGTCACGGCCGTCGTGTAGAGGCCGAACGCCATGACCGTGAACATGACGATCGCCGCGATGTAGCCGAGGCTGGCCGCCTCGGCGAAGATCTCGTGCCGGTAGACGAAGAACGCGCTGACGAAGACCGGGATGATGAGGCCGGTGACCAGCACGAGCCGGTTCCGGAAGAGCTGGATCAGCTCACTGCGAGCGATCGCGAGCATGGGGATGGATCCCTTCGTGGCAGAGGTTCGGGTGGGGTTCAGCTGCTGGTGATGGCGCGGAAGACGTCGTCGAGGCGGGTCGGGCCGGCCTGCAGTTCGCGCAGGTCCACCCCGGCGTCGTGCGCCCAGCCCAGCAGGTGGCGCAGGTCGTCCTGCAGGTTGAAGGTCTCGACGTGGAAGGCCCCGTTGGTGCGGGTGGCCTCGACCGGCGGCGTGGGGGCGCCGGGCGGGAGGGCGAAGCTGATCACCGACGGCAGGGTCTGCGTCAGCTCGACGACGGTGCCCTCACGGTGGAACCGGCCCTGGTGCATGAGCCCGATGCGGTCGGCGCGTTCCTGCGCCTCTTCCAGGTAGTGGGTGGTGAGCACGATGGTGGAGCCCTCCTCGCGCAGCCGGTCCACCGCGCCCCAGAGCGCGTCGCGGGACTGGATGTCAAGGCCGGTCGTCGGTTCGTCGAGGATGACCAGCTCGGGCCCGCCGTAGACGGCGGTGGCGAAGTCCAGGCGGCGCTTCTCGCCGCCGGAGAGCTGCGACACCGTGGTGCCGGCCTTGTGGGTGAGGCCGGAGACGCCGAGCACGCGGTCGACGTCGTCCTGGCGCCGGGTCAGGGTGCCGATGAGGTGGACGGACTCGCGCACCGTCAGGTCCGGGGAGAACCCGCTCTCCTGCAGCATGATGCCCATGCGCGGACGCACGGCGGCGCGGTCGCCCGGGCTGCGGCCGAAGACGCGCACGGTGCCCGACGCGGCCGCCCGGTGTCCCTCGATGACCTCCAGCGACGACGTCTTGCCGGCGCCGTTGGTGCCGAGCAGCGCGTAGAGCTCGCCGGGCCGGACCTGGAAGGACAGGTCCTTCACGGCGTGGAAGTCGCCGTAGCGGACGTTGAGGTTCTCGACCTCGATGACTGGTGTGGTGGACATGTCTCCATCCCACTAGCCGTGCACCGCTCCTGGTAGTGGCGTCGCATCACGTCCGCGCCATGACATTCCTGGCCCGCGCGTATGACGTGGCGTCACTGGCGTGCCGGGAGATCGCCCCGAATACTGGACGGACGATGTCCGAAGTCACCGAGCCGGCGCAGGGACGACTGCGCCAACTGAACCTCGTCATGGTGCTCCCGCTGGTCGCCGTCGGGGGCGTGCTGCTGGTGGCGGTGGAGGCCGACACCTGGTGGGACGCCGCGGTCCTGGGCCTGGGCGTCGTCGCGGCCCTGGTGGCCTTCGTGGCCTGGACGGCCGGTGACCTCGCCCGGGTCGCCGTGCCCTGTCTAGTCGTCACCGCCGGCGTCTGGCTCTTCGGCGCGCTGGTCGCCGACAGCGGGAAGGCGATCTTCGGTCTGTCCGTCGTGGGACCCCTGGTGGTCTCGCGGCTGGGCCGCCACCGGGGCGCGGCCGCCGTCGCCCTGGTCGGCTACGTCGCCGTCGTCGGCGCGTCGCGGTTCCTGGTGACGCAGGACGACCCACGCACCATGCTGATCCAGTACGTCATCGTCCCGACCGGCGTCACCGTCATCGTGACCGGGCTGATGTTCCCCAACAAGCGCTTCTACGACGTCGTGGAGGAGCTGGAGGAGGCGCGCCACCGCGAGGCGGAACTGGCGGTCGTGCGCGAGCGGGTGCGCTTCGCCAGCGACCTGCACGACATCCAGGGCCACACGCTGCACGTCGTGAAGCTCAAGGTCGCCCTCGCGCAGAAGCTGGTGCACCGTGACCCCGGCCGGTCCGAACAGGAGCTGCGTGAGATCCACGCCCTGGTGAGCGACACCATCACCCAGACGAAGGAGCTCGCCTACGCCCAGCGGCGGCTCAACCTCAGCGCGGAGCTGGAGAACGCGAAGAACCTGTTCGAGGCCGCCGGCATCGAGGTACGGATCTCCCGTGACGGCGACATCGACCCGCGGGCGAACGAGCTGCTCGGCCAGGTCCTGCGCGAGACGACGACCAACATCCTGCGGCACGCCCAGGCCCACGAGGTGCGGATCACGCTGACCCCGTCCGGCATCTCCATCGCCAACGACGGCGCGCCGGAGGGCCCGCTGGCGGCGCTCAGCGGGCTCGCCACGCTCAAGGAACGCGTGGCCGGCGACGGCGGCGACCTGACCGTCGAGCAACGGGACGGCTGGTTCCTGACCGCGGCGACGTTCCCGCCGTCCGCTCCCGACCCGTCCGCTGCCGAGCCACGGGAGGCTCCATGACCACCGTCGTGCTCGCCGACGACGAGGTGCTGCTGCGCAAGGCCCTCGCGGCGCTGCTGCCGCTGGAGGGCGACATCACGGTCCTCGCCGAGGCCGAGAACGGCGAGGAAGCCGTCCGCGCCACGCTGCGGCACCAGCCCGACGTGCTCGTCATCGACCTGGAGATGCCCGGTGTCGACGGGCTCGGCGCGGTCTCGGCGATCCGCCGGGTCCGGCCGGACCAGGTGATCCTCATGCTGACCCGACACGCTCGCCCGGGAGTGCTGCGCCGGGCCCTGAAGCTGGGCGTCCAGGGCTTCGTCAGCAAGTCCGCGGAGCCGGCGCACATCACGTCCGTCATCGCGACCCTGCACGAGGGCCGGCGCTGGGTCGACCCCGACGTCTCCGCCCTCGCCCTCATCGACGACAGCCCGCTCACCGACCGCGAGGCCGACGTGCTCCGCGCGACCGGGGAGGGGTACTCGGTCACCGACATCGCCGCCCAGCTGCACCTCGCGGAGGGCACCGTCCGCAACTACCTCTCCAACGCGATGCAGAAGACCCAGACCCGGACCCGGCACGAAGCCGCCCGATACGCCCGAGAGCACGACTGGCTGTGACGCCGTACGGCGACTCTCGATGTTGTCGCCGTACGGCGACAAGCTAGACTGTCGCCGTACGGCGACAGGAGGATGGCCATGCTGACGGTCCGAGAGGCTGCGGCCGCTGTGCGCGAGCTGCGAGCGAAGCAGGGCTGGAGCCAATCCGAGCTGGCGGCTCGCGCGGGTGTCTCTCGCTCCTTCGTGGCGGACTTCGAGGCAGGCAAGCCCACGGTCGAAGCATCGAAGCTGTTCGACGTCTTCCAAGCGCTTGGCTTCGAGATGGCGTTTCGGAGCCTCCAGTCGGGAGAAGTGCGTTGGTGACGGGACGGCACCTCGACGTCTATCTCGACGGGCGCTTGTCCGGAAGGCTCACGCAGTCCGCCAGCGGGAACGTGACGTTCGAGTATGACGAGGCCTACCGCGCGTCGGACGATGCGACGCCACTGTCGCTCTCGATGCCGCTCACAGCGGCGGTTCACAGAAAGCGCGCGGTCTTGCCCTACCTGCAAGGGTTGCTCCCAGACAGCGAGGAGGCTCTGGGGGCGATCGCACGCCGCTATTCGGTCTCCGCCAACAACCCGTTCGCGCTGCTCGAACACGTCGGCATCGATGCTGCCGGCGCAATCCAGCTCGTTCCCCCGGGCGAGACGGCTTCCGACGCGGTCCTCGAGCGCAAGCGCGTGCGCCGGGTCGACGACGACGAAGTGGCGACGATGCTGAGTCGTGTCGTCTCTGAGTACGCGGAGGGTGCGCCCTACTACGACGCGGGCGGTCGGTTCAGCCTCGCCGGGGCTCAGCCCAAGATCGCGCTCCACAAGCTGTCCGACGGCTCGTGGAGTGTCCCCGAAGACGCAACCCCCACCACGCACATCCTGAAGCCGGTCGCAGGGACCTTCCGGCGGATCGACGTTGTCGAGCAGATGACAATGCACGCCGCCCGGCTGCTGGGAAATCGCGTGGCCAGCTCGGAGCTCATGCGCATCGGCGAATGGGACGTCCTGGTCAGTGAGCGATACGATCGCGCAAGCGTGAACGGGCAGTGGCGGCGACTCCATCAGGAGGATCTCTGCCAAGCTCTCAGCGTTCCGCCGTCCAAGAAGTACCAGCATCTCGACGGCGGTCCAGGCGTTGCGGACATCGCCGGCCTCGTGCGCTCGCTGCCGTTGACGGCCGATCGTCGCTCGACGGGAACGGCGTTCTATCGCGCACTCGTGTTCAACGTGATCGCGGGGTGCACCGATGCTCATGCCAAGAACTACTCACTGATGTTGGAGCAGCGGTCCGTCCGGCTGGCGCCGCTCTACGACCTCTTGAGCTACGCCGCGTACTGGGACGGCTCAGCACGCCTCGACAGCGCCATGAGTGTCGGCGGCGAGTATCGCTTGCGCAGCATCTCGGCGGCGAAGCTCGAGCAGGCGGGGGCCATGTTCGGCGTCGACAGAGCCGAAGCCGCCGAGATCGTCGATACGACCAGGAAGGGCCTCTATCCCGCGTTCGAGTCGGCCCGCGCCGCCGTCGAGCGCGTGCGTGGGACGTCGGCTCTCGCGGTCGCCGATGAGCTCTTGTTCGGGCTGCGCAGGCTGCCGTTGGCCGTCGCCTGAGGCGAATTCCTATTGATATAGTAGGAATTCACACCCGGCGCGACCCGCGGATCTCGACGTCCCCGAGCCGGTCGACATCGTCAACGTCTTCCGGGCACCCGACGCCCTCCCCGGCCTCGCGCGGGAGGCCGTGTCGATCCGGGCCGGAGCGCTGCGGGTCGATCTCACGTTCCGCTCCTGCCGGACGTCTACTGGGCAGAGGCTGGAGGGAGAACGCAGATGAGCACACGTCACACCGTGGTCGGCACCGACCTCGGGCCGATCACCATCGTCGCCGAGGGCGACGCCGTCACCGGACTGTACTTCCGGCACCACATCCGCCGCCCGGCGCAGGAGACGTTCGGGCCGGAGGTGGCCGCGGCCGCGGACCTGCTGCTGGACGAGGCGGCGCGGCAGTTGCTGGACCACCTCGCCGGCCGGCGGCACGAGTTCGACCTGCCGCTGGCGCCCCGCGGCGACGCGTTCCAACAGGCCGTGTGGAACATCGTCGCGACCATCCCGCGCGGCGAGACGACCACCTATGGTGAGATCGCGGCGGCGCTCGGCGACCCGCGGCGAGCGTGGGACGTCGGGCAGGCCGTGGGCGCGAACCCGCTGTGCGTCTTCGTCCCGTGTCACCGCGTGGTCGGGGCCGGCGGCTCGCTGACCGGCTACGCCGGCGGGCTGAAGCGCAAGCGGGCCCTGCTGGAGCTCGAGGCACCCGCGCCGGCCGGCGCCGGGCGCCTGTTCTGACCGGAGATCTCCTCGTCCATGAAGCAGCCGTTCGAACGGGTCGTCGCGCAGCACGGGGCCACCGTGCTGCGGGTCTGCCGCGTCGTGCTCGGCCCGCACGACGCCGACGACGCCTGGTCGGAGACGTTCCTCGCCGCGCTGCGCGCCTATCCCGACTTGCCGGAGACGGCGAACGTCGAGGCGTGGCTGGTGACGATCGCGCACCGCAAGGCGATCGACGTGCTGCGGGCCGCCCGGCGCCGCCCGCTGCCGGTGGACGAGCTCCCGGAGGCGCCGACGGGACTGGGCGTCCCCGGCTCCGGCGACCCCGATCTCTGGGCCGCGGTGGGCCGGCTGCCGCCCAAGCAGCGTCAGGCCGTCGCCTACCACTACCTGGGCGGGCTCGCCTATGCCGAGATCGCGCAGCTGCTCGGCGGCACCGCCGACGCGGCCCGGCGAGCGGCCGCCGACGGCATCAAGAACCTCAGGAAGGAGCCGTCATGACCGACCGTCACGACGATGACGACGTCGCCGCCCTGCTGTCGATGCCCGTCGACGCCGACACCCTCGGCCGGCTGCACCGCCGGCTGGAGCACGACGCCGACCGGGCCGGCCTCGTCGACGTCGCCTACACCGTCGTCGACTCGCCGCTCGGGCGGCTGCTGCTCGCGGCCACGCCGAAGGGCCTGGTCCGGGTGGCGTACGCCAGCGAGGACCACGACCGTGTGCTGGAGAGCCTCGGCCAGAAGCTGAGCCCGCGCGTCCTGCGCGCCCCGCGCCGACTGGACGACGTCGCACGCGAGCTGGACGAGTACTTCGCGGGCCGCCGCCGTGCCTTCGACGTCGACCTGGACCTGTCGCTGTCGCGCGGATTCCGGCAGCTGGTGCAGCGGCACCTGCCGGAGATCGGCTACGGGCAGACCCGCAGCTACCGCGAGATGGCCGAGCTGGCCGGCAACCCCAAGGCCGTCCGCGCGGTCGGCACCGCGTGCGCGACCAACCCGCTGCCGGTCGTCCTGCCCTGCCACCGGGTGCTGCGCGCCGACGGCACCCTCGGCGGCTACATCGGCGGCCCCGCGGCCAAGACCGCACTACTGGAACTGGAGGCGGCATGAACACGTGGGCGGACCGGGTGGACGATGGCGACTGGGCCGCGATTACCCAGGAGTTCGACGAGTACGGCGGCGCGCTGCTGCCCCAGCTGCTGACGGCCGACGAGACCGCCGAGCTCCGCGCTGTCTACGGGCACGACGCGCTGTTCCGCAGCACGATCGACATGGGCCGGCACCGCTTCGGCCAGGGCGAGTACCGGTATTTCCGGGCGCCGTATCCCGAGCCGATCGAGCGGCTCAAGCAGGCGCTGTACCCGCGGCTGCTGCCGATCGCCCGCGAATGGTGGGGCCGGCTCGGACGGCCGGCGCCGTGGCCGGACACGCTCGACGAGTGGCTGGCGATGTGCCACGAGGCCGGCCAGACGAAGTCGACGGCGATCCTGCTGCGCTACCGCGAGAAGGACTGGAACGCGCTGCACCGCGACCTCTACGGCGACCTCGTGTTCCCGCTCCAGGTGGTCGTCAACCTCAACGAGCCGGGCGTCGACCACACCGGCGGCGAGTTCCTGCTGCTCGAGCAGCGCCCGCGCGCCCAGTCCCGCGGCACGGCGACGCTGCTGCCACACGGTCACGGGTACGTGTTCACCACCCGCGACCGGCCGGTGCGGTCAGCGCGCGGCTGGTCCGCCGCGCCGGTCCGCCACGGCGTCTCCGCGATCCGCTCCGGCGAACGCCACACCCTCGCCCTCGTCTTCCACGACGCCGCCTGACCGCACCCCCCGCCCCTGCCCCCGCCCGAGTTGATCATGGAAAAAGGCGGCTTCCCAGCGCCGGGAGACCCGACCTTCTCCATGATCAACGGGGCGGCAGGCGGCGGGGGACAGGGGTGAGGCGCGGCCTAGGGGGTGGCCAGGGCCTCGGTCGGGGCGAGGCGGGCGGCGCGGATGGCCGGGTAGAGGCCGGCCAGGGCGCCGATGACGAGCGTCGCGCCGACGCCGCCGGCCATGGCCCAGACCGGGACGACGGTGGGCCAGCCCTGCACCGACGCGTAGCCGGCGGTGACGGCGATGCCGGTCAGGACGCCGCCGCAGCCGCCGAGCGCCGAGAGCAGCAGCGCCTCGCACACGAACTGCAGCCGCACCTGGCCGCGGGTGGCGCCGAGGGAACGGCGCAACCCGATCTCGGCGCGTCGCTCCAGCACCGAGATGACCATCGTGTTCGCGACCCCGACGCCGCCCACCAGCAGCGCGACCGCGCCGAGGCCGAGCAGCAGCGCGTTCAGCGTGCTGTCGGCGGCCTGCTGCGCGACCAGGGCGTCGGACGGGCGGGCGACGTCGACCTCGTGCGGGGCCTCGGGGTTAGCGGTCGCCGCCAGCACGGCCTGCACGTCCTCGACGGAGTTCTCGTCCGACCGGGTGTACACCGTGGTCGGGAACCCGTCGAACCCGAGCAGCGACTCCGCCACCGGCCAGCCGACCAGCGCGGCGGTGTCGAGCTCGGGCGCGAGCGGCGCCGGCGCCAGCACTCCGATGACGGTGAACCAGTGGCCGCCGAGGTACACCAGCTGGGCCGGTCCGGCCGCGCCGACGCCGAGCCGGTCGGCCGTCTCGGCGCCGAGCACGACCGCCGGATACTGAGCGGTCGCGGCGTCGAGGAACGCGCCGCCGGCCACGGTCGCGCCGACGGTGTCGAGCAGCTGCAGGTCGGTGGCGAGGACGGCGATGCTGTTGGTCTCGCCGCTGGGCATGAGGTCGTTGCGGTACACGGCCGTGTCGGGCAGCAGACCGGTCGCCGTCACGCCGCTGACCGGGCCGATCTGCCCGATCATCCCGATCGACTCGGCCGGCAGTTGCGCGTCGTCGCCGAACAGGTCCTGGCCGGGGCCGACCGTCAGCAGGTTCGTGCCCAACGCGTCGAGCTGCTGGTTCAGCTGCTCCCGGCTGGAGGTCGAGATGCCGACGACGGCGATCATGGCGGCGATTCCGATCGCGATGCCCAGGGCCGACAGGAACACCCGGGTGGGCCGGGCCCGCAGCCCCGCGCCGCCGACCCGCACCACGTCGCGGAACCGCAGCCGCGCCGGCCGCAACTCGGTCGCGGCGCTCACGACGTCACCCGCTCGATCCGGCCGTCGCGCACCTCGACCCGGCGCGGCAGGCTCGCCGCGATGTCCCGGTCGTGGGTGATGATCACGACGGTGGTGCCGGCCGCGTGCAGCTCGCGCAGCAGTGCCATCACCCCGGCGCCGGAGGTGGAGTCGAGGTTGCCGGTCGGCTCGTCGGCCAGCAGCAGGGGCGGGTCGCCGACGACGGCGCGCGCGATGGCGACCCGCTGCCGCTCCCCGCCGGAGAGCTGGTGCGGCCGGTGGTCCAGCCGGTGTCCGAGCCCGACGCGCTCCAGCGCCGCCACCGCGCGCCGCCGCCGCTGCCGTAGCGGCGCACCGGCGTAGAGCAGGCCGTCGGCGACGGCGTCGACCGCGGGCACGCCGCCCGAGAGGTGGAACTGCTGGAACACGAAGCCGATCGTCTGCGCCCGCAGTCTCGACAGCTGCCGGTCGGTGAGGTCGGGCACCGGCCAGCCGGCGATCCGCACCGTCCCCGACGTCGGCCGGTCCAGCGTGCCGATGACGTTGAGCATGGTCGACTTCCCGGAGCCGGACGGCCCGACGATCCCGACCAGGTCGCCGGCGCGGATCGTCAGCGACGCGTCGCTCAGCGCCGCGACCCCGCCGGCGTACGTCTTCGACACGTTCCGCAGTTCGACGACGGCGGTCACGACGGCACCCCCACGACGGTCCCTTCGGCGATCCCATCGCCGCTGATTTCGACCAGCCCGCTCGCGAACATCCCGGTCTCGACCGGGACGAACTCGACCGTGCCGTCCTGGACGACCTGCACCGCGTAGCCGCCCTCGGCCAGCGCCACCAGCGCCGCGACCGGCACCGCGAGCACGTCCTGCACCTCGGCCGCCACCAGGTTCACGTCCACCGGAGCGGAGTCCAGCGTCCCGGCGGCAGCCGGGTCGGCCAGCGCGACCTCGACGGTGATGGTGGTCGTACTGGACTCCTCGTCACCGGTGTCGACGGCGGTCGCGACCGGGCTGACGCTCGACACGGCGCCGTCGACTGCGGTGCCGTCCGGCAGCAGGACCGTCGCGGCGACGCCCTCGGCCACCAGGTGCTGCTGCGCCGGGTCCAGCCCGACGACCACGACCGGCGTGGTGCCGGTGTAGGTGACGACCGACGCGGTGCCGCCCTCGCCACCCTCGCTACCGGCGCCGCCGAGCGTGGCGCCCACGGGCTGGGTGTGCAGGGCGATCCGCAGGTCGTGCGGCACGACGACGATCTCGTCGACGTCGACGGTGCCGGTCTCCTCGGTGCCGAGGTCCTCCTGCCACTCGCCGACCGCCTCCGCCGACGACCACGTGTACTCGTCGTCGACGGTGAAGCCGGTGTAGCCGAGCGCCGCCAGCGCCGCCTCCAGCTGCTGCACGTCCGGCCCCTCCACGCCCGGCTCCAGCTCCCGGTACGGCGGGACCGTGCCGTGGACGAGGACGACCGGCGCGCCGTCGATGGCGTAGACCGGCTGCCCCTGCGCGACGGTGGAGCCGATCGGCGCGATCCAGGTGACGGTGCCGCCGTCGGTCTTCGCCGGCAGCCCGACCGGCGCGCCGTACCCCAGCACGCCGGGCACCTGGACGGTCTGGACCAGGTCGCTGACGGCGACGGTCGCCGTCGCCGGCGGCGCCCCGTCCGGCGCCGGCGGGTCCGCGCTGGAGCCGCCGACGCCGCGCGCGGCCAGCCCGGCGACGGCGATCGCGGCGACCACCCCGGCCGGCACCAGGTACCGCCGCCTCACTGCCCGCCTCCGGCCGGCAGGACGTCCTGGCACGCCTCCAGCGCGGTCCCGAAGGCCGGGCTGGTGCGGTCGATGCCCTCGAAGAGACCCTCGCCGCCGGGCTGCGGGTCGGGGAAGTCGGGCAGCCCGTTCTCGCGCATGCAGTCGGCGAAGGCCTGGTACGCGTCCAGCTCGGCGGGGTCCGGCTCGGAGAGCGCGCCGCCGTCGGGCAGCAGGTCCTGGCAGGCCTCCATGGCGTCCTGGTAGGCCGGGCTGTCCGGGTCGACGCCGTCGCCCACCTGCGGGCGGCCGGTCGTGGGGTCGGGGTCGGCCATGTCGACGCCGTTGTCGCGCATGCACTGGGTGAACGCGAGTGGGCCCGGCTCCTCGCCGTCACCCGAGCCGGAGCCGGCGTCGCCCGAGCCCGTGCCGCTGTCGCCGCCGCTGTCACTGGGGCTGCCGGTGTCGGTCGGCCCGCCGGTCTCCACCGTCGCCACGCCGGGGCTGTCGCCGGCCTCGCTGCACGCACCCAGCCCGGCCACGCCGAGCAGCAGGAAGGCCACGGTCATCGTCATCCGTCGGTTCATCGAAGGTCCTCCGTCGAGTCACGCCGGCCCGTGCGACCGGGCGTGACTCCACTGAACCGAGCCGGCGATAACGCGGCCGTAAACCGGATCCGCGCGAGTTACGGCCTGGTTATGCGTGCTGAGCGACCATGGGACCATGCGCATCCTGGTGGTCGAGGACGAACTGATCCTCGCCGACGCCATCGCCGAGTGGCTGCGGCGCGAGTCGTTCGCCGTCGACGTGACCTACGACGGCGACGCCGCGCTGGAACGGCTGGGCGTCAACGAGTACGACGTCGTCCTGCTCGACCGCGACCTGCCCGGCACCCACGGCGACGACGTCTGCGCGTGGATCCTCGACTCGTCCGCGGCGCCGCCGCGCATCCTCATGCTGACGGCGGCGGCGGGCGTCCGCGACCGCGTCGGCGGGCTCGGCCTGGGCGCCGACGACTACCTCACCAAGCCGTTCGCGTTCGCCGAGCTGTCCGCGCGGGTGCACGCGCTGATGCGCCGAGCCCGGCCGGCGGCGCCGCCGGTGCTGGAACGCTCCGGCATCCGGCTGGACCCGTCGCGGCGCGAGGTGCACCGCGACGGCCGGCCCGTCGCGCTGGCCAACAAGGAGTTCGCCGTGCTCACCGAGTTGATGCGGGCCGACGGCGCGGTCGTCAGCGCCGAGCGGCTGCTGGAGAAGGCGTGGGACGAGCACGTCGACCCGTTCACCAACGTCGTCCGGGTCACGATGATGAAGCTGCGCCGCAAGCTGGGCGACCCGCCGATCGTCGAGACGGTGGCCGGCGCGGGATACCGGCTCCCGTGACGCGCTGGGGGCTGCGACTGCGGCTGACCGTCCTCTACGGCGGGCTGTTCGTCCTGGCCGGCGCCGTCGTGCTGGGCGTGACGTACCTGCTGGTGCGGCAGAGCCTGGAGTCGATCACCGAGCCGGACCGGGGCGCGTCGGAGATCGCCGAGCTGCGCGCCGCGGCCGCCGGCGAGGACGAGACGATGACGATGCCCGACGGCAGCGAGGTCAGCGTCGGCGACGTCGTCGCGCAGGTCGAGGCGGAGCAGCAGGCGCTCCAGGACGCGGCGCTGACGTCGCTGCTGACGTGGGGCGGGCTGGCGCTGCTCGGGGTCGGCGTCGTCGCGGGTGCGGCCGGCTGGCTGGTGGCCGGGCGCGCGCTGCGGCCGCTGCACGTCATCACCCAGACGGCGCGCCGGATCGCCCGGGCGGGCGGCGGCGGGCGCGGCCTGCACGAGCGCATCGCGCTGACCGGTCCCGACGACGACGTCAAACGGCTCGCCGACACCTTCGACCAGATGCTCGAGCAGCTGGACCGCTCCTTCGACGGGCAGCGGCGGTTCGTCGCGAACGCCTCGCACGAGCTGCGCACGCCGCTGGCGCTCAACCGGGCCCTGGTCGAGGTGGCGATGACCAGGCCCGACGCGCCCGCCGACACCCGGCGGCTCGGCGAGTCGCTGCTGGCCGTCAACCAGCGGCACGAGCAGCTGATCGACGGGCTGCTGACGCTCGCCGACAGCGAGAACGCCCTCGCCGAACGGTCGCCGGTGGACCTTGCGGCCGTGGCCGCACACGTCGCCGAGCAGGCCGCCACGTCGGCGGCCGCGGCCGGCGTCACGATCCGGCCGGCCGGCCTGCGCCCGGCCCCGGCGTCGGGCGACCCCGTCCTGCTGGAACGGATGGTCCAGAACCTGGTGGAGAACGCCGTGCGGCACAACCGGCAGGGCGGCTGGCTGGCGGTCTCGACGGCGACGGCGGACGGCTCGGCGCTGCTCACGGTCGAGAATACCGGCGGCCCGGTGCCGCCGTACGAGGTCGAGTCGCTGTTCCAGCCGTTCCGCCGCCTCGGCGACCAGCGGGCGGCGCCGGAGCGCGGCTTCGGCCTCGGCCTGTCCATCGTCCGCGCGGTGGCGCGGGCACACGGCGGCGACGCCTCCGCCCACGCCCGTCCCGGCGGCGGCCTGGTGGTGACGGTGCTGCTGCCGTTGCGCCGAGCGGACCCGGCGGGCGGGGAACCCACCGCGTCCGCGCGGCTCACACCACCCGCATCAGATCCGCCCCCGCAAAGCGCCGGCGACGGCCGTCGCAGTAGAAGGCGCCGCTGACGGTGTGCTGTCAGAGCGGGTCGCACGCAGTCTTGCCGGGTGGGGTCGGCGATCGTTGATGATCACCGCTGCCCACAGGGCCTTCGTTCACTGGAGACGCTCCGGCGAACGCCGCAGGTCTGGCGGCTGCGCCGGCCCTCCCCTCGGGCCGGGTTCGACACAGATGGGAATGGGGCTGACCAGCGGGCTGCGGCGCGGGCCGGTATGCGTATCAACGGCATTCGGTGCTGCGGGATATCGGTACTCGATTGCGCGGAGGAGAGGTAGGGCTCTGTGTTGGCGACGATCCGATGTTGGACGTCTATGATCATCCAGGATCCGTTGCGCCCCAACACCACCGATCCTGGATGCTCGCCGGCCGTGAGCCACCCAGGCTGGTGGCGAGTTCGCGATGGTGGCGCTGCCACCGTTCGTCGAGATCCTCCAGACTGAACGGCTGCCAGAACTCCGGCGTGGCGACCTCCAGCCACCGGCCGACTCGGCTGGTGATGACCACGTTTGGAATGCCCAGATGCTGTCGGCTGGCCACCGCTTCCGCGGCTCCACGCCGCATGTCGAACGAGGCGCGATCCTCGCGGTCGCCGTCGTGCATCACGAGCTTCGGTGGTTCGAGGTCCAGCGGCAACTGGACGTCGGAGGGATCGACGAGCACCAAGCCAGCCACCGTGTCCGGCCAGGTGGCCGTGAACACCAAAGCGATGATCGCTCCGATCGAGTGACCGACCAAGACGACCGGCTCTTTGAGCCCGACCGTCGCCAGCAACCGGCGCAGCTCATCGGCGGCATCCCCGTACGAGCGGGGCGCCGGAGCCGGCAGTGCATCGCTCTCACTGACGCCGGCGCGGGCATACGTCAGCACTCGCGCCCGCGTGCTGAGCGCGGCGATGGTGGCCGCCCACGCTTCGCCAGCGTCCCCCAACCCTGAGCTGAAGACCACGGTCGATGGGCCGTCGCCCGTGATCTCCGCAGCCAGTCTGTAATCGCCGACGTCGAAGAGCGTGGCCGACATGGATTGATCTTACAGCCGTTGCGCCTGGCTCGGGCACGCCTGCGACCCGGGTCGCTCCTCGTCCCGAGCGGACCCGGCGGTCAGTCCAGGCCGGGCACCCGGGTGAGCTTGTCGGGGTTGCGCACGCCGTCGATCGCGGTGATCCGCCCGGCGTCGACGGTGAAGGCCATGACCGTCAGCACGCCGTCGTCGTGGCGGACGGTGAAGCCGGGGGCGCCGTTGACGTCGGCCGGACGTGGGTCCAGCCGCGACGTGGCGTAGTGGAGCAGCGCCGACGCCACCCGGTGCGCGCCGCGCACGATGCGCGGCAGGGTCGAGACCTTGCCGCCGCCGTCGCTGCGCAGCACGACGTCCGGGTCGAGCAGCGCGATCAGCCCGGGCAGGTCGCCGCCGCGGCAGGCGGCCATGAAGGCGTCGGCCAGCTCGCGCTGCTCGGCGTCGGTGGCCGGGGTGCGCGGCTGCGCGCCCTCGACGTGGCGCCGGGCCCGTGAGGCGAGCTGGCGCACCGCCGCAGGCGAGCGGCCGACCACCTCGGCGACCTCCGGGAACGGCATGCTGAACACGTCGTGCAGCACGAACGCGGTGCGCTCGGCGGGGGAGAGCTGCTCGAGGACGACCAGCAGCGCCATGCTCACCGACTCGTCCAGCGTGACGCGGTCGGCGGGGTCCTGCTCGCGGGTCTCGACCAGTGGCTCGGGCAGCCACGTCCCGACGTACTGCTCCCGGCGCGCCCGCGCGCTGCCCAGGGCGTCGAGCGCCAGCCGGCTGACGGTGGTGGTCAGCCAGGCGGCGAGGTCGCGGACGGTGCCGGGGTCGGCCAGCCCGCGCAGCCGCAGCCACGCCTCCTGGACGCAGTCCTCGGCGTCGGCCAGCGACCCGGTCATCGTGTAGGCGACCCGCAGCAGCCGCGGGCGGTTGGCCTCGAACGACCGTGCCAGCAGCTCCTCGGTGTCGCGCGCGTCGCGGTCCGTCACTCCCATGCCCGTTTGACGACGTAGCCGAGCCCACTGTGACACGCGCATGTCACACCTCGCTCGGCTGCGTCGTCATCACCCCGTGACGACGCCACAGCTGAACCGCGAAGAAGAAGCCACGCAACCTCCCGGGCGGCCGGGGGTGTTCGTGCGCATCGCCGGGTTCGCCCACCGCCGCCGCTGGCTGGCGCTCGTCCTCTGGGTGGCGGTTCTGGCCGGCGTCTGGGTCGCCGCGTCGGTCGCCGGCGACGACTACCGCAACGACGTCTCGATGCCCGGCACCGAGTCGCAGGCGGCGGCCGACCTGCTAGCCGAGCACGGCGCCGGGCGGGCCGGCGACACGCTGCAGATCGTCCTGCACGACGAGAGCGGCCTGCAGGCGCCGGGCGTCGAGCAGCGGGTGACGGCGATGCTCGCCGAGGTTGCCGGCCTGTCGCGGGTGGACGGCGTCGTCAGCCTGTACGACGACGAGGCGGCGATCTCCGCGGACGGCACGATCGGCTATGCCACCGTCATGCTCGACACAGCGTCCGACGACATGCCGACGGCCGACACCGAGCGCATCCTCGATACCGTCCAGGCGGCCGAGGGCGACGGGCTGCAGGCCGAGCTGGGCGGCGACGCGGCCCGGCTGCTGGCCGAGGCCGAGACCGGCGTCGGCGAGATGGCCGGCCTGGTGGCCGCGATGGTGATCCTGGTGCTGATGTTCGGCACGTTCATCGCCGCCGGGCTGCCCATCACGATCGCCCTCTTCGCGGTTGGCTCGACGGTCGGCATCATCGTCCTGGCCTCGCACATCTTCACCATCGCGTCCTGGACGCCGCCGATCATGTTCCTCGTCGGCCTCGGCGTCGGCATCGACTACGCGTTGCTGATCTTCGCCCGCTACCGGGCCGAGTTGGTGCGCGGCGTCGAACCGGAACGGGCCACCGTCACGGCCATGGACGCCGCGGGCCGCTCGGTGTTCTTCGCCGGCTGCACCGTCATCCTGGCGCTGCTCGGCCTCACCGCCCTCGGCCTCGGCTCGATCCAGGGCATGGCGCTGTCCGTGGCGTTGACGGTGCTGATGACGATGCTCGCCTCGCTGACGCTGCTGCCCGCGCTGCTCGGCATCTTCGGCAACCGCTTCGCCCGCCAGTTCCGCGCGCGGGCTGAGAAGCGCAAGGCCAAGGGTAAGAACGAAGACGGCGAGCGCTGGCGCAAGCTCGCGTCGGCGGTACAGAAACGCCCGCTCGCTGCCCTGGTGCTGGCGGCGGTGCTCCTCGGAGCCCTCGCCTTCCCGGCGCTGAGCATCCGACTCGGCTTCAACGACGCGGGCAACGACCCGAGCGACTCCACCAGCCGGCAGGCCTACGATCTGCTCTCGGACGGCTTCGGCCCCGGGTTCAACGGGCCGCTGCTGGTCGTGACCGACGGCGGCGACGGCAGCGCCGACGACGCCGCCGCCGCGGCTGCGCAGGCGCTGGCCCAGACCGAGGGGGTCGCGGCCACCGCGGACCCGATACCCACGCCGGACGGCGAGGCCGCGACCGTCCTCGTCTACCCCACCACCTCACCGCAGGACGAAGAGACGACGGAGCTGGTCGGCACGCTCCGCGACGACGTGCTGCCGGGCCTGACGGCGGACAACGGCGCGGAGTACCTGGTCGGCGGGGCCACGGCCGCGTCCGAGGACTACGCGGGCAAGCTCGCCGACCGGATGCCGCTGTTCATCCTCATCGTCGTGGGGCTCGCGATCGTCCTGCTGATGGCGGTGTTCCGATCGGTCCTCATTCCGCTGAAGGCCGCGTTCCTGAACCTGCTCAGTATCGGGGCCGCGCTCGGCGCGATGAAGCTGGTCTTCCAGGACGGCGCGCTCGGCTTCGAGGGCGGGCCGATCGAGGCGTACGTGCCGGTGATGATCTTCGCCATCGTCTTCGGCCTCTCGATGGACTACGAGATCTTCCTGATCTCCCGGATGCACGAGGAATGGGTGCGCGCGGGGGAGAAGGACCCGTCGCGTGCCATACGGGAGGGCCTGGCCCACACCGGCGGGGTGATCACGGCGGCCGCCTCGATCATGATCGTGATCTTCGCCGCCTTCGTGCTCAGCCCGCAACGGTTGTTGCAACAGGCGGGCTTCGCCTTCGCGGTGGCGATCTTCGTCGACGCGGTCATCATCCGATGCATGGTCGTGCCGGCGGCGATGCAGCTGCTCGGCCGCCGCGCCTGGTGGCTGCCGGCGCCGCTGGCCCGGCTGCTGCCGAAGGTGGAGCTCGAGCGGTCCTGAGTCGACGGTTCAATCCGTCCTCGCGGCGGACACGTCGACGCACACGATTCCCTCGTTGCCGTCCTGGTCGGCGATCACGGTGAGCGAGGGTGCGTTGCTGTCATCGACGACGGTCCCACCCGCGGCGAGGGCGGCGGCGATCCTTTGCGCGGCCACTTCGGGCGCCACATAGACCTCGATGTGGAACCGCTGGCGCGGGGTCTCGTGTGTGTCGGCGTCGCCGAACCACAGGTTCGGTACCCGTCCCGTGGCGTCCCGGATTTCGTCGCTGGGGGACCCGTGGCCCTGGGCCTCGGCGCTCCCGGTCAGCAGGGCAGCCCACATCGGGGCGATGGTCGCGGACTGCGCCGTGTCGAGGCCGAGCTCGATGACGCTGACCGAGGCGGGGTCTGTGTCGATCTTGTGGTCGGCGGCGATCTCGGTGATCCGTCGCGCGAGGTCGACGTCCTGCTGGGTGACCCATTCGACGACGTGCTCGGTGCCCTCGGCGTCGCGGTAGATGGCGTCGTCGCTGATCAGCTTGAGGTCGACGTACCCGTTGCCGATCGACACGCTCGGGTGGTGTCCGATCGCGTCGCCCGCCTCGCCCACCGCGACGACGAATCGTGCGCCGGTGCCGAAGTCGTCCACCACGTAGCGGGCATGCAGTCCCTGGGCCAGCTTGCGCCAATCGGTCAGGTCGGCCGCGGCGATCTGTTCGCCCCTCAGCATGTCCATGGACGGCGACCGTAGTCCTGACTCAGGCCAATCGGCTAGCCGGACGCCGGACGGCGGGCGCTGCCCTGGTAGAGGCGGCGGTAGCTGGACGGCGTCAGCCCGCGCTCGCGGGCGAACTCGTTGGACATGTGGCTCTGGTCGTAGTGGCCGGTCGCCCGGGCGATCTTCGTCAGCGGCATGTCCGTGGTCGACAGCAGGTCGGCCGCGGCCATGAGCCGCACCTGCCGCAGGTAGCGATGCGGCGTCGTGCCGAAGTGGCTCTTGAACCTGCGGGTGAAGTAGCTCGGCGACATGGAGACGGCGTCGGCCAGCTCGGTGACGGTCAGCTGCCGGCCGTAGTCGCGGGCGATCAGCTCCACCGCCGCGGCGAGCGGGAACTCCTCGTGAGCGGCGGGGTGCCGTGGCGTCAGCGACCGGGTGATGCCGCCCAGGCCGACGATGCGCGGCCCGGCGAAGATCGGCCATTTGGTCGTGACGAACCAGTCGTACGAGCCGTCGACGTTACGCACCAATTCGACCAGATCGATCACGTGCTCGCCGCGCCGCAGCACCTTCTCGTCGTAACCCCGATAATGATCGACGAGATATTCCGGCGAGATGTCCTCGTCGCGCAGGCCGATGATCTGATCGGCACTCGCATAGCCCATCAGCCGCACGAATGCGTCGCTGCACATGATGAATCGGCGATGGTGATCTTTGGCGAAGAACAGCGTGCCGACTTCATTCACAGCTTGCATGGCGGCGTAGGAGTAAACCTCCGTCAGGTCGGCGTCGTCTGTCATGTGTCCGCTTTCGTCCACCCCAGCATCCACGACACCTCCACTGTCTGCCAGCCCAATCAGCCATGAGTTCAGGATTTTCCAATCATAGGGCGCTTCCTTACAAGCTGCCCAGGGGCGCCGGCGGGTAGCGTGCCGAGGCACCGACACAACGACGTGAAAGGCGGTGTGCGCACGCATGGTGGCACCAGAGGCGGTCGACGGAACGCGCGAACCCGGCATCTCCTTCGGCAGCTGGGCATTCTCGTTCGGACCGTTCTCCGGCCGTCCGTGGTCGTTCGAGGACGTGTGCCGATTCACCGCCGACGCCGGCTACGACGCCATCGAGATCAACGGATTCCGGCCGCATCCGCACGACGAGGACCTCGACTCCGACGCCGCATGTGCGGACCTGCGCCGGTTCGTCGACGACCTCGGGCTGGGCATCTCGGCGTACGCGCCGGACTTCACGACGGTGCCGCCGGCAGAGGCGCCGCTGGAGTCGTACCTGCGCCGGCTCGACTCCGTGCTCGCGTTCTGCCGGCGCATGGGCATCACGGCCGTCCGCACCGACACGGTGACCGGGCCGGACGCCGTCCCTCCCGATCAGGCGGAGGCCCGGTTCGGCCAGCTGGTCACCGCGTTCGCGGCCGGAGCGCGGCGCTGCGCGGACGCCGGCGTCACGCTGCTCTGGGAGTTCGAGCCCGGGTTCTGGCTGAACCGGCCCAGCCAGGTCGTCCGGCTGCTGACCGAGGTCGGCGAGCCGAACTTCCGCGTCCTCTTCGACACCGCGCACGCCTACACCGGCGCGGTCGCCGGCGCCCGGCACGGCGCCGCCCCAGAGCTGCTCGACGGCGGTGAGGTGGAGTACGCGCGCCGGCTGGCGCCATGGCTGGGACACCTGCACCTCATCGACAGCGACGGATCGCTGCACGACGACGACACCAGCAACCACCTGCCGTTCGGCACCGGCGGCGTCGACTTCGCCGGGGTGCTCGACGCGCTCGGGCCGGCCGTGGCCGGGCTGCCGTGGTGGACGGTCGACTTCTGCTTCTGCCCGACGACCGAGGCCGACGCCGGGCCGGCGGTGCCGTACGTGCGCAGCCTGCTCGACGCGGTCCGGTCCGGGCAGGCGGACGAAGTGGCGAGGCCATGACGTCCGCCGACGTCGTCCGGCCGGCGCCCGCACCGGCGGCGGGCCCGTCGCGTCCACGTCGAGGCCGGTCGGCCCGCGGCCGCGAGGCACTGGCCGGGTACCTGTTCCTCGCGCCGAACGCGGCCGGCTTCCTGCTCATGGGCCTGGTCCCGATCGGGATGGCGCTCTACCTGACCTTCACTGACTGGAGCCTGGGTGGCGACCCGGAGTTCGTCGGCGTCGACAACTACGAGCGCGCGCTGGACGACCCGCTGTTCTGGAAGGCGATGCGCAACACGCTCTACTTCTCGATCGGCGCCGTGCCGGTGGCCGTGGTGATCGCGTTCTTCCTCGCGCTGCTGCTGAACCAGGCGGTGCGCGGGCTGGCGATCTTCCGCACCGCCGTGTTCCTGCCGTTCGTGACGCTCACCGTCGCCATCGCCGTGGTCTGGACCTGGATCTACAACCCCGACGTCGGCATCATGAACTACCTGCTCGGCCTGGTCGGCGTCGACGGGCCCAACTGGCTGGCCGACCCGTCGTGGGCGATGCCGGCGCTCATCATCATGAGCAACTGGCGGGGGATCGGCTACCCGATGCTGATCTTCCTGGCGGCACTGCAGGCGATCCCGCGCGACTACTTCGACGCGGCCCGGGTCGACGGCGCCGGTTGGTTCCAGCGCATCCGGTACATCGTGATCCCGATGGTCTCGCCGGCGACGTTCTTCATCTTCGTGACGTCGTTCATCGGCACGCTGCAGGCGTTCGACCAGTTCTACATCATGACCGAGGGCGGCCCGGCGTTCAGCACGACGACGATCGTCTATTACATCTACCAGAACGCCTTCGTCTTCTCCCGGATGGGCTACGCCGCCGCCCTGGCGTTCTTCCTCTTCCTGGTGATCTTCGCCATCACGGCCGTTCAGTGGCGGCTCAGCAAGCGGTGGGTCTACGGGGAGGCACGACGATGACCGCGACCACCCAGGCCGCTGTGGCGGCCCCGCGGCGGCGCCGGCGCGGCCCGTCGGGACACACGATCGCGGTGTACGTGGCCTGCACGCTGGTCTCGCTGGTGTTCGTCGCACCGTTCGCCTGGATGGTGCTGTCGTCGCTGAAGAGCACCGGCGAGATCTACGAGTTCCCGCCGTCGATCCTGCCCCAGGAGTGGCGCTGGTCGAACTACAGCGAGGCCTGGAACGCGCTGCCGTTCGACCGGTTCTTCCTCAACAGCCTCATCGTCTCCGGCGTCTCCACCGCCGGCGCCGTGCTGACGTCGTCGATGGCGGGCTACGCGTTCGCCCGGCTCAGGTTCCCGGGCCGGGACAAGATCTTCCTCGGCTACCTGGCGACGATGATGATCCCGTTCCCGGTGCTGATGGTGCCGCTCTACATCATCATGCGGTCGCTGTCGCTCGTGGACAGCCTGGCCTCACTGATCCTGCCGGCCATGTTCACGGCCTGGGGCACCTTCCTCATGCGGCAGTTCATCATCGGACTGCCGACCGAGCTCGAGGAGGCCGCCCGCGTCGACGGCGCCGGCTTCGGGCGCATCTACTGGCAGATCGTCCTGCCGCTCATCACGCCGGTCATCGCGACGCTCGGGATCTTCACGTTCCTGTGGACGTGGAACGAGTTCCTGTGGCCGCTGATCATGATCAACACGATGGAGAACAAGACGCTCCCGGTCGGGTTGCTGGCCTTCCAGACGCTGAACCCGGGACGCACGCCATGGCACCTGATCATGGCCGCGTCGACGCTGAGTGTCCTCCCGCTGCTGCTGATGTTCATCGTCGGGCAGCGCTACTACGTCCGTGGCATCGCAATGACAGGAGTGAAGGGATGAACCGCGAGCAGAGATACGCGAGGACGCGGTCGGGCCTGCTGGTCCCCCGTCCGACGCGCCGTGGCTTCCTGGGCGGGGCGCTGGGCGCGCTCGCCGTCGCCGGACTGCCGTCGCTGGCCGGCTGTGGCTCCAGTGGCGGCTCCGGCGACCGGACCTCGCTGACCGACTGGCAGGCGTCGTCGTGGGAGAGCGCCGAGGAGATGGAGAAGTGGCTGCGCTTCACCGGCGAGTACTTCGACGCCGAGCAGCCCGACGTCGACTGGAACATCGACTACGGCATCCCGTTCAACGACTACTTCCCGACCCTGCAGACCACGATCGCCGGCGGCGGCACGCTCGACATGTGCTGGATGCACGGGCGCTTCGTGCCGCAGTTCGCCGCCGCCGGCCTGATCGAGCCGCTCGACGACCTGATCGACTCCGCGACGCCGGACGGCTGGCCGGACGAGTACTTCGCCAGCCAGATCGAGGGGTTCCAGTTCGACGGCCAGCAGTACGGCATGCCCTACGACATCGTCGCCGGCGGCATGTACGTCAACGTCGACTGGTTCGATCGGGCCGGTGTCGACCTGCCGACGGCCGACTGGACGCTCGACGACCTGCTCGAGGCGGCCATCACCCTGAAGGAGGCCGCGCCCGACCCCGACAACTCGTGGGCCATGACGCTGCCCGTCCACACCGTGCAGATGTACTGGCTGGTCCGCTCGTTCGGCGGTGACTTCTTCACCGACAACGGCAGCACCAGCCATCTCGCCGACGACGGCACGATCGCGGCCGTCCAGTACCTCGTCGACGCCATGCACAAGTACCGGGTGATGCCCACGCCGGGCGACCTCAACACCGTCGACGCGGGCGGGGCGGGCGACTTCGCGCTGTTCGGCTCCGAGCGGATCGCGATCCTCACCCAGATCAACGACTCCGCGTTCGTCATCGACGACTTCGTGCAGGGCAAGTTCGCCTGGACGGTGGCGCCCACCCCGCGCGGGCCGGAGGGCCGGTTCCAGCAAGTCGGCGGGTCGGCGTTCGCGTTGCCGTCGACCACCCGGTCGGCGGAGGTCAGCTTCGACGTGATGAAGCACCTGATGGCGAACCCGGACACGCTGCCGGAGATCTCCCGCATGGGGTCGCTGGTGCCGGCGCGGATCGGCTTCGGCGAGAACGCGTACCCGGCCGAGGACGTCGTCCCGCGGGAGGCGTTCGACGCGGCCTTCTTCGGCCCGGTCGAGCAGGACGGCGTCGTGCTCACCTTCCACGAGCGCTACGCGGAGTGGGAGGCGTCGGTGTACTCGGTCAAGATCGACGAGCTGTGGACCGGCAGCCGCGACGACGTCCCCGAGGTCATGCGGGAGATAGACGAGATGACCCAGGACCTGATCGGCTCCTGACGATTGCGAAGGAGGACGGGGTGACCGCCGACACGCCGCTGTACCGCCTGCTGGCCGCCGCGACCGAGTTGGTCTGGCTGACGACGTTGTGGCTGCTGGCCTGCCTGCCGGTGGTCACGGCGCCGGCGGCCACCACGGCGCTGTTCCGCCTGGCCCGCACCCGCTCGGAGGCCCGGGCCGGCGCCCGCGAGTTCGTCGCGGCGATGCGTTCGGGCTTTCGGCGCTCGACGGTGACCGGCGGCGGCTGGCTGGTCGCCGGTGCGGTCCTGGCCGGCGACCTGTGGGCGATCGCGGCGCTGCCTGACGCGATGCGCGTCGGCGCCGGTGCGGTGCTGATCTCCGTGCTCGTGGTCTACCTCGCCGCGACGCCGTACCTGTTCACAGCGCTCGCGGAGCCGGACCTGCCCGGGGCGCGGGTGGTCCGGCTCGCGGTGCTGGCCGCCCTCGGGACGCCGGGAACGGCCGTGCGGTGCCTGGTCGTCCTGGCCGCCGGCGCGACCGCGGTGGTGGTCGTGTGGCCGCTGGTGTTCGTCGTGCCCGCCGTCTGCGCGATGGTGCTGGCCCGGCTGTGCCACGCGCCGGCCACCGCCGCGACGACCCTGGTGGCCCGATGACCCGTCCGAACATCGTCTTCGTCCTGACCGACGACCACGCGGCGCACGCGCTGAGCTGCTACGGCAGCGCCGTGACGACGACGCCGCAGCTGGACCGGCTGGCGGCCGGTGGCCTGCGGTTCACCAACGCGTTCTGCACCAACGCGCTGTGCACGCCGAGCCGCGCGTCGATCCTCACCGGCGCCTACAGCCACCGCAACGGCGTCTACACGCTCGACGACAACCTCGACAACCGGCAGACGACGTTCCCGCGGCTGCTCCAGCAGGCCGGCTACCAGACCGCGATCGTCGGCAAGTGGCACCTCGGCCACGGCGAACGGCACGACCCGGCCGGCTTCGACTACTGGAACGTGCTGCCCGACCAGGGCGAGTACGTCGACCCCGAGCTGATCGAGCTGGGCACCCGCACCCGGCGGACGGGCTACGTCACCGACCTGGTCACCGATATCGCGCTGGACTGGCTGGACCGCCGCGACCCGGACCGGCCGTTCCTGCTGATGCTGCACCACAAGGCGCCGCACAGCCCGTGGGTCCCGGCCGACCGGCATCGCGACCTGTTCGCCGACCGGCCGGTCCCGGTGCCCTCGACCTACGACGACGACCACGCCGGCCGGGCCGAGGCCGCGCGCGTCGCGAAGATCCGCGTTGACACCCACCTCAGCGCCGAGGAGCTCAAGGCGCCGGTGCCCGCGGGCCTCACCTGGCCGGAGGAGCGGCTGTGGAAGTACCAGCGGTTCATCGCCGACTACCTGCGCTGCGTCGCGGCGGTCGACGAGTGCGTCGGCCGCGTCCTCGACCGGCTCGACGACGCCGGCCTGGCTGACGACACGATCGTCGTGTACACGTCCGACCAGGGGTTCTTCCTCGGCGACCACGGCTGGTTCGACAAGCGGTTCATGTACGAGGAGTCGCTGCGGATGCCGCTGCTGGTCCGTTACCCGCGGGCGCTGCCGGCGGGCGAGACGCGCGACGCGATGGTGCTGAACGTCGACTTCGCGCCGACCTTGCTCGACTACGCGGGCGTGGTGCGGCCGCCGGGGCTGCAGGGACGCAGCATCCGCCCGGTCTGCGAGCGGGGTGACGTCGACGGCTGGCGCGACGCGTTCTACTACCGCTACTGGGAGCACCTCTCGGCCATCTCGGTGTGCGCGCACTACGGCGTGCGGACCGGCCGGTACAAGCTGATCCACTACTACGGGGAAGGGCTCGGCACGACCGGCTCGAGCGACGTCTCGATGGCGCCGGAATGGGAGCTGTTCGACCTCCAGGAGGACCCGCTGGAGCTGGCCAACGTCTACGCCGACCCGCGCTACGACGACGTGCGCACCGACCTGACCCGGCTGCTGTACGAGCTGAAGGCCGAGGTGGGCGACGACCGATGAACCCGCTCCCGGACGACTACGCCGAACGCGTCTACGCCGGCGTGCTCGGCAAGATCATCGGCGTCTACCTGGGCCGGCCGGTCGAGGGGTGGACGCACGAGCGCATCCAGCGCGAGCTGGGCGACGTCGCGTACTACGTCCACGACCGGCTCGGCGTCCCGCTGGTCGTCACCGACGACGACATCGCCGGGACGTTCACGTTCCTGCGGGCGCTGCCCGACCACGGCGACGCCGCGGACCTCACGCCGGCCCAGATCGGCCGGACCTGGCTGGACTACCTGATCGAGAACCGCACCGTGCTGTGGTGGGGCGGCCTGGGCATGTCCACCGAGCACACCGCCTACCTGCGGCTCAAGCACGGCATCGCGGCGCCGGCCAGCGGGTCGGCCGCGACCAACGGCACCGTCGTCGCCGAGCAGATCGGCGCGCAGATCTTCATCGACGGCTGGGCCATGGTCGCCGCCGGCCGGCCCGAGCTGGCCGCCGGCCTCGCCCGCCGCGCGGCCTCGGTCAGCCACGACGGCGAGGCCGTGCACGCCGCGGCGCTGCTGGCCGCGATGGAGGCGCACGCGTTCGTCGAGAGCGACATCGACGCGCTGCTGGACCGCGGGCTGTCGGTGATCCCGCCGGACAGCGCCGTCGCGACGATGATCGGCGCGATCCGGGCCTGGCACGCCGCCGAGCCGTCGTGGCGGGCCGCCCGCGAGCGGCTGGACGCCGAGTACGGCTACCACCGCTACGGCGGCAACTGCCACGTCATGCCCAACCACGGTCTGATCGTGCTGTCGCTGCTCTACGGCGGCGGCGACTTCGACCGGTCGATGCGGATCGTGAACACCTCCGGCTGGGACACCGACTGCAACTCCGGCAACCTCGGCTGCCTGCTCGGCCTGCGCGGCGGCCTGGCGGCGTTCGACGGCGCGGACTGGCGCGGGCCCGTGGCGGACCGGCTCTACCTGCCGACCGCGGATGGCGGCCGCTGCATCAGCGACGCGGTCCGCGAGACGGCCGCGATCGTCGCGTCCGGCCTGGCGCTGGCCGGGCTGCCGCCGAGCCGGCCGAAGGACGGCGCGCGGTACGGCTTCGCCTTCCCGGGGTCGGTGCAGGGCTTCGCGGTGACGGCCGGCGACGGACGGGTCGGGCACGTCGCGGGGGCGCTGGCGGTGCGGGCGGACGGCGGCGAGGTGGTCGCGACGACGGACACCTTCATCCCGCCGGAGTACCCGGTCGACGACGGCTACGGGTTCGTCGCCTCGCCGGCGCTCTATCCAGGCCAGACGGTGTGGGCGGACGTCCGCCGGCTCGGCGACGCGCCGGTCGCGGCCCGGATCGCCGTCCGGCACTACACCGTCGATGACGAGGTGGTGACGCTGCCGTCGCCATCGACCACGCTGGGCCCGGGCGGCTGGACCCGGCTGTCCTGGACGGTGCCCGACACCGGCGGCCTGCCGGTCGCGGCGGTGGGCATCGCCGTTACCGCCGGCGCCGTCCTGCTGGACCGGCTGGACTGGACCGGCGAGCCGGCCTTTACGCTGCGGCCGCTGAGCGGACCGGGCACGATGTGGCGGCGGGCCTGGGTCGACGCGCTCGACCACGTCCGGCCGGCCGGCCCGGCCCCGTTCACGCTGATCCAGAACGAGGGCACCGGCCTGCGGCTGATCGGCGCCCAGGAGTGGGCCGACTACCGCGTCACGGCGACGCTCACGCCCGGCCTGACCGCGTCGTTCGGCGTCGTCGCCAGGGTGCGCGGGCTGCGCCGCCACTACGCCGTCGTCGTGGACCGGGCCGGGCGGCTGCGGCTGGTCCGGCGTCTCTACGACGAGGCGGCGGTCCTGGCCGAGCGGCGGCTCGACTGGCCGATGGAGCGGACCCACAGCCTCGCGCTCGACGTCGCGGGATCGACGTTGACGGCGCTGATCGACGGCGTCCCCGTGCTCACGGCGGACGACGACGCGCTGCCGTCCGGCGCCGCCGGGCTGTTGTGCGAGGAGGGCCTGGTCGAGGCCGCCGACGTCGTGATCGGGCCGGTGGGATCGTGACGCGCTCGGCCTTGACCGGTCCACCAGGACGAGAAGGAGTGATCATGCAGCAGGTCGGCGTCGCGGTCATCGGGTTCGGCTGGATGGGCCGGGCACACACCCAGGCCTACGACCGGGTGCGCCACCACTACCCGGACCTCGCGGCGCCCCGCCTGGTCGCCGTCGCCGACCCGGTGCCGGGCCGGGCGGCGCAGGCCGCGGCCCGGTTCGGGTTCGAGCGGGCCACCACTGACTGGCGCGAGCTGCTGGACGACCCCGCGGTCGCGGCGGTCAGCGTCACCGCGCCCAACTTCGAGCACCGCGAGCTCGGCGCCGCGGTCGCCGCGTCCGGGCGGCACCTCTGGATCGAGAAGCCGGTCGGCGTGACGGCGGCGGACACCCGGGCGGTCGCCGCGGCGGCCCGCGCGGCCGGCGTCGTCGCCGCCGTCGGGTTCAACTACCGCAACGTCCCCGCGGTGCTGGCCGCGCGCGAGCTGGTCGCCGGCGGCCGCATCGGCACCGTGACGCACGCGTCGGTACGGCTGCTCGGCGACTACGCCGCCGACGCCGGCGGCGCGTTCACCTGGCGCTACGAGCTGGAGCGGGCCGGTCACGGGGTGATCGGCGACCTCGGCTCGCACGGCGTCGACCTGGTCCGGTTCCTGCTCGGCGAGGTCGCCGAGGTGGTGGCCGACGGCGCGGTCTTCATCCCGCGGCGGCGCCGGCCCGACGGCGTCACGACCGGCCACGCGCGGGCCGAGACCGGCCGGCTGGTGGACGTCGAGAACGAGGACTGGTCGGCGGCCGTGCTGCGGCTCGCCTCGGGCGCGCGGGTGACGCTCGAGGTGAGCCGCGTCGCCGTCGGCCACCAGAACGACTACGGCTTCCGCGTCCACGGCACCGAGGGCGCGGTCGAGTGGGACTTCCGCCGGATGGGCGAGCTGTCGGTCACCCGCGGCGACGGCGTGCAGGACCTGCCGCTGGCGACGGTCTTCGCCGGGCCCGACGCGGGCGACCTGGCGGCGTTCCAGCCGGCGCCGGCCATCGCCATGGGCTACGACGACCTCAAGGTGATCGAGGCGGCCGGTTTCCTCGGCGCGATCGCCGGTTCCGGTGCGGTGACGGCGACCCTCGACGACGCGGTGGCCGCGGCGACGGTGCTCGACGCGATCGCCGCCTCGGCCGCCGAACGGCGCTGGGTCGGCGTCGACGCCGCGGCGGTGGCGGCGCCATGACCGACCTGTGCCTCGGCGTGATCGGCGCCGGCGTCATGGGCACTGACCACGCGCTGCTGGCGGATGGCTTCGTGTCCGGCGTCCGCGTCGCCGCCGTCACCGACGTCGACCATGACCGTGCGGCCGCGCTGGCCGGGCGCCTGGACGGCGCGCGGGTGGCCGGCTCCGCGGCCGAGCTGATCGACAGCGTCGACGCGGTCGTCATCGCCTCCGCTGACCCCACCCACGCCGAGCTGACGCTGGCCGCCGTCGCCGCCGGGAAGCCGGTGCTGTGCGAGAAGCCGCTCGCGCCAACAGTTGCGGAGTGCGCGGGGATCGTCGCGGCCGAGGAGGCCGCCGGGCGGCGGCTGGTCTCGGTCGGTTTCATGCGCCGGTTCGACCCCGTGTACGTGCGGCTGCGGCAGTCGATCGAGGACGGCACCGTCGGCCGGCCCGTGCTGGTGCACTGCCGCAGCCGCGGCGTCTCGTCCGCGCCCGGCGCCACCAGCGCTTCCAGCATCACCGGCTCGGCGATCCACGAGTTCGACACCGTGCCGTGGCTGCTGTCGTCGCCGGTCGTCGAGGTGGCGTGGTGGGCGCCGGACGGTGACACCGACGGGCTGCGCGACCCGCAGCTCATGCTGCTGCGCACCGCCGACGGCGCGCTGACGACGGTCGAGGTGTTCCTCAACGCCGGGTACGGCTACGACATCCGCTGCGAGGTCGTCGGCACGGCGGGCACGGCCGAGCTGCCGCCGTCCACCGACGTCGTCGGGCGCTACCCCGCCGACTGGCGGCCGCGGTTCGCCGACGCCTACCGGCTGGAGCTGCAGGCCTGGGCCGACGCCGTCCGGCGCGACGAGCCGCCGCCGCTGGCCGACGCCCGCGACGGCCTGCGCGCGACCCAGGTGGCTGCGGCGGCGATCGCCTCGATGGAGTCCGGCGTCCCCGCGGCGGTGCCCAGGGAGGCACATGCGGCACCGACGGCGACGCGGGGCCGGAGGTCTCGCCGAGTCGTCGGTCGAGGCCGATTGCCGACTGGAGCGAAGGAGGTGTCGCCGCATGAGCCGACCGACTGATGTCACGGTGAATGTCGCCGCTATCCGGCCCCGGCTGCCGGACCCGATGGACGCGCCGGTGCTGCGCTGGGGCGTGCTGGGCACCGGCTGGATCGCGGAGCGGTTCGTGGCGGCGCTGCGACGGAACACCCGCCAGGTCGTCACGGCGGTGGCGTCGCGCGACGGCGCCCGCGGCGCGGCCTTCGCCGGCCGGCACGGCATCGCGCGCGTGCACGACGACGCCGGCGCGCTGGCCGCCGACCCGGAGGTCGACATCGTCTACGTCGCGACGCCGCACCCCGCGCATGTCGGCGGCGCGCTCGCCGCCATCGACGCCGGCACGCACGTGCTGGTCGAGAAGCCGCTCGGCCTCGACGCCGCCGAGGCGACTCGCATCGCCGAGCGCGCGGCCGCCGCCGGCGTCTACTGCGCCGAGGCGCTCTGGACCTTCTTCCTGCCCCGCTTCGACGTCGTCCGCCAGGTGCTGGAGTCGGGTGTCATCGGGCCGCTGCGCACCGTGCTCGCGGAGTACGGCGAGTACCTGCCCGACGGCCACCGCGCCATGGACCCCGCGCTGGCCGGCGGCAGCCTGCTCGACCTCGGCATCTACCCGGTGGCGCTGGCCAGCCGGCTGCTGGGCGAGCCGCGCCGGGTGCTGGCCACCGGCGACGCCAACCGGTTCGGGGTGAACGCCCAGACCGGCGCGCTCGTGCAGGACGACGCCGGCGCGCTGGCCGTGCTGTACACGGGGCTCAGCGGCTCGACGCCCACGACCGCCACCATCGCGGGGACGCGCGGGGCGATCGAGCTGCCCGGCCCGTTCTACCAGCCCGGCGACGTCATCGTACGGACCTGGGCCGACGGCGAGATCCTGCGCTACACCGAGCCGGCCGTCGCCCACGAGGCGCTGTACTGGGAGGCGGCCGCCGTCGCCCGCGACGTCGCGGCCGGGCGCACACAGTCGCGGGAGCGACCGCTGGCCGACTCGATCGCCGCGCTGCGGCTGATGGACGCCGTCCGCGAGCGGCTCGGCGTCAGCTACGTCCGAACGAACGAAGGAGTCGCATGACGACGTCCATGAGGGCCGCGGCGATCACCGGGCCGGGCCGGGTCGAGCTGGTCGAGCAGGAGGTCCCGCGAGGCGGCGGCGACGTCGTCCTGGTGCGGATCCTGGTCGCGCCGCTGTGCACCGAGTTCAAGGACCGCCGGGCGGGCGCGGTGTCGGACCACCTCGGTCACGAAGCGGCCGGCGTCGTCGTCGACCCCGGCGGCTCGGACCGCGTGCGGGCCGGCGACCGCGTCGTCGTCATGCCGCAGTACGCCTGCGGGCGCTGCCGGCTGTGCCAGCGCGGCGAGCACATCCACTGCCCTGACCAGCGGGACGTGCTGGCCGAGACCGGGTCGCGGCACGGCATCGGGACGATCGCCGAGTACGTGCTCAAGCCCGACTGGCTGCTGCTGCCGGTGCCCGACGACGTCCCGCTGACGCACGCGGCGATGGCCTGCTGCGGCTTCGGGCCGTCGTTCACCGCGCACGACCGCATCGGCACGACGGCGCTGGACACCGTGGTCGTGTCCGGGTGCGGGCCGGTCGGCCTGGGCGCGGTCGTCCAGGGCACCGCCCGCGGTGCACGTGTCGTCGCCGTCGAGGGGCATCCGTACCGGGCCGAGCTGGCCCGCAAGCTGGGCGCGTCCGACGTCCTCGACCCGGCCGCGTCCGACGTGGCGGCGCGGGTGCGCGAGCTGACCGGCGGGTGGGGCGCCGACGGCGCGGTCGAGACCAGCGGGGCGCCGGCGGCCGCGGCCGCTGTTGCGGCGGCGCTGCGGGTGGGTGGGCACCTGTCGGTGGTCGCCTGGACCGACGAGGTGCGGCTGCCGAACCTCGTCCCGCTCGGCATCGACGTGCACGGCTGCTGGCACTGGAACCACCAGCTGCAGACGGACCGGATGTGGACGACGATCCGCGCCGCGGGGCCGGCGATCGACGCGATGGTGACCCACCGGCTGCCGCTCGCCGACGTCGCCGCGGCGATGGACGTCCAGGACACCGGCGAGTGCGGCAAGGTCCTGCTGTTCCCGTTCGGCGAGGAGGCGGCCCGATGACCGTCGTGATGCTGGTCGGGGATCCCGAGTACGACTCGCACCTCACCATGCCGTCGATCGCCGACGAGTGGCGCCGCCGGCTCGGCGTCGACGTGCGCGTGCACGCGTCGAGCGTCGTCGAGGACGAGCCGGACTTCCCGCTGTCCACGTTCGGCGACCTGTCCGACCTCGCCGACGCCGCGCTGCTGGTCGTCTACACCCGGTTCCGGCGCATCCCGGACGACGAGGTGGCGGCGATCGACGGCTACCTGCGCCGCGGCGGCGCCGTCCTCGGCCTGCGCACCGCCAACCACGCGTTCCGGCTGGCGGAGGAGTCACCCTGGCACGACTGGGGCGCGGCGTTCGGCCGCGACGTGCTCGGCTCGCCCTGGATCTCGCACCACGGCCACAGCTCGCGGACGGACGTGACGGTGGCCGGCGACGCGCCGGCCGCGCTGGTCGCCGGGCTGCCGCCGTCGTTCTGGGTGCGGTCGTGGCTGTACGTGACCGACCTCGCGCCCTGGTGCCGGCCGGTCCTGCACGGCGTCCCGGTCGACCCGGAGACGCCGCCGGTGCCCGGGCCGGTGGCCTGGTACGGCGACAACGCCGGGCGGCGCACGTTCCACACGAGTCTCGGGCACCCCGACGACCTCGCGGCGGAGCCCGTGCGCGACCTGCTGGCCGCCGGCGCCCGCTGGGCGGTGGGCCTGTGACGGTCGAGCTGGCCTACGAGGAGATCGGCGCCGGCCCGCCGCTGCTGCTGGTCATGGGGCTCGGGGCGGATCGCGCGGCGTGGGCGCCGCACGTCTCGCGGTGGGCGGACCGGTTCCGCTGCATCGTCGTCGACAACCGCGGCGCCGGCCGGTCGCCCGCGCCGCCGGGGCCGTACACGACCGCGGCGATGGCCGACGACTACGCCGCACTGCTCGCCGGCCTCGACGGGATCGGCGGCGGGGTCGACGTCGTCGGCATCTCGATGGGCGGCGGGATCGCCCAGGAGCTGGCGCTGCGGCACCCGGGTCTGGTGCGGCGGCTGGTGCTGGTGGCCGCCTGGGCGCGGGCGGGCGCGTACACCCGCGACGTGCTGGCCGGCCTGGCCGCCGCCCGCCGGGGACTGACCGCCGCCGAGTACGTCACCGCCCTGCAGTGCCTGATCTGGACGCCGGGCTGGTTCGAGCGCAACGCCGCCGACCTGGCCGCGGACCGAGACGCGCCGCAGGCCGTCGAGCCGGACGCGCTGGCCGCGCAGGCGTCGGCCTGCGCCACCCACGACACGCTGGACCGGCTGGCCGCGATCGCCGCGCCGGCGCTGGTCACCGCCGGCGTCCTGGACCGGTTCGTGCCGGTGCGGCTGAGCGCGGAGCTGGCCGCCGGGCTGCCGTCCGCCCGGCTCGAGCTGTTCGAGGACACCGGCCACGTGCACCACTTCGAGGACGTCGACCGCTTCAACACGCTCGTGGAGGACTGGCTCAGATGACCGAGGGGTACACCGCCCGGCACACCCTGCGCTACGCCTGCCAGACCTATAGCTGGCAGCTCAGCATCGACCGGTACGCCGGGCGGATCGAGCACATGGTCCGGGTCGCCGCCGCGGCCGGCTTCCAGGGCCTGGAGCCCGAGCTGGTCATGCTCGGCGACTCGTGGACGGCGCCGGGGCTCGCCGAGGTGCTGCGCCGGCACGGCATCGCGCTGGCCGCACTGGTGCTGGCGCAGCCGTGGCGGACGGCCACCGAGACCGACGCCGAGCGGGCCGCCGCCGACGTCGCCGTCTCGACGGCCGCCGCGCTCGGGGCCAAGCTGGTCCTCGTGCCGCTGCCCGGCCCGGACCGTTCCGACCTGTTCGAGCGGCAGCGCGCGACCATCGCCTGCATGGACGCCGTCGCCCGGCGCGCGGCCGACGCCGGGGTGTCGTCGACGTTCCATCCGAACTCGCCGCCCGGGTCGCTGTTCCGCACGGCCGGCGACTACGCCGTCATGGCCGAGCTGCTGCCCGAGCGGATCGGCTACACCCCCGACGTCGGGCACATCGCAAAGGGCGGCATGGATCCGCTCGACGTCGTCCGGCACTGGGGCGCGCGGGTCGACCACGTGCACGTCAAGGACCTCGCCGCCGACGGCACCTGGGCGCCGACCGGCGCCGGCGTCGTCGACATCGCCGGGGTGCTGGACCAGCTACGATCCACCGGCTACGCCGGCTGGGTCACCTTCGAGGACGAGTCACCGCAGGCCGAGTCCGACCCGGACGGCGCCGTCGTCCGGAACGCCGCCTGGATCCGAGACTGGGAGGAGCGCTGATGACCTCGCTCGACCTGAGCCGCGAGCTGCCCATCGCGGTCAACACGTTCGTCTGGCACTCGCCGCTCGACGACGCCGCACTGGCCGAGACGCTGGCGAAGATCGCCGGCTGGGGCTACGACGGCGTCGAGCTGGCGCTGGAGAACATCGGCGACTGGGACGCCGGCCGGGCTCGCGAGCTGCTCGACGCCCACGGACTGCGCTCGGTGATCGGCGCGGTGTTCGGGCCGGGCCGCGAGCTGGCCTGCGCGTCGGCCGAGGTGATCGAGTCGACCCGCGAGTACGTCCGCGCTGCCGTCGACGTCGCGGTCGCGCACGGCTCGCCGCTGGTCATCGGCCCCATGTACACGTCGGTCGGGCGCACCTGGCGGATGACCGCCGACGAGCGGCGCGCGGCCGTCCGGGAGTTGCGGGAGTCCTACGCGGTGCTGGCCGACTACGCCGCCGCCCGCGGCGTCCGGCTGGCCGTCGAGCCGCTGAACCGGTACGAGACCAGCCTGGTCACCACCACCGAGCAGCTGATGGAGATCATCGACCCGCTGCCCGCCGAGGCGGTCGGCGTCAACCTGGACACGTACCACATGAACATCGAGGAGACGTCGCTCGACGCCGCGTTCCGCCTGGCCGGGGACCGGCTGCTGCACCTGCAGGTCTGCGGCAATGACCGCGGCGCGCCGCTGCTGGACCACCTCGACTGGGACGGCATCCGGGCGAGCTTGGCCGCGATCGGCTATCGCGGGTTGCTGGGGTTCGAGTCCTTCACCGCCGACAACGCCTCCATCGCCACCGCCGCCTCGATCTGGCGGCCGTTCGCTCCCAGTCAGGACGAGCTGGCGCTGACGGCGTTGGAGCAGCTGCGCGCCTGGCGGGCCGGCTGGCCGGTGAGTTCGCCGGGGGTGTGACAGTTGGCCGTCCCCCTGCTGCCCATTTTCTTAGCCGGGGACGCGCGCCTCAAGTCCGGCGCCTCTGCTGGTCGCGGTGGTCTGTGGTTGGGGGCTCTGGACTTGACCCGCGCGTCCCCGGTCTTAAGAACGGGCAGCTATCAGGGGGACGGGTGGAGCGTGGCGACGGTCCGTGATGGTGGCGGTCGTCTTCGATGTCGGGGGTCGTGTTCTGGGGGTGTCGAGGACGGTTTCTGCCATCGAGGATGACCTTGGCCATTGAGGACGACGGTGCGGGTCCTGGTCTGGCGTTACGTCGTGGTCTGCCGTTACGCGAAATGGCGGATTCGGGGCTGGTGGCGTGACGGGGGACCAGGACGTGACGGCAGACCAGGACGCCAACTCACACCCAGGAAGCCAACGGCGCAAAGCCGGGCTGGCGTGCCTCCCACTTTCCGGACTGCGGACCTCATAAGGTCCGATCCGGAAAGGAGAAGTGTTCGTGGCGAGGAAGAAGGCAACATTCACGCCTGAGTTCCGCGAAGAGGCTGCTCGACTGGTGGTCGAGAATGACCGTCGTATTGCCGATGTGGCGCGTGAGATCGGCGTGGGTGAGACCACTCTCGGCAATTGGGTGAAGAAGTACCGAGAGGACCACGTCGGCGACGAGCCGCCGCTGGGGTTGTCCGAACGTGCGGAGTTGGCCGAACTGCGACGGCGGACGCGAGACCAGGAGATGGAGCTCGCGTTCCTGAAAAAAGCTGCCGCGTACTTCGCGAAGGAGCAGCGGTGAGCGAGAAGTACGAGTTCATCGCCGCCGAGTACGCGCACAATAGCGCCGACAATGTCAACGACGCTCCGTCTCTCAAGCAGATGTTCACCTGGCTGGGTGTGTCCAGGTCCGGCTACTACGACTGGCGGGACCGGCCACCGTCGGCGACCACGCGGCGGCGTGAGGAGTTGAAGCTCAAGATCGAGGCGTTGTTCGACCACAACGACCGCACCTACGGGTACCGGCGCATCCACGCCGAGCTGCTCCGCGGCGGCGAGCAGGCCGGGCCCGAGCTGGTCCGTGACCTGATGCGTGAGCTGGGCCTGGTGCCGTGCCAGCCGCGCCCGTACAAGATCACCACTATCCAGGGCGACGACCGGCCGGCCACCCCAGACCTGGTGCGCCGCGACTTCACCGCCGACGCGCCGGGAACGAAGCTGGTCGGCGACATCACCTACATCCACACCTGGGAGGGATGGCTGTACCTGGCGACCGTGATCGACTGCTTCAACAAAGAAGTCATCGGGTACGCACTCGCCGACCACATGCGCACCGAACTCGTCACCGACGCGCTCGACATGGCCGCCAGGAATCACGATCTCGCCGACCGCTGCATCCTTCACTCAGATCGCGGGACGCAGTACACATCGACTGACTTCTCAGCGAAGATCAAGCAGCTCGGGATGCGCGCTTCGCTCGGCAGGACCGGCATTTGCTACGACAACGCTCTGGCCGAATCGTTCAATTCCATGTTGAAGGTCGAGCGCGTCTACCGCACCGTGTACCCGACACGGAAGAAAGCCCGCGAGGATGTTGCGAACTACATCGAACTCTTCTACAATCGCAGACGAATCCATTCAGGGCTCGGCTACCGGACCCCGCACGAAGTCCGCAACGAACACCTGAATGGCCAGCTCGCAGCATAAGAGACCGCAAACGAAGCGGTCCGGAAAGCTCGGGGCAGCCCAGGCGAATGGTGCGGGCTGTGCCCGGTCCTTCCCCGTCCCCCTGATAGCTGCCGAGTTCTTAGACCGCGGACCCGTGGGTCAAGTCCAAGCCCCCAACCACAGCGAAGGCCGACACAGAGGCGCGGACTTGAGGCGCGGGTGCGCGGCTAAGAGAATGGGCAGCAGGGGGACGCCCAAACTCGGCAGCTCTCGCCAACTAGAGCGGGTCGGGGACCAGCCGGGCCCAGTCGGCGTGTGCGTCCAGGCGGCGCTCGATGTCGCGAACGGCCGCGACCGAGCGGCGGACGTGCTCGTAGGCGTCGCCGCCGACGCCGTAGGCCTGGATGCCCAGGGGGGCGTCGTAGCCCAGGTCGCGCAGCCGGCCGAGGAAGGCGAAGTTGTCGAAGTCGCCCTCGCCGACCGGCTCGATCGTCACCGGGAAGTACTGCCCGGCCAGCCGCCGGCTGCCATTGGTGTTGGCGCCGCGCAGGTACGGCGCGGCGCTGTCGAGCGCACCGAGGAACCCGGCGCCCTCCAGCGCGTAGACGTGGAAGGCGGGGAAGGTCAGGCCGAGCCGGTCGGTGTCGTACGCGCGGAGCAGCGCGAGCGCGTCGTCGACCCGCTCCAGCCAGAAGGCGAAGTGCGGGTACAGCCGCAGCTGCGCGCCCGAGCGGCCGGCCGCGTCCAGCGCCGCGTCGAGGAACCGGCGCGCGCCGGCGTCGTCGCCTGCGGAGAAGGCCAGCTCGATCGGGTGCTGACCGTACGCCTCGATCAGACCCAGCACCCGCGCCACCTCGGGTGCGTCCAGGGGCGCGGTGACGTCGACCGTCGTGTAAAGGGCGGCGACCTCGAGGCCGGTCGTCGAAGCGACCGCGTCGAGCCGGTCGAGGTCGGACCAGGCCCGCTCGCTCCACAGCGTCAGGTTGGTCGCGCCGCAGCCCAGCTCGGCCAGCATCTCGCACCGCGCCTCCAGCGAGTACGAGCCGAGGTGACTGTAGAAACCGACGTCCATGCCGTAGACGGTGAGGCTCACGAGACCACGCTCCCCGCCAGGGCGTCCAGCTCGACGGTGACCGGCTCGCCCGCCGCCGCGCAGTCGAGGACGGCGCGCAGCCAGGCGAACGTGAACAGCGAGCGGTGGGTGATCGCCCGCGGGTCCGCGCCGTCGCGCACGGCGGCGGCGATCCGGGCCAGCGGCCGGGCGTGGAAGCCGATCGGCGACGCCGCGAACCGGGTGGTGACGGTGTCCGGCTCGCCGTCGTCGTCGCTGGTCAGCCGCACCGAACCGTCGCCGAGCCAGTCCAGCCAGTCCCACGAGACCGCCGCACGGTCGCCCTCCAGCTGGACGAGGCTGCGCTCGGCGCCGTGGGTCGCGGCGGCCCGCTCGTAGCTGACCGGCACGACGGCGCCGGCGCGGGTGTGCACGTCGAACACGGCCCCGACGTGCTGCTCGGAGAGCGCGGACTGGTCGCCGAACGGCCCGCCGGTGATCGGCCCGGTCGCCCAAGCGTGCCGGACGTCGACCCGGACCGGGTCGAGGATCTCGTCGAGGACGGCGATGTCGTACGGGCCCCAGTCCATCATCACGCCGCCGCCGGCGATCCGTGGGTCGCGGAACCAGGCGGACTGGGTGAGCTGGTCGAAGCCGGTCCGGGCCCGCCGGAACGTGTTGACGAACGTGGCGTGGTACACCCGGCCGAGCGCGCCCGACGCGTCCAGCCGGCGGGCCGCCTGCGTGGTCGCGAGGTCGCGGAACCGGTCGTCGCACGAGGCCAGGATGCGGCCGGCGGCGTCGGCCCGGCGGGCGAGGTCGGCCGCTTCGTCGGCGGTGAGCGCGAGCGGCTTCTCGCACAGCGTGTGCAGCCCGGCGTCGAGCGCGTCGCGGACCAGCGCGTGGTGGCTGTCCGGCGGCGTCGCGATCACCGCGAGGTCGGACTCGTCGTGCCGCGTCGCGAACATCGACCGCGCGTCGGGATGGGGGACCGCCGCCGGGAAGGCCGCGACGAAGCTCGCCAGCGCCTCCGGGTCGGGATCGGCGACGTGCAGCTCGACCTCGCCGGTCAGGATCGAGCGGTCGGTGGCGGCCGTGGCATGCTCTCGGGCGATGTAGCCCGCACCGGCCAGGAACACCCGCGTCATCTGCCCTACTTTCTTTCGCGAAACTATCGCTAACGGATCGTAGGGTCGTAAGGTATGCACGTCAACATCCGCGAACTGAAGGGTGGCCCCGAGCGATGGCCGACACCGCCAACGACGTCGGCGACCGAGTGACGATCGCCGACATCGCGAGGATGGCCCGGGTGTCCGTCCCGACGGTCTCGAAGGTCATCAACGGCAAGCCCGGCGTCTCCGACCGCACCCGTGCCCGCATCACGGGGCTGCTGCGCGAGCACGAGTACGAGCCGCGCAGGTCGACGTCGACGAAGATGATCGAGCTGGTGCTCGGCGAGCTGACCAGTCCGTGGTCGACGGCGCTCGTCACCGCGGTCGAGGAGGCCGCGTTCGACCAGGGCATGGGGCTGACGCTGTCGCGGCTGCGTCCGGAGGCCGAGGACCGCTGGCTGGAGATGCTGGCCAACCGGTCCGTCGACGGCCTCGTCTTCGCCGTCGTCCAGGTGACCGCTCGGCAGCGCGCGCACCTGGAGGAGCTGCGGCTGCCGTACGTCGTGATCGACCCCGGCGAGGCGCCGGCCGGCACCCGCGTGCCGACCATCGGCGTCACCCACTGGCGAGGCGCTCACCAGGCCACACGTCATCTGCTCGAGCTCGGCCACCGCGAGCTGGCGATGATCGCCGGCCCAGCGGACGTAATGTTCAGCCAGGCCCGGGTCGACGGCTTCCGCGCGGCCGCGGTGGGGGCGGGCGTCGAGCTGCCGCCGGCCCGCGTCAGGCACACCGAGTTCGGCTACGACGCCGGCCGCGACGCCGCGCTGGAGCTGCTGGCCGCGTCGCCGCGCCCGACGGCGATCTTCGCCGCCTCCGACGAGCAGGCGCTCGGGGTGTACGAGGCGGCCCGGCTGCGCGGCGTCCGCATCCCCGAGGACCTCAGCGTCATCGGCTTCAATGACGCGCCCATCGCCGAGTGGGCGGCGCCACCGCTGACGACCGTCCGCGAGCCGATCCGCGACATGGCCCGGCTGGCCGTCGCCGCCATCCGGTCGCTCGCCGCCGGCGAGCCCGAGGTGCCCACCGTCGAGCTGGCCACCGAGCTCGTGATCCGGCAGAGCACCGCGCCCGCGCAACAAGTCTAGGCAACTTTCGCGAAAGGTTATTGACACCTCGCGAGACGGTCTGCCATCGTGGCGCGATGGCGAGGGGAGAACGGACTCCGCTCGGGACCGAGAGGTGTGGGCAATGAAGGCATCTACGGGAGCTGCCTGGCTGGCGACGGCGGCCGTCGCCGTCGCGCTCACCGGGTGTGGCGGTGACGACGACCCGTCCGCCGAGAGCGGCGGCGGTGGGGACAGCGGCGAGTCGATCACCTTGAACGTCTGGGGCTTCGCCGACCTCTCGGCCGAGCTCGTCGAGCAGTACGAGGCCGAGCACCCCGGTGTCGACATCCAGACCAAGATCAGCGACTACGACGCCGCCCACCAGACGCTGCTGACCGCGCTGGCCGCCGGGCAGGGCCCGGACGTCGCGCAGATCGCGGTCGACTACATGGGCGAGTTCGTCGGCAACTCGGCCGCCTTCACCGACCTGCGCGACTTCGGCGCCGAGGACATCGCCGGCGACTTCCTCGACTGGCGCTGGAACGCCGGCGTCGCCTCCGACGGTGCGGTGGTGGGCATTCCCACCGACGTCGGCGGCATGGCCATCGCCTACCGCACCGACCTGTTCCAGGCGGCCGGGCTCCCGACCGACCGCGGGCAGGTCGGCGCGCTCTGGCCGGACTGGGACGGCTACCTGGCCGCGGGCGAGCAGTACGTGGCCGCCACCGGCCAGCCGTTCGTCGACGCCGGCAAGGCGATCTTCCGCGCCGCGTCGAACCAGGCCGACGAGAAGTACTACGACGAGGACGGCAACCTGATCTTCGCCGACAGCCCGGCCATCCGCGAGGCGTGGGACTACAGCATGGCGGCGATCGACGCCGGCCTCTCCGCCGACCTCGCCACCTGGTCGCCGGAGTGGTTCGCCGGCATGGCCAACGGCGGGTTCGCGACCATCCCGGCGCCGGCCTGGATGCTCGGCACGATCGAGCAGCAGGCGCCCGACACCGCCGGGCTGTGGGACATCGCCACGCTGCCCGGCACCGCCGGCAACGACGGCGGGTCCTACCTCGCCATCCCGAAGGAGGCCCCGAACGCGCAGGCGGCCTACGACTTCATCACCTGGCTCGAGGCCCCCGAGCAGCAGCTGGCGCTGTTCGAGGCGACCAACACGTTCCCGTCGACGCCCGAGCTGTACACCAACCCGGCGGTCACCGGGCTGACCAACCCGTTCTTCAACGACGCACCGGTCGGCGAGATCTACATCGCCAGCGTCGAGAGCGTCCAGGGGTACCCGATCGGCGCCGACTCGCGCATCGTCGAGCAGCAGTTCGAGGCCGCGGTCGGCCGGGTCGAGCAGGACGCGCAGTCGGCCGACGACGCCTGGGACCAGGCGATCGAGGACGCCGAGCGGGAGACCGCCCACTGAGTGTCGCCCGGCCCCGGCCGTCCCCCGGGGCCGGGCTGACGCCGTCACGGAAAGGACGCCCGTGAGCTCTGCGACCCTTGCGCTGCCGGCGCGGCCGCGCCGACGCCGCCGCGTGGGCCTGGGCGAGAAGATCGCCCCCTACTCCTACATCGCCCCGTTCTTCCTGCTCTTCCTCGCCTTCGGCCTGGGGCCGCTGATCTACACCGGCTGGGTGTCGTTGCACGACTGGGAGCCGCTGCAGACCGAGCACGAGTTCGTCGGCCTGCAGAACTACCAGGTGATGCTGGAGGACCCGCGGTTCTGGAAGGCGATCCGGAACACCTTCTCGATCTTCGCCCTCTCGACCATCCCCGGGCTGATCCTCAGCCTGCTGCTCGCGTCGGTGCTCAACAACCGCAGCCTGCGGGTGAAGACGTTCTGGCGGATGGCGCTGCTGGTCCCGAACATCACGCCGCTGGTGACGGTCAGCCTGGTGTTCGCGTCGATCTTCGGCCGCGACTACGGCCCGGTCGCCTGGATCCTGCAGCTGCTGCACCTGCCGGCCATCGCCTGGGACGTCAACCCGTTCACCACGCAGCTGGTCATCGCGCTGATGGTGATCTGGCGCTGGACCGGCTACAACGCGCTCATCTTCCTGGCCGCGATGCAGGCGATCCCCGCGTCGCTGTACGAGTCGGCCGAGATCGACGGCGCCGGGCGGTGGGCCACGTTCGTCAACGTGACGCTGCCGATGATCCGGCCGACGATCCTGTTCTCGGTCGTGGTGGCCAGCGTCGGCGGGCTGCAGATCTTCGCCGAGCCGCTGCTGTTCACCGACCCGATGGGCGGCAACAACGGGCAGGGCCTGACGATGACGCTGTTGGTCTACAGCCAGGCGTTCGGCTCGCTGCACTTCGGCTACGCGTCGGCCATCGCCGTGGCGCTGTTGTTCATCGTGCTCGCGGTCGCGTTCGTGAACTTCCTGCTCACCCGGCTGATCAGGAGCGCCTGATGACGATCCACGACGCGCCCACCCGCCCGCCGGCCCGCCGCCCCGTCTCGCGGTCCGCGCAGCGGTCCAACCGGCAGGCCCGCGACCACCAGCGCCGGTCCCGCCGCGACGGCGTCTCCTGGTTCGGCTACCTCGTCCTGACGATCGGCGTGCTCGGCGCGCTCGCGCCGTTGTACTGGATGTTCGTCGTCGGCTCGAACGACAGCTCGGCGATCTCGCAGTTCCCGCCGGTGCTGGTGCCGGGCGGCAGCTTCTTCGACAACCTCTCCTTCGTCCAGGAGCGGGTGCCGTTCGCGCGGTCGATCCTCAACAGCGCGATCGTCGCGGTCGCCGTCGCCGCGCTGCAGGTGTTCTTCTGCAGCCTGGCCGGGTACGCCTTCGCCAAGCTGCACTTCCGCGGCCGGGGCGTGCTGCTGGTCGCCGTCGTCGGCACCATGGCGATCCCGAGCCAGCTCGGCATCGTCCCGATGTACATGATCATGTCGGAGCTGGGCTGGGTCGACAGCCTCCAGGCGCTGATCGTGCCCGGCGCGGTCTCCGCGTTCGGGGTGTTCTGGATGCGGCAGGTCGTCATCGGGTCGATCCCGGACGAGCTGATCGAGGCGGCCAGGGTCGACGGCTGCGGGACGTTCCGGACGTACCGGTCCGTCGTCCTGCCCAACATCCGCGGCTCCGCGGCCGTGTTCGGCCTGTTCACCGCCATGGCCGCGTGGAACGACTTCCTCTGGCCGCTGGTCATCCTCAACTCGCCGGAGCACTTCACCTCGCAGGTCGCGATCCAGCAGCTGCGCACCCAGTACACGATCGACTACTCGGTCGTCATGACCGCGTCGGTGATCGCGACGGTGCCGCTGCTGCTGCTCTTCCTCCTCGCGGGGAAGCAGCTCGTGGCCGGAATCATGGAAGGAGCCGTCAAGGGATGACCGCACTCACCGGAGCGGACGACGTCGCGGCCCTCGTCGAGCGGATGACGCTGGAGGAGAAGCTGGCCCAGCTGGTCGGCCTGTGGCTGGACGTCACCGACGGCCCCGAGGGCCCGGACGTCGCGCCGATGCAGCACGAGATGCTGTCGAAGGTGCGCGAGCTCGGCTACTACGTCGAGCACGGGCTCGGCCAGCTCACCCGGCCGCTCGGCAGCCGCGTGGTCCCGGCGGCGGAGATGACGGCGACGCTGGCCGGCCTGCAGGACCGCATCGTCGCCGGCAGCCGGTTCGGCCTGCCCGCGCTGGTGCACGAGGAGTGCCTGACCGGCCTGCAGCTCTACGGCGCGACGACGTACCCGGCGCCGTTGGCGTGGGGCTCGGCGTGGAACCCGGCGCTGGTCGAGGCCATGGGCCGGCGCATCGGCGCGTCGATGCGCGAGCTGGGCATCCACCTGGGCCTCGCGCCGGTGCTCGACCTCGTCCGCGACCCGCGCTGGGGCCGGGTCGAGGAGTGCGTCTCCGAGGACCCCTACCTCGTCGGCAGTGTCGGCGCCGCCTACGTGCGCGGCATCCAGGCCGAGGGGCAGGGCGCCACGCTCAAGCACTTCCTCGGCTACTCCGCCTCGCAGGCCGGCCGGAACCTCGCCCCGGTGCACGCCGGGCCGCGGGAGATCCTCGAGCAGATCGCCGTCCCGTTCGAGATGGCGGTCCGGCTGGCCCGCCCGGCCGCCGTCATGCACTCCTACGCCGAGATCGACGGCGTCCCGGTGGCGGCCGACCCGGCGCTGCTCACCGGCCTGCTGCGGGACCGGTGGGGGTTCAACGGCACCGTCGTCGCGGACTACTTCGGCGTCGCGTTCCTGCACACGCTGCACGACGTCGCGGCGGACCTGGAGGACGCGGCGGCGGCCGCGCTGACGGCCGGCGTCGACGTCGAGCTGCCCACCGGCAACGCCTACCTGGACCCGCTGCGCACGGCGATCGAGCGCGGCGCCGTCGACGTCGCGCTGGTCGACCGCGCGGTGGAGCGGGTGCTGCGGCAGAAGGCCGAGCTGGGCGTACTGGAGCGGCCGGTGCCGGCCGCCGGTGGCGTCGTGGACCTGGACCCGGCCGAGTCGCGGGCGGTCGCCCGTGAGCTGGCCGAGCAGTCGGTCGTGCTGCTGGCCAACGACGGCGGTGTCCTGCCGCTGGTCGGCGTGGGCACCGTCGCCGTCGTCGGGCCGAACGCCGACTCGGCCGAGGCGCTCATGGGCAACTACTCGTTCACCAACCACGTCGAGGTCCCGGCCGGGACGCCGCTGGGCATCCGGGTGCCGACGGTGCTCGACGCGCTGGCGTCCGAGCTGCCGGACGTCCGGCTGCTGCACGAGCCCGGCTGCGCCGTCCGGGCCGACCAGGAGGACCCCGGCGACGCGGCCCGCGGGATCGCGGCGGCCGCTCGGGCGGCGGCGGACGCTGATGTGGCGGTGGTCGTGGTGGGCGATCGCGCCGGGCTGTTCGGCCGCGGCACCGTCGGCGAAGGCAGCGACACCGACGACCTGCGGCTGCCCGGACGGCAGGGCGACCTCGTCGACGCCGTTCTGGACACCGGCACGCCGACGGTGCTGGTCCTGGTCACTGGACGTCCGTACCCACTGGAGCGGTGGGTGGGGCGGGCGGCGGCCGTGGTCCAGGCGTTCTTCCCGGGTGAGGAGGGCGGGCCGGCGATCGCCGGGGTCCTCGGCGGCCGGGTGAACCCGAGCGGACGGCTCCCGGCGAGCGTGCCGCGGGGGGTGGGCGGGCAGCCGTACTCGTACCTGCACCCGCGGCTGGGCGGGGCGAACGCGGTGTCGACCATCGACCCGGCGCCGCTCTACCCGTTCGGGCACGGCCTGTCCTACACGACGTTCGAGCACTCGGAGCTGACGGTCGCCGCGCCGTCCTGGGACACCCGCACGACGCTGACGGTGGAGTGCGTCGTCCGCAACACCGGGGACCGGGCCGGTGCCGACGTCGTCCAGCTCTACGTCCGCGACCTGGTCGGCAGCGTCACCAGGCCGCTGCGGCAGCTGCTCGGCTTCGCCCGGGTCGAGCTGGCGCCCGGCGCGGCCGCACGAGTGACGTTCGACGTCCCCGCGGACCGGCTGGCGCTGGTGTCGCGGGAGCTGCGCTGGCAGGTCGAGCCGGGCGAGTTCGACCTGACGGTGGCGCGGTCGGCCGCCGACACGGGCCTGACCCGGCGGATCGAGCTGACCGGCGACGTCGCCGAGTGCGGGCCGGACCGCGCGCTGCTGACCGGCGTCGACGTCCGGCCGGAGCCGCGATGACCGGCGTGCTGTTCGGGGCCAGCTACTACCACGAGTACCTGCCGGCGCCGCGGCTGGAGCGCGACCTCGACCTCATGGTGGCTGCCGGCTTCACCGTGCTGCGGGTCGGCGAGTCCACGTGGGCGTCGTACGAGCCGGAGGAAGGGAAGATCTCGTTCGACGCGCTGGCCGCCGTCGTCGACGCCGCCGCCGCGCGCGGGCTGCGCGTCATCGTCGGCACCCCCAGCTACGCGGTGCCGCCGTGGCTGGCCCGCCGCTACCCGGAGGTGATGGCGCAACTGCCGTCCGGCCAGGTGCTGCCCTACGGCGCGCGGCAGAACGTCGACTTCACGAACCCCGTCTACCGGCGGCATGTCGAGCGCGTCGTCCGGGCCATGGCCGAGCGGTTCGGCCAGCACGAGGGCGTCATCGGCTTCCAAGTCGACAACGAGATCGGCGTGCACGAGCTGGCCGCGCCCGCCGTCGTCGACCGGTTCCGCCGGCACGTCCTCGACGAGTTCGGCAGCGTCGACGCGATCAACGAGCGGTGGGGGCTGACGTACTGGAGCCACCGGCTGACGGACATCGAGGACCTGTGGGCGCCGGCCGGCAACACCAACCCCGGCTACGCGCTGGAGTGGGCCCGGTTCCAGGCCGGCCTGACGGTGGAGTTCCTCGCCTGGCAGCGCGACCTGCTGCGCGAGCACCTCGCGCCGCGGATGTTCGTCACCCACGACGTGGTCGGCGGCGACTCGCTGGGCAGCACCGCGGTGCGCGGGATCCCGGCGGCCATGGACCGCACCGCGGTGAACCTCTACTTCCCGCTGCAGGACGCGATCGCGCTGCCTGACGCGCAGCCCGAGGCGACGACCCCGCTGGCGCCGTGGTGGCTGACCGACCGGGGCGCCTCGACGATGCTCTGGCGCGGCGACATGGCGTACTCGCTGCGCGGGCCGCGGGGCGAGCGGTTCGCCGTCACCGAGGCGCAGGCCGGGTCGATCGGCGAGCACGCGACCAACGTCCCGCCGTACCCGGGGCAGCTTCGGCTGGTCGCGCACGCGCTGGTCGCCCGGGGCGCGGACCTGCTGGCCTACTGGCACTGGCACACGCTGCACTATGGCGCCGAGACGTACTGGGGCGGCGTGCTCGGCCACGACCTCGAGCCCGGCCGGGTGTACCGCGAGGTGGCGGCGCTCGGCGCCGAGCTGGGCGGGCCGGAGCTGGACCCGCTGGTGCCGGACGCCGACGTCGCGGTGCTGTCGTCGCGCGACAGCCTCAAGGCCCTGCAGTTCCAGCCGCCGCTGCTGGAGCCGGGCACCGACCGTGCCGACCCGCACAGCTACCACCGGATCTTCATGCGCTGCTACGACGCGGCCCTCGCCGCCGGCGCGCAGGTGCGGATCGTGCACGAGGACGGCGAGTGGGACGAGTGCCGGGTGCTCGTCGTCCCCGCCCTGTACATCGCCGACGACGCGCTGCTGGAGCGGCTGGTCGCGCACGCGCGGAACGGTGCGCACGTCGTGCTGACGTTCCGCAGCGGCTACGCCGACCAGTGGGCCCGGGTCCGGGCCGTGCGCGCGCCGGGGCCGCTGCGGGCCGCCGTCGGCGCCGGGTACGCCGAGTACACGACGCTCGCGCAGCCGGTCGCGCTGACCGGTTTCGGCTCCGGGTCGGCCGAGGGCTGGGCCGACCTGCTGGAGCCGGAGGGCGCCGAGGTGCTGGCCGGCTACGACCACCCGTTCCTGCGTCCGTACGCGGCGGTCACCACCAACGTCGTCGGCGCCGGCCGGATGACCTGGCTCGGCACCCTGCCGGACGTCGCGACGACCGGCCGGCTGGTGGCGTGGGCGCTGCGCGAGCGCGGCGTGCAGCCGGTCTCGTCCGCCTGGGGCGAGCTGCCGCCGTCGGTCCGGGTGAGCAGCGCCCGCCGGCCGGACGGGACCCGGCTCTGGTTCGTGGCGAACCACTCGTGGGACCCGGTGACGGTGTCCGCTCCCGGAATTGAGCTGGGGCCGTGGGAGTCCCGGGTGGTGGACGGATGAGGGCGGCGCGCTGGCACGGGCGTGGCGACGTCCGGATCGAGGACGTGCCGGTGCCAGTGCCCGCGCCGGACGAGCTGCTGGTCGAGGTGCTGTGGTGCGGCATCTGCGGCACCGACCTGGAGGAGTACCGCGACGGCCCGCTCACCATCCCCGTTCAGCCGCACCCGCGCCGCGGGACGCGGGCGCCGATCACGCTCGGCCACGAGGTGGCCGGGCGCGTGCACACGGCCGCCGCCGACGGCAGCGGCCCGCCGGCCGGTGCCGTCGTCGTCCCGGACGTCGTCATCGGCTGCGGCGCGTGCTGGTGGTGCCGCCGGCACGAGGAGGGCCTGTGCCCCGAGCTGGCGGTGCGCGGGCAGACCGAGGACGGCGGGCTGGCCCGGTTCATGCCGGCGCACGCGGCCACCTGCCTGGTGGTGCCGCCCGGCGTCGCACCGGAGTCGGCGGCCCTGGTCGAGCCGGCCTCGGTCGCCGTCCGGGCACTGCGCAAGGCCGGCGACCTGCTCGGTGCCCGCGTCGCGGTGGTCGGCGCCGGGACCGTCGGCCAGCTGGTGGCCCGCTGCGCGGTGGCCGCCGGCGCCGTCGTCGAGCTGGTGGTCGACCCGGTGCCGTCACGTCGCGAGTTGGCCGTCGCGCATGGGGCGCGGGCCGCCGCCGACCCCGCCGGGGCCGCCGGTGCGGGCGGGTACGACGCCGTGGTCGAGTGCAGCGGGGCCGACGGCGCCCTGCCACTCGCGCTGGACCTCGCCCGCCGCGGCGGCACCGTGGTCGCCGTCGGCCTGCGCGCGCGGCCGGAGATGCTCGACGTCGTCGGCCTGGTGCTCGGCGAGAAGCGGCTGGTCGGCTCAGCCGCGCACCTGTGGGACACCGACTGCGCGCCCGCGCTGGACCTCATCGCGTCCGGTCGGCTGCCGGTGGACGACCTGATCTCGCGGCGGGTGCCGCTGGAACGGGTCGTCGAGGACGGCTTCGGCGCGCTCGCGGACCGTGCCGGCGACGTGCTGAAGGTGCTCGTTGACTGCCGCTGAGCCGATCGCCGCGGTCGAGACGTTCGCGACCTCCGGCGGCGTGCGGAACTGGCTGTTCGTCCGGGTGACCACCGTCGGCGGCGTGCACGGCTGGGGGGAGGCGTCGACCGAGCTGTGGGACCGCACGGTGACCGCGGCCGTCGAGGAGCTGGGCGACCGGCTGACCGGCGCCGACGCGCTCGCCAGCGAGGCGGTCTGGCAGCGGGCCACCCGGCACGGGTTCTGGCGCGGCGGCGTCGTGCTGGCGTCGGCCGTCGCCGCGATCGACCAGGCGTTGTGGGACATCCGCGGCAAGCTGCTCGGCGTGCCGGTGTACCGGCTGCTCGGCGGTCCGGTGCGGGACTGGGTCGAGACCTACCGGCATGTCGGCGTCTACGATCCCGCCGCGCTGGGCGCCGAGGCCGCCGCGCTCGTCGCCGCCGGGGTGCGGACGATGAAGACCGGCGCGTGGGCGGCCGACAGCGCGCTGCCCGAGCCCGAGCGGCTGCACCGGCTGCGCGAGCGGCTCGCCGCCGTCCGCGACGCCGTCGGTCCCGACGTCGACCTGCTCGTCGACCACCATGGCCGGGCCCGCCCGGACGAGGCGATCCGGCTGGTCCGGGCGGCGGCGCCGTTCCGGCCGCGGTGGATCGAGGAGCCGGTCGGCCCGGAGGCGCCGGACCTGGTCGCGCCGGTCGCGGCCGAGGCGCGGGCGCACGGCATCTCCGTCGCGCTGGGGGAGCGGCTGTTCTCCCGCTGGGAGCTGCGCCCGGTGCTGGAGCGTCAGCTCGTCGACGTCGTGCAACCCGACCTGTGCCACGCCGGCGGCATCACCGAGGTGATGAAGATCGCCGCGCTCGCCGACACCTACCGGTGCGCGCTCGCGCCGCACAACCCGGCCGGGCCGGTCTCGACCGCCGCGGCGGCGCACGTCGCGATGGCCGCGCCGAACTTCACCATCCTGGAGTTCTGCCCGGACGAGCCGCGCCGCGCGGACGTCCAGCGCGAGCCGTGGCCGTACGACGGCGACCGGCTGACCGTGCCCGACCGGCCCGGGCTCGGCGTGGAGCTCGACCTCGACGCGATCCGCCGGGTGCCGCCCGGCCCGATCGCCGTCCCCGACCAGGCCTATGGCGCCGACGGCTCCGTGGCTGACGTATGAGGAGTGTGACGTGGCCCGAGCGGTGACGATGTGGGAGTTCTCCTGGCTGCTGCGACGCGGCGGCGACCAGCGCGAGTACGCCGACGCCGGCCGCGTCCTCGACGAGCTGGCCGAGCGCGGCTACGACTGCGTGCGCATCGACGCGTTCCCGCACCTGATCGCGGCCGACGCCCGCGGGCACGTCGCGACCGAGTTCCTGGTGCACCCGCAGCCGGACCACTTCATGTGGGGGCCGCACGGTGCGAAGGTGCGGGTGGCGGACCCGGCCGGCGCGCTGGCCGAATTCGTCGCCGGCTGCCGGTCCCGTGGCGTGACGGTGGCGCTGTCCAGCTGGTTCAACGCCGACGACGACCAGCGCCGGCTGGGCATCGCGACGCCCGAGGACCTGGCCCGGGTGTGGGACGAGACGCTGGCCGGGCTGGACCGGCGCGGCCTGCTGGACGCCGTCGAGTACGTCGACCTCTGCAACGAGTTCCCGCTGGACGACTGGCTGCCGGCCGCCCACGAGCGGATCTTCGGCCGCCTGGACGACACCGAGCCGAGCATCCCCGGCCAGGCCGTCGAGGGCGGCTGGATCTGGACGCCGCGGCAGCGGCAGGAGATCGAGCGCTACTTCGCCGCGGCCGCCACGCTTCGCTCGCGCTGGCCCGGGCTGCGGTTCACGGTTTCCGTCGCGCCGGTGTCGGAGTCGCTGTTCGACCTCGACTACGGCGCGCTGGACCTCGTCGAAACACACATCTGGCTGTCCAGCAACGTCGCCGAGTACGCCGCGCTGACCAACTTCTCCCTCGACGAGCACGGCTTCCCCGGCGCCTGGCAGCAGCAGGTCGACAGCCTCGACGACGTGTACTGGCCGCGGCGGTCGTACTGGCACGACGCGCTGGTGGCGGAGATGGAGCGGTGGGCGGCGCTGGCCGCGGCGGCCGGCCGTCCGCTCTGGACCACCGAGGGCTGGTCGCACATCCTCATGGACGACTTCGTGTCACCGGCCGGGCGGCACGCCTGGGACTACGTCAAGGCGGTCGCCGAGGCCGCCGTGCCGGCCGCGGTGCGCCTGGGCTGGGCCGGCATCTGCACGTCCAACTTCGCCGAGCCGCACTTCCCCGGCATGTGGGCCGACGTCGACTGGCATCGCCGGATGACCTCGCTGATCAAGGCCGGGTAGCGGCAGACTGGCGGCGTGCGCTTCGAGTTCGTATCTCGCCGGCCCGCCGGGCTGGAACGGTTCGTCGAGTCGGTGTGGTTCGCGCGCGGCCGCATCGACTACCCGTCCGAGCGCATCGCGCCCACCGGGTCCACCGTCGCGGTCGTGGTGCTCGGCGACCCGATCCGCGAGACGGCGGCCGACGGGGCCGGGGACACGCTGGTCACCGGCACCGGGTTCCTCATCGGGCCGCACGATCGCCCCGTCGTCAACGAGCCGCTGGGCGAGACCTACTGCGTCGGGGTGGTGTCGACGCCGGTCGGGTGCGAGGCGCTGTTCGGGCTGCGGCCGGCGTCGGTGCGTGGCCGGGTGGTGGACCTGCTGGAGGTGTGGCCCGGCGCGGCGCCGCTGCGGGCCGCGCTGCTGGGCGGCGGGACGCCCGACGCGATGCTGGAGCTGGTGTCGTCCGCGCTGACGGCCGGGCTGCGGCCGGTGCCGCCGTCGGTCGAGCGGTGCGAGCGGGCGGTCGCGGCGCTGGAGGCCGAACCGGCGCGGAGCATCGGCGCGCTGGCGGCCGAGCTGGGCGTCTCGCACGGCCACCTCGACAAGGAGTTCGTCCAGGTCGTCGGGGTCGGCCCGCGGGTGCTGGCGCGGATCCTGCGGCTGCGGGTCGTGCTGGCCGGCGTGGACGTCTACGGGCCGGTGCACTGGTCGGCGCTGGCCGCGCGGATGGGCTGGTTCGACCAGAGCCACTTCATCCGCGACTTCCGCCGGCACACCGGCGTGACCCCGTCCGCCTATGTCGCCGCGCAGCGGCGCAGCTTCACGCCGGAGCAGGCCGCGCCGGGGTTCGTCCCGGACGGATGAAATCCGTACAAGACCGGACCGGGCACCGGCGAGCACCCTGAGGGCCATGACCCGCGCCTTCGACGTCATCACCCTGATCGACCGCCCGGTCGCCGCCGTCTGGGCCGCGCTGACCGACTGGCCGCGCTGACCGACTGGCCGCGCGCCGCCGACTGGATGCCCGGGGTCGACGCGGTGCGGCCCGGCGGCGAGACCGAGGTCGGCACGACGCTGACCGTCCACGCCCGCGGCAAGGACCGCACCAGCACGATCGTCGCGCTCGAGCCGGGCCGCGCGGTGACGCTCCGATCCGTCCAGGGCGGCGTCACTGCCGACTACCGCTACACCTGCGAGCCCGCGGCCACCGGCACGACGGTGTCGCTCGTCGCCGACGTGCGGACGGCCGGGCTGTGGCGGCTGCTCGGCCCGCTGATCCGGTCCGCGATCCGCCGGGCCGACGCCGGCCAGCTGGATGCCTTCAAGCGTGCCGTCGAGACGCGGGTCTGACCCCTGCGCCACCGGGGTGCGTCAGGGGCTGCAGCCGCTCGTGGGTCCAGGCGCCGTCCGCTGCCGTGTACCGGAGCCGGCGGTGCAGCCGGGTGGGGCTGCCGTACCAGAACTCCAGCTCTCGCGGGACCAGCCGGTAGGCCGTCCAGCCGGCCGGGCGGGGGATCGGCGGGCCGGACTCGAGCAGGGCGCGGGCGCGCTCGTGCAGCTCGGCCTCGTCGGCCAGCGGCTCGCTCTGCCGCGACACGGCGCTGGCGACCTGGGCGTCGCGGGGCCGCTCGGCGAACATCCGGTCGGCCTCGGTTGTGGGGAGCTGCTCGACCTCGCCCGCGGCGGTGATCTGCTGCAGCGTCTCGCGCCAGTAGAACGTGACCGACGCCCATGGCTGCGCGGCCAGGTGGCGGCCCTTGCGGCTGCCGGCGGCGCCGGTGAAGACCAGCCCGCGCTCGTCGACCTCCTTGACCAGCAGCACCCGGCCGGCCGGACGGCCCGCCCCATCCGCCGTCGCCAGCACGACGGCGTTCGGCTCGCGCACGCCACGGCCGGCCGCGGCGGCCAGCCAGCTGCGCAGCAGCCCCAGCGGCTCGGCCGGCGGGTGGTCGAACTCGGGCAGCTCCAGGTCCGTCGCTCCACTGAGCGTCTGCGTCCGATCGGTCACCCGGCCAGGCTAACCGTCGCCACGATGTCGCCAATCGCGTCACGTAGAATCGAAGCGCTATGACGACGTCGAGGAAGGGCCGGCAGGCAGCGCAGGAGTCGCTGTCTCGTTGGCGTGCTCAAACGGCGGCGCAGAAGCGGACCGCACGCCATGCCGTCGTTGTCGATAGGGTCGTCAGCAGCATGGCGATGGAGAAGGAACCGGTCTCGGCGAAATGGACCCTGAAGGCGACGGCGAAGCGCAAGGTCTGACGCGCCGCTTCGGCACCACTCATGGCGAACTGACCTATGCCGAACTGGCAGATGCCATCGCCCCGCATCTCGAACGGCTGCTCGACCGTATCGCTGACGGAGAGTTCGCCGCGCGACCGTTCTCGGAGGCGCTCGCTCAGGAGTTCCATGTCGAGATCATCGGCAGCATCCTCCCCGACATCGCTGGTCGGTGGCGGAGAGAATCCGTTCGAGTCGGCATGCACGTGCCGCCAGAGCATTTCCTCGTCCCGATGCGGATGCGTCAGTACGCGGACAACGTCCGGACGCGTCTCGAGTTCGCGACCTCGCTGGATCTGCAGATCGAGTTGCTGGCCTACGCGGAGGGGGAATTCCTCCACGTCCATCCCTTCACGGACTTCAACGGGCGCACGATCCGCGCGCTGCTGAGCGAGCTGCTCGTGCGGCTCGACTTCCCGCCCGTCGAGGTGAGCGTCGAGCGCGGTACCGACCGATTCCGCGAGTACGGGACCGCGCTCGCTCACTATGACAACGGGCGTCTCGACGCGCTGATCGACTTCTGGTTCCGCCGGCTCGAAGAGGGCAGCTGACGATATCGCCCGGCGGGCTACCCGGTCTCCGACCGGCGCCGGGCGGCGAGGACGCGCTGGAGAATGACGAAGACCAGCAGGATGCCGCCGGTGATGATGGTGGTCATCTCCGGCCGGATGCCGCCGTCGCGGGTGATGAGGACGTTCATCAGGCCGAGCACGAGCGCGCCCACCACCGAGCCGAGGACGAAGCCGGTCCCGCCGGTGAGCAGCGTCCCGCCGATGACGACCGCGGCGATCGCGTCCAGCTCCCAGCCGATGCCGGTGATGTTCTGGGCGCTGCCCAGCCGGGACGTGTAGACGACGGCGGCGATGCCGGCGAGGGTGCCGCTGATGACGTAGATGCCCAGCTTCGTGACCGGCACCGGCAGGCCCATGAGGGTCGCCGACTGCTCCGAGCCGCCGATCGCGTAGACGGTGCGGCCGAACCGGGTCCGGTGCAGCACGACGAACCCGGCGAGGACGATGACGACGGCGGCGATGACGCCCGGCGTGATCACCAGGTCGTTCACCTTGTTGCCGTCGATGATCTTCAGCTGGGTGGCCAGCTCGCGGATCGCGGAGTCGTCGGCCAGCCGCTCCGGGACGGTGCTCAGCATCGACGCGAGCCCGCGGGCGAGGAACATCGTCGCCAGCGTCGCGATGAACGGCTGCACCCCGAAGTACTGAATGAGGACGCCCGACACCAGCCCCAGCGCCGAGCCGATCAGCACCATCACCAGCACGGCGGCGACCGGATGCCAGCCCGCGTTGGACAGCATGACCCCCGCGACGCTGCTGACGGCGATGACGGCGCCGACGGAGAGGTCGATGCCGCCGGTGAGGATCACGAACGTGAGGCCGACCGCGAGGATGATCAGGTGCGAGTTGTTGACCAGCAGGTTCGACAGCGTGCTGAACTGGACGATGCGCCCGTAGGCGGCCTCGCCGTAGATGATCATCCCGATGAAGATGAGCAACGCCGCCACCGTCGGCAGCGCGCTGAGGCGGGCGCCCAGCCGGTCGGCCAGCGAGGGGCGCGACGACGCCGGGCCGGGCGCGGAGCCGGTCGGCGGTCGAGTCGTGACGGTCATGCCGCAACGGCCTCCTTCTGCGACTGCGCCCGGAGGGCACGGCGGTGTCGGAACAGCGACCGGACGCGCTCGGACTGCAACAGGCAGAGCACGACGATCACGATGGCCTTGAACGCGGGCGTGGCCGATGCCGGGATGCCCAGGAACACGACCGTCTTGTCCAGCGTCGCGATCAGCAGCCCGCCGATCACGGCACCGCCGATGGAAAACTTGCCGCCGGCCAGCGACGTCCCGCCGATGACGACGGCGAGGATCGCGTCCAGCTCCAGCTGGTAGCCGGTGCGCGACACGTCCACCGTCATGACGCTGGCGGTCGCGAACACGCCGGCGACCCCGGCCAGCAGGCCGCTCACGGAGTACACCGTCAGCTGCAGGCTGCGCCGCTTCACCCCGGCGAGCCGGCTGGCGCGCGAATCCATGCCGATCGCCTCGAGCATGAGCCCGAGCGCGCTGCGCCGCACCAACAGCCACACCAGCGCGACGATGGCCATCGAGAGTAGGAACACGACGGGGATGCCGACGACGTAGCCGTTGGCCAGCCACGCGAACGAGTCGTTGTCGGCGGTGGTGTTCTGCCCGCCGGTGATGACCTTCGCGATGCCGCGGCCGGCCAGCATCATCACCAGCGTGCTGATGAACGGCTGCAGCCCGACCACGGAGACGAGGACGCCGTTCACCGCGCCCAGCACCGTCGCGATGCCCAGCGCGATCGCCAGCGTCAGCGCCGCGTCGCTGGTGGTGCCGTCCATGCCGCTGAGCAGCTCCATCGACACCGCGCCGGCCACGACCATGATCGAGCCGACGGAGAGGTCGATGCCGCCGGTGGCGACGACGAGGCACATGCCGACCGCGATCATCAGGATCGGCGCGGCGGCGCGCAGGATGTCGATGAGGTTGCCCGACAGGCGTCCGTCGTTGTAGCCGATGGAGAGGTAGCCCGGGTCGGAGCTGACGTTGATCGCCAGCAGCAGCACGATCGCGACGACGCCCCAGAACGCCTGGTTGCGCACGATCGCCCCGCGCTTGGCGGCCAGCCGCGCGGCCACGTCGGTCATTCGGAGTCACCTTCCTCGTCGTCGCCCTCGTCGGCGATGACGGCGACGATGGTCTCCGCCGTCACGTGCGGGCCGTTCTCCAGCTCGGCGAGCTTGCGGTGGTCCTTCATGACGATGATGCGATCGCTCAGCCGGACCACCTCCTCGAGCTCGGAGGAGATGAACACGACGGCCACGCCCTTGGCGGCCAGCGCCGCGACGGCGGCCTGGATCTCCGCCTTGGCGCCGACGTCGATGCCGCGGGTGGGCTCGTCGAGGATGAGCAGGTCCGGCTCGGTGGCCAGCCAGCGGCCGAGCAGCACCTTCTGCTGATTGCCGCCGGACAGGAACTTCATCGGCCGCTCCGGGTCGGCCGGACGGACGTTCAGCTCGGTCAGGTACTTGCGGACCAGGGTGTCCTGCTCCTTGCGCGACAGCGGCCGGAACCAGCCGCGCTTGGCCTGGACGGCGAGGACGAGGTTCTCCCGGACGGTGAGGTCGCGGATGATCCCCTCGTCGCGCCGGTTCTCGCTGGAGAACGCGATGCGGTGCGCGAGCGCCGCGGTCGGCGTGTGGATGTCGGTCTTCTTCCCGCGCAGCCACACGGTGCCGCTGTCCGGCCGGTCCGCGCCGTACAGCAGCCGCGCCAGCTCGGTCCGGCCGGAGCCGAGCAGCCCGGCGAGGCCGAGCACCTCGCCCTTGTGCAGCTCCAGGTCGGTCGGCTCCGACGAGCCCTTGCGGCCGAGGTCCTCGGCCCGCAGCAGCGGCTCGCCGCGCGGCTCGTAGTGGTGCGACTGCCGCTCGCTGCCCAGCGAGCGCAGCGTCGCGAAGTCCTTGCCGATCATCTTCGAGATCAGCGTGGTGCGGTCCAGCTCGCGGGTCGGGTATTCGCCGACGAAGGCGCCGTTGCGCAGGACGGTGATGCGGTCGCTGATCAGGTAGACCTGGTCGAGGAAGTGCGTGACGAACAGGATCGCGACGCCCTGGCCGCGCAGCCGGCGGATGACCGTGAAGAGGTGGGTCACCTCGTTGGCGTCCAGGCTGGAGGTCGGCTCGTCGAGGATGAGCACCTTCGGCTTGGTGACCATGGCCCGGCTGATCGCCACCAGCTGCTGCAGGGCCAGCGACAACGTGGCGAGCGGGCGGCGCAGGTCCAGCTGTTCGAGCCCGAGCGTGGCCAGGACCTCGGCCGCCGCCCGGTGTGTCGCCCGCCAGTTGATGCCGAACGGGCCGCGCACCTCGTGGCCCAGCATCACGTTCTCGCCGACGGACAGGTTGGCGCAGAGGTTGACCTCTTGGTAGACGGTGGCGACCCCGGCCGCCTGGGCGTCGGCGGTGCCGCTGAAGCGGCGCTCCTCGCCGGCGACCAGGATCTGCCCCTCGTCGATCTTGTAGACACCGGTGAGCGCCTTGATGAGCGTCGACTTGCCGGCCCCGTTCTCGCCCATGAGGGTGTGCACCTCGCCGGGGAACAGGCGGAAGTCGACATCGTCGAGGGCCTTGACCCCGGGGAACGAGATCGAGATGCCGGTCATCTCGACGATCGGTGGCGCTCCGGTCATGACGGCTCCCGGTTCCTCAGTACTTGCGGCTGGGCAGGGCGGCCGTCGCGGCCTCGGCCGAGTCGAAGACCTCGCTCGGCACCACGATGTACGGCTCGACCTCCTCACCGTCCAGGACCTGGTTGACGACCTCGAGTGCCGTCTCGCCGAACAGCGGGTTGTACTCGGCGACGAAGCTCAGCCGGCCCTCGGAGAGCGCCTCGAGCGCGGGCTTGGTGCCGTCGATGGTGGCGATCTGGACGTCGACGCCCGGCGTCAGGCCGGCCTCCTCGACCGCGATCGCGGCACCGAGACCCATCTCGTCGTTCTGCGCGAACACGATCTGGATGTCGTTGTTGTTGGCCCGCAGGACGGTCTCGAAGACGCTCTTGGCCTCCTCGGTGGACCAGTTCGCGGTCTGCGCGCCGATCTTGACCAGGCTGGGGACGGACTCGACGGTGTCGTCCCAGCCGCGGTTGCGCTCGTTGACGACGGAGACGCCGGCCGGGCCCTCGAGCACGAAGTAGTTCGCCCCGTCCGGGAAGGCCGAGACCGCCCACTCGGCGACCGACGTGCTGACCTCGTAGTTGTCCGGTGCGATCCGGGTGACGTAGAGGTCGGTGTCGTCCGGCTCGATGCCGCGGTCGATGAGGATGACCGGGATCTCGGCCTCCTGGGCGCGGCGCAGGGAGTCCTCCCAGCCGGCGCCCTCCGTGGCGGACAGCAGGATGACGTCGACGCCCTCGTCGACGAACGACGTGAATGCGTCGATCTGCGACCGCTGGTCGAGGTTGGTCGCGGGGGCGTACTTCAGCTCGAAGCCGGCCTCCTCGGTGAACGTGTCCTGGACGTTCGCCTCGTTCGCCTGGCGCCAGCCGCCCTCGGGGCCGACCGCGACGAAACCGACCGTGACGAGCTCGCCGCCGTCGTCGCCGCTGCTGGTGCTGGTGTCGTCGTCGCCTCCGCCGCACGCGGTGAGTGCGAGGGTCAGTGCCCCGGCAACCGCGAAGGCCCGTGCGACTCGTGGGGTGCTACGCATCGATCTCCTCCTTGAGACCCGTGCCTTCCGGCGTGGTTCGTGGCCTAGAACGGGCCAGATGTTACCGGGAACACACAGGTCGCGCAAGGAGTGAAATAGTACTGTCCGGCGTTACATAGTGCGAGGCCCGGCGGTTGATTCGCGCACGATCAGCTCCGGTGCGATCCGCGAGCGCCGCTCGGTGCTGCGGCCCTCGACCGCGGCGACGAGGATCTCCACCGCGAGCGTGCCGAGGGCGTGGAAGTCCTGCCGCACCGTCGTGAGCGTGGGCAGGAAGTGCCGCGACACCGACAGGTCGTCGAACCCGACGACGCTGACGTCCTCGGGGACCCGGATGCCGCGGTCGCGGAAGCCGTGCAGGATGCCCAGCGCCATCTGGTCGTTCGCGGCGAAGATCGCGGTGAACGGCGGCAGCTCGTCGAACGCGACGGCGAACTCGTAGCCGGAGTCCGCCGACCAGTTGCCGACGAACGCCGGCGGTATGTGTAGCCCGGCCTTCTTCAGGTGCGCGTGCCAGCCGCGCTCGCGCGCCCGGGCGTCCAGCCAGTCCAGCGGACCGGCCACGTGCACGATCTCGCGGTGGCCGAGGTCCATGAGGTGCTGGACGGCGAGCGTCGCGCCGAGTCGCTGATCGACTGAGGCGGTGAGGAAGTTGGCGTCGTCGTCGGCCTTGACGATCAGCGTCGGCATGCCGTCGGTCAGCTCGCGCAGCACGTCGACGGAGGACGCGCGCGGAGCGATGACGCAGAGCGCGTCGATGCCGTGCGCGGTCAGGTACGCGACGGCCTCGCGCGGCCGCACGCCGTCGTCGTCGGGAGAGGCGGCGACGGAGCTGACGGAGTAGCCGGCCTCGCGCGCGGCGTGCTCGACGGCGCGCAGCGTGCTGTCGGGCCCGATCTCGACCGGCCGGTCGACGATCACGCCGATGCGCCGCGACTTGCGGGTCGCGAGCGCCCGGGCGGCGCTGTTGCGCTGGTAGTTGAGCTCCTCGACGACGCGCAGGACCTTCTCGCGGGTCTCCGGGCGGATGTTGGGGTGGTCGTTGAGGACGCGCGAGACGGTCATGTGCGAGACGCCGGCGAGGGACGCGATGGACCGCAGGTTCGGCTTGTCGTCCGTGCTCCCGGCGTTCATCTTCCCTCCCACGCTCTGTGCGGCATCCGCGGCTGGACGGTGCCGGGACCCCGGCCGACGCCGGTCCGATCGTACGTCCCGGCGCCGTGACGTTACCGGGAACATTACGCTCGCGCCACCACCGTGAACGCGCCGAGCAGGGCGGCCGTGATTCTGCGTGCGATCAACGCAAGACTCCTCGCCATCGGATCCGGTTCAGGCAGCCTGCCGTCCGGCGGGGATCGTCACCATTGCGAATTGTGGCGATTTTTGCTCCGAACGCCTCCGGGCGCGGAAATCACCAGGACTTCTGGTGCTCCACCACGGCTGCATGCATGGTGAGGCGGACGAACGCCTCGTGACGTCCCCGACCCCAACGGCGCCTCACGCCCAGGACGCCAACAGCTGCCGCCCGTCGCCAGACTTGAGGCGCGCGTAGCCCGCGGAAGCAGCAGGAGCCTCATTTCCGGGGCGGTGGGGTCAGTCCTCGACGTGAGGTGCCATGCGGGCGTAGGAGTGCTCGATGTGGTCGAGCATGGCGGCGGCCGCGGCGGCGGCGTCGCGGCCGCGCAACGCGTCGAGGACGGCCTCGTGCTCGCCGGAGGTGTCCTGCTCGATGCCGTGCTTGAAGTACAGCCGGTAGAGGTGCATGTGCGAGCGCAGCCGGACGATGGCGTCGGCCAGCAGGTCGTTGCCGGAGTGCTCGGCGATGATGCGGTGGAACTGGGCGTCCTGGTCGGCGAAGTCGCGGTAGTCCTGGTAACGGGTGCCCTCGTCCTGCGCCGACGACGCGCTGGCCCGCATGTCGTCGGCCAGCTCCTGGAGCGCGGCCACCGTCGCCGGGGTCATCCGCCCGGCGGCGAGCTGGGCGGCGGCCGGCTCGAGGATGCGGCGCATCTCGAACAACTTGCGCAAGCCTTCGGCGTCGAGCAATGGCGCGGCGGTGTACCCGCGCAGCGGCCGCTTGACGACCAGGCCCTCGGACTCCAGCCGGGCCAGCGCCTCGCGGACGGGGGTGGGCGACACGTCGAAGTCGCGGGCGATGCCGTCGATGCTGACCTTGGCGCCGGGCTCGATGCGGTGATCCATGAGCAGGCCGAGGATGACGTCGTAGACGTCGTCGGCCAGCGCGCGGCGCTCGGGCACGAGACGTGCCGCGTGATCAGGGCCGATGGTCACAGCATCATCCTAACGAGACGAAGATCGAGAACTGTCCTGTCGCTGCCGGTCGAGGTCCCACACCTCCGGCAGCGGCGCGGGCCCGCCGTCGTCGCCGCCCACGAACCGGTCGACGAACCCGCCGATCTGCGCCTGCCACCGCTCGTTCGCCGGATCGTCGGCCAGTGCGGCCAACGCCGCGCCGAAGTCGTCGCACTCGACCAGGTGGAACAGCCGGTCGCCGACTCGCCAGATGGTCCACTCGTGGATCCCGACCCGCGCGAACGTCGCCACGAGGTCGTCCGGTATCCGCTCGTGCTCCCGGTCGTAGTCCAGCTCGCTCCCCGGTCGCAGCACAGAGTGCAACGCCACGCGCATCGCGTCATCCCTTCATCTCGGCGTCGATGGGCACGTCGGCCCGCAGCAGGCCGGCGTCGATCAGCTCCGCCCAGACGTCCGGGTCGACGGGCTCGGCTGCCAGCGCGGCGTTCCGGGTCACCTGCTCCGGCGACTCCGCCCCCAGCACGACGGTGGCGACCGCCGGATGGGCGAGCGGGAACCGCGCCGCCAGCACGGGCACCGTCGTGCCGTACCGCTCGGCGACCGCGGCGATGCGCAGGACCCGGCCGACGACGTCGCCCGACGCGGGCGTGTAGTCGTACCGCGCCGCCGGGTCCGGCCGCGGCGTCGCCAGTATGCCCGAGTTGAACACGCCCGCGGCCGCCACCGACACGCCGCGCTCGGCGGCCAGCGGCAGCAGGTCGTCCAGCGCGCTCTGGTCCAGCAGCGTGTACCGGCCGGCCAGCATGACGACGTCGAGGTCGGTGTTTCGGACGAACTCGGCGAGCAGCGCCGACTGGTTCATGCCGGCGCCGTAGGACCGGATCACCCCCTGCGACCGCAGCTCCTCCAGCGCCGGGAACGCGCCGTCCAGCGCCTCGCGGTAGTGGTCGTCGGGGTCGTGGACGAACAGCAGGTCGACGCGGTCCAGCCCGGTCCGCGCCAGCGTGTCCTCCAGCGAGCGGAGCACGCCGTCGCGGGAGTAGTCGCGGACCCGCCGCCGGGTCGCGGGCACGTCGAACAGCTCGTCGTCGCGCTCGCCGGCGTATCCGTCGTTGGGCACCAGCAGCCGGCCGACCTTGGACGACACCACGTACTCGTCGCGCGGGAACCCGGCCAGGCTGCGGCCGAGCCGCTCCTCGGCGAGGCCGAGACCGTAGTGCGGCGCGACGTCGAAGTAGCGGATGCCGGCCGACCACGCGGCCGGCACGCACCGAGGCCACACGTCGGCGGCCAGCGCCTGGTACAGGTCGCCCAGCGCGGCGACGCCATACCCGACCGGCCCGACCTCCAGGCCGCCCCGCCCGAACGCCCGCATCAGGCCACCCGCAGCCCGTCGAGCGCGTCCAGGTCCCAGGCGATGCCCAGCCCGGGTTCCGACGGCGCCACCGCGTCACCGTCGGCGACGGCCATCTCGGCGGTGGTGACGGCGCGCAGCTGCGGGATCCGCTCGACGTACAACCCGTTCGGGACCGCGCAGGTCAGCGACACGTGCAGCTCCATGAGGAAGTGCGGCGCCACCTGGACGTTGAACGCCTCGGCCAAGTGCGCCACCTTGAGCCACGGCGTGATGCCGCCGATGCGGGCGACGTCGACCTGGACGATGCTCGCGGCCTCGGCGGCGAGGTACTCGCGGAAGTGGCCCACGGAGTACATGCTCTCGCCGACCGCCACCGGGATCGTCGTCGACCGCGCCAGCCGGCGGTGCCCGGCGACGTCGTCGGCCGGCAGCGGCTCTTCCAGCCAGAACAGGTCCAGCGGCTCGAACAGCGCCGCCCGCCTGATCGCCTCGGCCGCCGTCATCGACTGGTTCGCGTCGACCATGAGGTGCAGATCCGGCCCGACGGCATCGCGCACGGCCCGCAGCCGTTCGGCGTCCTCACCGGCGTGCGGCTTGCCGACCTTGATCTTCACGCCGCGCAGGCCGCGCCGCTTCGCCTCGGACGCCTGGGTGACCAGCTCGTCGGGGGTGAGGTGCAGCCAGCCGCCCTCGGTGTCGTAGAGCGGGACCCGCGGCCGCGCGCCCCCGGCGGCCACCCAGAGCGGCAGCCCGGTCGCCCGGCAGCGCGCGTCCCAGACGGCGGTGTCGACGGCGGCCAGCGCCAGTGCCGTGATCGGCCCGACCGTCGTCGCGCGGGTCGCCGCGTACAGCGTCGACCACACCTGCTCGGGCCGGCCCGCGTCGAGGCCGACGAGCAGGCCGAGCAGGCTCTCGCGCAGCAGGCTGAGCACGGCCGCGCCGCCGGTCCCGATCGTGTAGCTGTAGCCGGTGCCGGTGACGCCGTCGGCGGTGCGCACCGTGACGAAGATCGTCTCCTGTTTGACGAAGGACTGGACGGCGTCGGTGCGCACCGTCTCGACCGGGACGTCGCACAGCCAGGCCTGCGCCTCGACGATCCGCAGCGTGTCGCGTGTGGTCACTAGCGTCCTCCGAATCCACCCATGCTGACGCCCTTCATCAGTTGCCGCTGCAGCAGCACGACGATGAAGAGCGAGGGGACGACGGCGATGGTCGACGCCGCCATGACGAGGTTCCACTGCGTGCCGTGCTCACCGGTGAACATCGTCAGGCCGAGCGGCACGGTGGCCTTGTCCTGCGTGTTGATCACGATGAGCGGCCACAGGTAGGAGTTCCAGTAGCCGATGAACGAGAACACCCCGAGCACCGACAGCGGCGCCCGCAGCTGCGGCAGCAGCACCGACCACAGCGTCCGCACGCGCGAGGCGCCGTCGATGCGGGCCGCCTCCTCGTACTCGACCGGGATGGTCAGGAAGAACTGCCGCATGAGGAAGGTCCCGAACGCCGTGAACGCGAACGGGACGATCAGCGCCGCGTAGGTGTCGACGTACCCGGCCTCGTTCATCATGATGAACAGGGGGACGACGAGCACCTCCTGCGGCAGCACCAGCGTGGCGACGTACAGCAGGAACAGCCGGTCGCGGTAGCGGAAGCGCAGCCGCGAGAACGCGTACGCCGACAGCACCGCCACCACGACCGACAGCGCGGCGCCGGCGACCGCCACGAAGAAGCCGTTCGCGATGAACCGGCCGAACGGCACCAGCGTCCACGCGTCGGTGAAGTTCCGCCAGCGCACCTCCGACCCGAGCGCCGACCCGCTGAACACCTCGTTCGCCGGCTTCAGCGCGGTCAGGAACATCCACAGGAACGGGAACGTGAAGATCAGCGCGACCCCGGCGACGGCGGCCGTGTTCAGCCAGGTCAGCGTCGTGCGGCGACGGTGCGCGCGGCGCCGCGTCGCGGCCGTCAGGACGTCACTTGTCATAGTTCACCCACCTGCGCTGGCCGGCGAACTGCACCGCCGTGACGAGCATGACGACGACGAACAGCACCCAGGCGATCGCCGACGCGTAGCCGAGCCGGTCGAAGGAGAACCCGTTGCGGTAGAGGTAGAGCACCAGCGTGTTCGTCGACTCGCCCGGCCCGCCCCGGGTCAGCACCTGGGCCTGGACGAACACCTGGAAGGCGCCGATCATCGTCATCGTCGAGGCGAAGAACAGCGAGGGCGAGATCATCGGCAGGATCGTGTAGCGCAGCCGCTGCCACGGGTTCGTCCCGTCGATGCGGCTGGCCTCCAGGATCTCCTTCGGGATCGAGGTCAGCCCGGCGGTGATGACGACGACGTTGTAGCCGAACGACTGCCACACCGACATCGCGATCACCGCCGCCAGCGCGAACCGCGAGTCCGACAGCCACGACTGACCGTCGACGCCGGCCCGCCCGAGCGCGGCGTTCAGCACGCCGTCGTCCGACAGCATGAGCCGCCAGACCAGCGCGTTCGCCACCATCGGCGTGATGACGGGCAGGAAGAACACCACCCGCCAGATGCCGGCGCCCTTCATCCGGGTGCCCAGCCACAGCGCGATCCCCAGCGCCAGTGCGAGGTTCAGCGCCGTGTAGACGACGGCGAAGAGCAGCGTGTTGGTCAGCGCGGTGAAGAACGCCGGGTCGCCGAAGAGCTTGCTGTAGTTGTCCAGGCCGACGAAGGCCGGCGTGCCGAACAGCGGCCACTCGTACAGGCTGATCACCGCCGACCCGCCCAGCGGCACCACGATGAACAGCACGAAGCCGGCCAGCCCGGGCGCCAGGAACAGCGCGGCGACCGCGGCGTCGTCGCGCCGCCGCCGTGTCTTGGGCGGCGGGTCCGGGTCGGACGGCGCGGCTGCCGCCGTCCGCGTCCCCGTCATCACCTCCATGCGATCAGCCGCCGACCGAGTCCTGGATGGTCCCCATGATCTCCTCGGCGCTGCGTTCGCCGCGGTAGCCCTCGACGCTGTACTGCGTCATCAGCGTCTCGACCTGGTTCCAGGTCGGCGTGGTGACCTGCGCCGTCGCGTTGCCCAGCAGCGCGGTGACGACGTCGGCGGCGCCGGGCGACTTGCCCTCGGCCCACGCCGGCAGCGCCTCGGCCCGCGCCGGGACGATGCCGCGGGAGGCCGCCAGTGACTCCTGCACGCCGGTGGACGTCAGCGCGACGATCGCCTCGAACGCCTCGTCCGGCCGGTCGCAGTTCGCCGCGATGCCGAAGCCCGACCCGGCGGTCATGCCGTGCGCCTGCCCGCTCGGCGACGGGACGATCGTCACGCCGAGGGTGAAGTCGGCCGCCTCGTCGAACGTCCCGTACATCCACGGGCCCTCGATCAGCATGTCGACCCCGCCGCTGGTGAACGCCTCCTGGGCGACGTCGGCGCCGTCGGCCGCGTTCGGCGCGTCGGCGATGCCCTCGGCCGCGACGAGGTCGAAGTAGTCCTGGATCTGGCCGACGAAGTCGGGGTTGGTGAGGTCCAGCCCGCCGTCGCCGTCGAGCCAGGACGTGTCGCCCGCGGTGGCCCACGCGGCCGGGATGAACATGCCCGGCGTGACGGCGAGCGCCTTGTGGTCGTCGGTGGTCAGCGCGGTCGCGTCGGCGAGGAACTGCTCGCGCGAGTACTCCGGCCCCGGCGGGGTGAGGCCGGCGGCGGTGAACGCGTCGACGTTGTAGAACAGCACGACCGGCTCGGCGTCGTACGGGATGGCCCGCAGCGTGCCGTCGACCGTCATGCCCTCGAGCATCGACTCGTCGACCTGCGACAGGTCGAAGTCGTGCTCCTCGACGAGGTCGTCCAGCGGCATCAGCAGGCTGTCCAGCTCCTGCGCGCGGGCCGCCTGTGTGGTGAGCAGGCAGGGCGTGTCGTCGCCGGAGAGCCGGGTCTTCACCTTGGTCCAGTAGTCCTCGAAGCTGGGTCCTTCGATGGTGATGTCGAGGTCCGGGTCCTCCTTCTGTGCCTCCGCGACGAACGACTCCCACTGCTCGCGGTCGCTTTGGCTGCTCACCCAGGTGTAGAGCTGCAGCGGGCCGCCGGCCGTCGACGTGCTGTCGTCGTCACCGCCGCCGCAGGCCGTCAGCGTGACGGCGAGTCCGGCGACGGCGGCCACCGTCGTGGTCAGGTGTCTCACGTGCATGGCTTCCTCCGTTGGAAGTCGATGGTCACTCGAACTCCACCGCGACGACGTCGACGAGCGCGCCGGTCGGCTCGGGAGCGGCGATGCGGATCTCACCGAGCGGCTCGGCGGTGTCGTCGCCGCTCACCTCGTGCACCTCGAACGCCACCTCGTAGGGCAGCGCCGCGCCGGTGCCGACCAGCCGGACGCCGGTGACGCGGCGCACGGGCAGCCCGCGCACGACGATCTCCTCGACCGGCCGGTTCACCAGGTGCAGGTAGACGACGCCGTCGCGGGCCGTGGTGGGCCCGTAGAAGTCGACGCCGGTGGCCGGGGCGGTGCCGACGACCGCCTCGGAGTGCGTGGCGAGCCAGTCGCCGAGCTGGCCCAGCCGCTCGGCCTGCGCCTCGACCAGGCTGCCGTCGCCGCGCGGTCCGACGTTGAGCAGCAGGTTGCCGCCCCGGCTGACGACCTCGACGAGGCTGACCGCGAGCGAGCGCGCGGACTTGTTCTTCGTGTCGCCGGGGCGGTAGCCCCACATCTGGCCGATCGTCAGGCACAGCTCCCACGGACCCTCCGGCGCGGTCAGCGGGAACGCCTGCTCCGGCGTCTTGTAGTCACCCTGCTCGGGCAGCCGCTCGTTGATGACGACGTCAGGCTGCAGGCTCTTGATCAGCGCGCGCAGGCCGGCGGAGTCCCACTCCTCGGGCGAGCGCTCCCACTCGCCGTCGAACCAGAGCAGGTCGATGGTGCCGTAGTTCGTGAGCAGCTCGGTGAGCTGGCCGCGCAGGTAGTCGAGGTAGCGGGCCCACTGCTCAGGGCTGGAGCGGCGGTGCCGGTCGGTGGCGACCGGCAGGCCGGCGTTCTCCGGGCGCCCGGCCGCCGGCCAGTGCTCGGCCGGGTAGGGACGGTCGGTGTCGGCGAACGCGGGGTAGTCGGGGTGGTGCCAGTCGGAGAGGCTGTAGTAGAAGCCGACCCGCAGTCCCTCGGCCCGGACGGCGTCGACGTACTCGCGCACGATGTCGCGGCCGAACGGGCCGTGCTCGACGCCGAAGTCGGAGTGCTTGGTGTGGAACATCGAGTAGCCCGCGTGGTGGCGGGTGGTGAACACGACGTAGGTGGCGCCGGCGTTCTTGGCGAGCTTTGCCAGCGTCGACGCGTCCCACTGCCGCGGGTCGAACATCGGGGCGCTGGACTGGTACTGCTCCACCGTCACTGGGTCCTCCGGCACGTCGACCCCCGGGATGATCGAGCGCCCGACCAGCGGCCAGGAGATCTCGATGCCCTGCTGGCTGGCGTGGTCCCAGTGGACGAAGATGCCCAGGCCGGCTCCGGTGAACCACTCGCCACCGGGGATCCGCGCCGGTTCGCGGACGATGCTGCTGATGGGGTCGGGCATCGAGTCTCCTCTTCGAGGCGCGTGTTTCCTATAGGGTAGAGGAAACAGGATGTGGGTCAAGAGTGGATTTTCCGGACCCCGGGAGTCGCGGGAAGGATGGGGCGGTGACTTCGAGTGACTGCCGACCGCAAGGTCTGACGTCAGTCTCAAATAGACCCGCGTGGCGGCCCCGGCCTGACCTGTGGACCCTCGACCCCGCCGTCCTCCACCTCAACCACGGCTCGTGGGGCGCGGTCCCGCGGGCCGCGCAGGAGGCGGCGGCGCGGCTGCGGGCGGAGAGCGAGGCGAACCCGGCGGCGTGGTTCCGGGCGCTGCCCGACCGGGTGGCGGCGGCGCGGCGCCGGCTGGCCGCGTGGGTGGGCGCCGACGAGGCCGGGTTCGCGCTGGTCCCGAACGTGAGCGCGGGCGTGACGGTCGCGCTGACGGCGGTGGACGTGCCGCCCGGCGGGCGCATCGTCGTCACGTCGCACTGCTACGGCGCAGTGCGGTTCGCGGCCGAGCGGTTCGCCCGGCTGCGCGGCGCGACCGTCGTCGAGGTGCCCGTGCCGCTGACGGCGTCGCCCGACGAGGTGGTGGCGCTGCTGGCGCCGGCCGTGTCCGGCGCTTCCGTCGTGCTGGTCGACCAGGTGACGTCCGCGACGGCGACCGTCTTCCCGGTGGCGCGGCTGATCGAGCTGTGCCGGTCGGCCGGCGTCCCGGTCATCGTCGACGGCGCGCACGGTCCCGGCCTGGTTCCTTTGCCGGTGCCGGAGGGCGCGGACTTCTGGGCCGGCAACTTCCACAAGTGGGCCTGCGCCCCGCGCGGCACCGCCGGCCTCGTCGTCGCCCCGCGGTGGCGGTCGCGGACGATGCCGCTGGTGGTGTCGTGGTCCGAGCAGGCGTCGCTGCCCGAGCGGTTCGACTGGCAGGCGACGGCGGACTACGTGCCGTGGCTGGCGGCCGGTGCGGCTCTGGACATGCTGGACGAGCTGGACTGGCCGGCCGCCCGTGCGGCGGTGTCGGCGATGCTGGCCGACGGTGCCGACGAGGTGGCCAATGCGGCCGGCGGCGAGGTGCCGGAACTGGCGGCCCCCGCCGCGACCATGCGCCTGGTGGCGCTGCCGCCGTCCGTCCGCGTCGAGGACAAGGCGGCCGAGGAGGCGCTGCGCCGGCGGATCGCCCGCGAGGCGGGCGCCGAGGTCAACGTCACCGTCCACGCCGGGCAGGCGTTCCTCCGGCTGTCGGCGCACGCCTACAACGGGCCGGGCGACTACGAGCTGCTCGCCGCCCGGCTTCCCGTCCTGTTTTAGCCCGCCAGTGCGTGGTGGGCCGACGGGCGCACGCGCCGGCCGAGCGCGACGAGCGCCAGACCGGCGACCGCCCAGGCGGCGAGCACCAGCACCGGGCCGCCGGCGGCGGCGCCGTCGAAGTACGACGTCGACCGCAACAGCGTGCCGCCCGCACCGGCCGGAAGCGCCTGGCCGAGCGCTCCCCACCCGGTCGGCAGCAGCTCAGGTGCCGACGAGACGCCGGAGATCGAGTTGCCGACCAGGAACATGATGACAGCACCGAGGCCGATGCCGGCCGGTCCGAGGAGCGCCACCAGGCCGGTGATGGTCAAGGAGATCGCGGCGACGATCAGCGCGATCGCCCCGGCGTTGGCCCAGGCACTGCCGCCGAGGGCGCCGAGCCAGGCCTGCGCGACCAGCGTCACGACCCCGCCGGCGGCCATGGCCGCGACCAGTGCGCCGGCCACCCGTCGCCACACGCCCGTCACCAGGAACGACATCAGGATGCCGACGACCATGCCGCCGAGCACCATCGGCAGCGCGGCCGCGGTGAAGGCGGAGCCGCGAGGGTCGTCGTCGGGCAGCGGGACGACGTCCTCGACCGCCGGCGCCGACTCCGGGGAGGCGATGCCGGCCAGCAGTTGCGCGACGACCGGGCTGCCCGCCGAGGCGGTCAGCAGCCGGGGTGGGCCGGCGGGCTCGAGGACGATCGCGCCGTAGACCTCGCGCTCCTCGATGAGTCGTCGGGCGGCGTCGGCGTCCGGTGCGCTCCGCAGGTCCAGGGCGCCCGGCATGGCCTCGTCGAGCTGCCGCTCGAGCTGGTCGGCGGCGGCCGCGGAGCCGACGACGGCGACAGGCACGTCGCGCGGCGCCGACTCGGCCGGCGGCCACGCGAACGCCGTCACGAGCACGCCGACGAGCACGGCGAAGCCGAACCCGAAGCCGATGACGCGCCGCCAGCTGGTCGGTCCGGCGGGCTGATCACCCGGGCCGGCCGTCGCGGGATCTTCGGTGGTGAGCTGGTCGAGTTCCATGGTGCTCCTTCTGGTCAGGGCCGGGTGCGGCGGATGAAGTCGTCGATGGCCGCCGCCACCTCGTCGGGCTTGTCCTCTTGCAGGAAGTGGTGCGCGTCGGTGAGGACGGTGTGGGGCTGGCCGGCGGCGCCCGGGATGCGGCCGCTCAACGCCTCGTGCCGGCCGCCGGTGACGTGGTCGTCCTCGCCGAACACGCACAGGAACGGGAGCTCCAGCGTCTCGAGCACCTCCCACGCCGCCTCGAACGCCGGCGTGGCCTCGTCGTGCGGGGTGAGCGGGATGAGCACGGCGAACCGGCGGGCGCCGTGCTGGTAGCGGTCGTCCGGGAACGGCGCGTCGTAGGCGGCCAGGACGGCCGGATCGAGCTCCGACGTCGTGAAGTCGGCCACGACGTCGGACAGGATGAGCGGGTTGGTGCGCTGGGTGAACTGCAGCCAGGTGGCGAGGTGCATCCAGCCCTCGGCGGGCAGGTCCTCGCGGCCTGTCTTCAAGCCGGTGTTCATCGCCACGACCCGGCGGAACCGGTGCGGGTGCTCGGCCAGCAGCCGCAGGCCGAGCGTGCCGCCCCAGTCGTGGCAGACCATCGTGACGTCGCGCAGGTCCAGCCGCTCGAACACGGCTTCGGTGAGCCAGTCCAGGTGCTGCTGGTACGTGTAGCGGAAGCGGTCGGTGGGCTTGTCGGACTTCCCCATGCCGACGAGGTCCAGCGCCACGCACCGGTGCCCCGCCGCCACCAGGGGCGGGATGACGTGACGGTACAGGTAGCTCCACGACGGGTTGCCGTGCAGCAGCAGGATCGTCTCCCCGGACGCTCGGACCGGCCACGCCGGCCGTTCGTCGAGGTAGTGCATGCGCACCGTGGTGCGCGAGCCGTCGCCGAGCCCGACCCGGAGGTAGTGCGGTTCGAACGGGTAGTCCGGCAGGCCGGCGAAGCGACGCTCGGGGGTCCGGAGCACCTTCGCTCCGGGCTGCGGGTGGGCAGCGGCCGCTGGGTGGGTCGATGCGGCGGCCAGCGTTCCGGCAGCCCCGGCGGCCGTCCCCGCGAGCAGCCTCCTGCGGTCGATCTCGGTCATGACGTTCTCCTCAGTTCGTGGTCGTGGTGTGGTCGTGACGTCGGTCGGGCCGGCGGGTCAGTGCGGCCAGGGCAAGGCACGCGAACGCCGACGCGGCGGCCACCGTCCGCGCGGAGTGGGCGATCTGCCAGCGGTCACGCAGGTACCGCGCCCGCGTTCGGCGACGACGAGCACCACCGTGGCGGCCAGCGCCGGAAGGAGGGTCGCGGAGGCCAGAGCGTCGAGCCGGTCGAGCTCCACCTGACGGACCTGCGTGTAGACGCTCGCGTCGAACGCACGCAGGCTGGTCTCGAGCACGAGGACTGCCAGCAGGAAGCCGGCGAAGAGTCCCGCGAACAGCAGGCTCACGCCGCGTGCGACTGTGGCGACAGTACTGGTCATCGCAGGGTCAGCGCCCCGCCAGTGAGCACGTAGGTCGAGGTGACCCCGTCGTGCTGCCGGCGACCCGGCAGGTCTGGCCGGCGGGGTCGAGCACGGCCGTGTTCCCGCTGACCGCGAACGTCCACCGGCAGCCGTCGCGCGTGTGAACGGACAGGGCGCCGGGACGCTCGGAGGTGACGGTGACGGACCCGGTCTGCGGCTCGGATCGCACCTGGACGGCGCCGTCCGAGCCGGCGGTTCGCAGGATGCCGACGTTGACGTTCGCCGCGGGATCCGCTGAGTCGTAGGTCCACGTTCCGACGAACCGCCTCGCGGGGTCCGGCGCGCTGCGGTCCTCCGCCCTGGTCCGCCTGCCGTTGTCGAGAGCGAACTCGTAGTCGCCGCTGGGGTGGTGGCTGATTCCGGTGATGGCCTCCTCCGCTCGCCGCCCGGCCGCGGTGATCGTCCATGACGTCAGGGTGTAGCCGGATCGGATGGTGGGGTTGAGGCAGTACTGCGGCGCCGGGTGCAGTTCGAGCGATCGCTGGCGGGCCACGAACTGCCAGGTGCAGCCCTGGTCGGTGCGGCCGATGACGGTGCCGTTGGCGGCCTGGGTGAGGACGATGCCGCCGACCTGCGGTAGCGAGACGACCGATCCCGCCGGCACGTGCGGGAACGGGCTCGCACAGCCGGGTTCCGCGGCCGGACACCGCAGTTCGGCGATGTTGATGCCGCGGTCGCGGTCAGGCTGGTCGTAGTTCCATCGCCCCAGGTGGCTTGCGACGTCGGGAGCGGCACCGGGCGCCGCGGCGGGCTCGGGCCCCGCACCACCGGCCGTGAGGCCGGCGGCCGACAGGGAGAAGGTCAGGATCAGCCCCAGGGCGAGGTGGTGGACGATTCGCATGGTGACTCCGTTTCGCATCAGTACGCGACGGCGACGGTCTGCCCGAACGTGACGGGCTGGTCGACGGCGTGGAGCAGAAACCCGGCGGCGTCCGCGCGGGAGATGCGCAGGCCGCGGCGGACGCTCTGGCCGTAGGCCGTGCGGTAGCGGCCGGTCGGCGGCTTGTCGGTCAGCAACGGCAGACCGACCGCGGTCCACTCCAGACCGCTGCCGCGCAGGAGGTCCTCCATCAGCGCGACGTCGGCGTAGTGCCGGCCCATGAACCGATTCGACAGCGGCGTCACCACGTACCGGATGAAGATCCCCGCCCCGGCATCCTTCGTCAGCCCGACGCCCGCGACCGCCGACTCGAGCGCCGCGGCGTCGGGTGCGGCCAGGTCGGCGACCTCGGTGCGGACCGGGCGCGTGAGTCCGGCGGGGTTGCGCACGATCGCGGTGACGTCGTGGCCGGCGTCGACGGCCTGCTCGAGGACGTGCCGGCCGACCCCGCCGGTGGCGGCGACGACGGTGAGCTTCATCGGCGATCCTCGAACGTGAAGGCGGCGGCGTGGTCCGCGACCCACTGGGCGAAGGCGACCGCAGGCCGGCCGAGAACCTTCTCGACGTCGTCAGAGGGCGGCTGCCGGGTGCCGGCGATCCGGGCGTACCTGGCCAGCAGCGCGGTGACGAACGGCTCGGGCAGGCCGTGCGCGACCATGCGCTCGGCGGCGACGCCGGGGTCGAGCTCCTCGTAGCGCAACGGCCGGCCGAGGACGTCGCCGATGACGCCGACCATCTCGGCGTGGGTGAGCGTCTGGGGTCCGGTCAACTCCACCCGCCGGCCGACGAGATCGTCGGTGAGCAGGGCATGCACGGCGACGCTCGCGATGTCGTGCTCGTGGATCGGCGATTCGCTGACATCCGGATACGCGTAACGGACGACGTCGCCGGCTCGGATCTGAGCGCCCCACATGGTGATCGCGTTGGCGGCGAAGAAGCTGGGACGGAGGCTGGTCCACTCCAACCCGCTGCCGGCGGCGGCCTCTTCGGCCTCCCGGTTACGATCGCCGGCCAGCCGCGACGGCTGCTCGGACGGGTCGTCGTCGATGTTGATCGCCGCCAGCGCCACGACCCGCCGCACCCCCCTTCGCCGGGCCAGGTCCACGAGGTCGGCTGCGCCGTCGCCCACGGCGCGGGGATGCAGGAACAGCGACGTGACGCCGTCCAGTGCATCCGCGACGGTGTCCGGCCGGGACGGGTCGCCCTCGACGACCTCGACGCCCGCCGGCAGCTCGGCCTCCGTCGCGTCGCGGCTGACTGCACGCACGCCGGCGCCCGCGATGCGCAGCAGGTTGATCAGGGGGCGTCCGACCCTTCCGGTCGCTCCGGTCACCAGGATCATGATGGTCTCCTCGATTACTCAACAACTCGTATAATACGAGAACCGTAACATCTACTTTGAGTTCCGTACCTTATGAGAGGCGTCACAGTCCGGGCTGCGATATCGTGCGTAGATGACCATCACGGCCGGTGACGACGCTGCCGCCGCGCGCCGCCGGCGGCGCCGGTCGGGTGCGGCGATCAAGGAGTCGATGCGCGAGCTGAGCGTCCAGCTGTCCCTGCTGAACCATCAGATCAGCGCGTCCTTCGACCTCCGCGACACCGACTTCGACTGCCTCGACGTCATCAAGCGCCACGGTCCGCTGAGCCCCAGCGCGCTGGCGCGGCGCACTGGCCTGCACGCCGCCACGTTGACCGGCGTCCTCGACCGCCTCGAACGGGGCGAGTGGATCGCCCGTGAGCGTGACCCCGCCGACCGTCGGGCCGTCATCGTCCGCGCCCGCCGCGAGCGCAACCCCGAGCTGTTCGGCAAGTTCGCCGGCATGAACAGCGCGATGGACGGCCTGCTCGCCGACTACACCCCGGACGACCTGGAGCTGCTCGCCGACTTCCTCCGGCGCACGGCCGACGCCGGCCGGGTCGCCACCGAGGCCCTCGTCGAGGACGGCCGCTGAGCCCTGTTCCGGCCACCCTCGCCGGTGTAGCGTCCGGCCATGGCGGACGCGCGGCTGCGGCGACGATCGGTGCTGGCCGGCGGCGCGCTGCTGGCCGCGGGCGCTCCGGCGCTGCTGGCCGGCTGCTCATCCGGCGACGACGGGGACGAGCCGGCCGCCGCGACGTCACCGCCGCCGCTGGAGGACCTGGACCTCTCCGACTGGGACGTGGTGCGTGCCCAGTTCGCCCTCGACCCCGAGCTCGCACACTTCGCCGCCTACGTGCTGGCCAGCCACCCGGCGCCGGTGCGGGCCGCCGTCGAGCGGTGGCGCGACGCGTTCGACGCCGACCCGGGCGGCCACCGTCGCCGGTGAGGTGGAGCGCGACGACGAGGTGCGGGCCGCCGCGGCCGTGTACCTCGGCGTCGACCCGGCCGAGCTGGCGCTGACCGGCAGCACGACGATGGGCCTCGCCCTCGTCTACCACGGGCTCGCGCTGCGGCCCGGCGACCACGTCCTCACCACGACGCACGACTTCTACGCGACCCACGAGGCGCTCAGGCTGGCCGCCGCCCGCAGCGGCGCCGAGGTCGAGCAGATCCCGCTCTACGACGACCCCGCCACGGTGAGTGCTGACGACGTCACCGGCCGGGTGGCCGCCGCGCTCCGGCCGGAGACCCGGGTCGTCGCGCTGACGTGGGTGCACTCGAGCACCGGCGTGAAGCTGCCGGTGCGCGGCATCGCCGACGCCGTCGCCGCGGCCAACGCCGGCCGGGCCGAGGCAGACCGCGCGGTCCTGGTGCTCGACGCCGTCCACGGGCTGGGCGCCGACGCCGCGCGCCCCGGAGACCTGGGCTGCGACGTGTTCGTGTCGGGCACGCACAAGTGGCTGTTCGGCCCGCGCGGCACCGGCCTCGTCTGGGCGTCGGCCGCCGCCGGCGCCGCGGTCGCGCCCATCATCCCGTCGTTCACCGCGCCCAGCTTCGGCAACTGGCTCACCGGCGACGACCAGCCCAGCCCGTTCGGCGCCGGCAACACGCCCGGCGGCTACCAGGCGTTCGAGCATCGCTGGGCCGCCGCCGAGGCATTCGCGTTCCACCAGGCCATCGGGCCGGACCGGGTCGCCGCCCGCACCGCGGAGCTGGCCACCCGGCTCAAGGACGGCCTCGCCGAGGTCGGCGGCGTCCGGCTGGTCACGCCGCGCGACCCGGAGCTGTCCGCCGGCCTGGTCTGCGTCGAGGTCTCCGGCCGCGACCCGTTCGAGGTCGTCGAGCGGCTGCTCGACCAGCGCATCGTCGCGTCGGTGACGCCGTACCGCGAGGCGTACGTCCGGTTCGGCACCAGCATCGTCACGACCCCGGACCAGGTCGACGCCGCCGTCGAGGCGGTCGCCGACCTCGCCCGTTAGCCGACTGCCGTCAGTACGCCGCCGCCCGCGAGGCCGGGCGCTCGACGTCCGCACCTGACCACAGCGCCCAGCCCAGCCAGGCAGCGCCGAGAGCGGCGAGCACCAGGCCCGGGTACAGCGTCACGTCGGGCAGCACGCCGCGCAGCCCGATCGGGACCGCGCCGATCCCGTAGAGCAGCACGCCCGGCGCCGGCACCAGCCGCGAGCGCAGCAGCGCCACCACGAACACCAGCACGCCGGTGAGGAACACCACCTGGGTGACGGTGAACATCGTCCCGGCCGGCCCGTCGACGAAGCCCTGCACCTCGTCGTCGGACAGGTACGGGAAGACGAAGTTGACGATGTACTCCGCACCGACCAGCCCGGCCAGGCCCACAGAGTTGAGCACGTAGCCCACCAGCCCGGTGCGGCCGGTCGCCGCCCGGACCCGCACGTACAAGGTCGTCAGCAGGAACAGCCCGAACAGTTGCGCCAGCGGCGCGAGCGCCCGGGTGAACTCGGTCGACGGGACGAGCTCGCCGCGGCGGGCGGCGTTGAAGCAGAGCGCGAGGCCGCACAGCAGGCCGGCGAGCCCGCCGAGGCGGCGGAGGGTGGTCACGGACATGGTCGCTCCCTGGGGTCGGATCGATGGGGTCGGTCCAGTCCTAGTGGCCGCCGCAGGTGCCGGGGCGGACCGGTAAGAACCCCCTAAGATCCGCGCTGACCAGTGCTTACGGATGTCTTACGGCGACCGCCGCGGCCATCGGCCCGGCCTAGACTCCGGACCATGGAGACGGCGCGGCGCATCCTGCTCGTCGAGGACGACGCCACGGTCGCCGAGGTGGTGGTGGCCTACCTGCGCCGCGCCGGGCACACCGTCGAGCACGCCGCCGACGGCGAGAGCGGGCTGCGGGCGTTCGCCGCGCGCCGTCCCGACCTGGTGGTGCTCGACCTCATGCTGCCCGGCGTCGACGGCCGCGAGGTGATCCGGCGGATCCGGGCGGCCGGCGCGGTCCCGGTGATCATGCTGACCGCGCTCGGCGCCGAGCACGACCGCGTCCACGGCCTGGAGCTGGGCGCCGACGACTACGTCGCGAAGCCGTTCAGCCCGCGCGAGCTGGTGCTGCGGGTCCGTTCTGTGCTGCGGCGGGGGAGCGGCGACGGCGCGGGGCACGAGCCGCTGCGCGACGGCGACCTCGAGCTGGACCCGCGGGCCCGCCGGGTGACGCGCGGCGGCGTCGAGGTGCGGCTCACCGTCCGCGAGTTCGACCTGCTCGCCCACCTGCTCGTCCATGCCGGCCAGGCGTTCACCCGGGCCGAGCTGCTGCGCGACGTCTGGGGGTGGGAGGTCGGCGACCAGTCGACGGTGACGGTGCACGTGCGGCACCTGCGCGAGAAGCTCGAGGACCGCCCCGACCAGCCGCGCCGCCTGGTCACCGTCTGGGGCGTCGGATACCGGTGGGAGCGGTCGCCGTGAGGGACGTGCTGGTGGTCGCGGCAATCGCCGCCGCCTACGGCGGGCTGGTGGGCGCCGCGGGGCTGGCGCTGCTGCCGGCGCTGCGGCGGCGGCCGGCCCGCACCGGCGTCGCGGTCGCGGTGCTGGTCGGGCCGGTCGCGATCGTGGTCGCGGTGGTCGGCGCCGGCGCGGCGATGTTCGTGTCCGGCTACGACGTCATGGTCGTGGTCGTCGCGGCGCTGGTCGCGGCCGTCGTCGGGCTGGCGATGGCGACGGTGCTGGCCCGGCGGCTGGTGGCCGGCAGTGCCGAGCTGACCGAGGCGGTGCGCCGGTTCGGCCGCGGCGGCGCGTTCGTCCGTCCGGCCGTCCCCGCGAGCACGGAGCTGGGCGCCCTGGCCGGTGAGCTGGACGCGGCGCTGACGGCGCTCGCGGAGTCGCGGCGGCGGGAGCGGGAGCTGGAGGCGGCCCGCCGCGACCTCGTCGCCTGGGTGTCGCACGACCTTCGCTCGCCGCTGGCCGGGCTGAAGGCCATGGCCGAGGCGCTCGAGGACGGCGTCGCGGCCGACCCGGACCGCTACCACCGCCAGCTGCGCGAGCAGACCGACCGCGTCACCCGGCTGGTCGACGACCTGTTCGAGCTGGCCCGGCTGGAGTCCGGCCAGGCGGCGCCCGCGTACGGGCCGGTGCCGCTGCCCGACGTCGTCAGCGACGCGCTCGCGGGGGCGACGGCGCTGGCGGCCGGCCGCGGCGTGACGGTGACCGGCGCGGTCCGCTCGGTGCCGCCGCCGGTTCACGGAGATGTCCGCGGGCTGGCCCGCGTGGTCGGTAACCTGCTGACGAACGCGGTCCAGCACACGCCGCCGGGCGGCGCGGTCGCCGTCGAGGTGTCGGCGGCCGGCGGCGCGGCGGTGCTGAGCGTCCGCGACGGCTGCGGCGGCATCCCGGACGGCGAACTCGCCCGGGTGTTCGACGTCGGCTGGCGAGGGTCCGCCGCCCGTACCCCGGGCGACGGCGGCGCCGGGCTCGGGCTGGCGATCGTCCGCGGCCTGGTCGAGGCGCACGGCGGCACCGTCACGGCGGCGAACACGGCGGACGGCTGCCGGTTCGAGGTCCGGTTGCCGGCCGGCTGACCACAATCCGGCCGTTCCGGTTGACATAGTCGCCGCCCGGTCTGAGAATTCGAACCGACCGTTGCGCCTGTTGAAATAGGTGACGAGTGGACGAGGGTCGGCTGGCCGGGCGGGTGGCGCTGGTGACGGGCGCCTCCCGCGGCATCGGCGCGGCGGTGGCCCGGGCGTTCGCCGCCGAGGGCGCGTCCGTCGCGCTCGGGTACGAACCGCGTCCCGACATGGCCGTCCTGGCCGAGGACCTCGCGACCGAGCTGCGCACGGCAGGCACCAAGGCCGTCGCGCTGTCCGCCGACCTCGCCGACCCGGACGCCGTCGAGGAGCTGGTCGACGGAGCCCGCGCGCACCTCGGCCCGCTGGACGTCGTCGTCGCGAACGCCGCGCTGTCGGCGCAGTCGTCGTGGCGCGACATCAGCGTCGCCGACTGGGACCGCGTCTTCGCCGTCAACCTGCGCGGCAGCTGGCTGCTCGCCCGGGCCGCCTACCCCGACCTCGTTGCCGGCGGGCGCGGCTCGATCATCACCGTCAGCAGCGTCATGGCCCGCACAGGGCAGGCCGGCGCGCTGCACTACACCGCCAGCAAGGCCGGCATCATCGGGCTGACCCGGGCGCTGGCCCGCGAGTCCGGCCCCGACGGCGTCCGCGTCAACGCCGTCATGCCCGGCGCCATCCGCACCGAGCACGAAGAGGCCCTCGAACCCGACCCCGACGCGGTGTTCGAGCAGATCACCGCCGTCCAGGCGCTGAAGCGCCGTGGCTCGGCCGACGACCTCGCCGGCGCCTTCGTCTACCTCGCGAGCGACGAGAGCGCGTTCGTCACCGGCCAGGTCCTCACCGTCGACGGCGGCTGGGTGTTCGGCTGACGTCCCGCTACTCGTCGGTGAAGATGTCCTCGATCGTCAGGCTCAACAGCTTGGCGAGACGGAACGCGACCGGAAGGCTCGGGTCGAACTTCCCCGTCTCGATCGCGTTGATCGACTGTCGCGACACGCCGATGCGTTGAGCCAGGTCGGCTTGCGTCCAAGAGCGTTCGGCTCGGAGTTCCGCGATGCGGTTCTTCATCGGTACCTGAGTCGGCCGATGACAAAAGAGATCACGTAGACGACTCCCAGCATCGCGGGGAAGAGCGCGAGGTCGAGGTCGCGGGTGACGAGGCCGGCGGCGTCGGCGACGGCGTAAGCGAAGCCGACGACCCAGCCCACGCCGAGGGTCACCGCCAGCGCATCCTGCATGATCTTGCGCTGGAGGTCGTCGAGTGCTCTGAGGAAGCGCGCGAAGGTGACGATCCAGGTGATGCCGACGAGAACGTTGACCGCGACCGCGGCCCAGCTCGCCGCCGGCCGCTCGTCCCACACGACCTCGGGGCCGAACCTGGCCGCTGCAAGGGTCGCCGCCCAGGCGAGGGTCCAGAGCACGAGCTGAGCGCTTGCCCTGTTCGACTCTCGATAGCTTGCGGTCTCGTTGTGTGCTTGCACGGGCCCGTCTCCCTCCGTCGTCGAGTCAAGTAGACTTGACCCGCCCTCATCGTGTCAAGCACACTTGACTCTTTCAAGCCACCGCCGCGGCGAAAGGCACCAACCTCGTGTTCATCTGGCACCTGCCGTCGGGCGCGCTCGCTCGGGCGACCTTGTCAGTCCTGGTCGATAGTGTGGACGTATGTTCGATCGAGGTGCGATGCATGAGCTGACCGGTCTGGTGGACCGGCTGGCCGCGCTGCCCTCGGCGGTGGTCGATGATGCCGAGCGCATCGACGTCATCGCGGCGCTGGAGAAGCTGAAGGCCGCCGCGGGCGCGGCCCAGGCGCAGATCATCACGCAGTTCGCCGCCTCACAGGAGGCCGCGAACACGGCCACGGGCGTGCCGGCCCGGCACGCCGCTCGCGGCGTTCCCGAACAGGTCGGGCTGGCACGCCGGGTCTCCCCGGCAGCAGCAGCCCGCCAGGTCACCCAGGCACGGGCGCTGATCGAACAACTGCCCGCCACCTTCACTCTGTGGCAGCGCGGCGAGATCTCCGAACACGTGGCCACCATCGTGGCGACCGAGACCTCCCACCTCGCCGCAGACGACCGGCAACTGGTCGACAAGCAGCTCGCCGGGCTGCTACCCACGCTCAGCCCGAAACGAGCTCATGCGGCCGCGCGACGGCTGGCGATCGAGGCCGACCCTCGCGCCGCGGTGCAGCGGGCCGGCCGGGCCCGCGAGGACCGCCTGGTGAGCATCCGGCCGGCACCGGACACCATGGCGGTGCTGTCCGCGCTGCTGCCGTGCGAGCAGGGCGTGGCCGCCTACGCGGCGCTGCGCCGCCACGCCGACACGCTCGTCGGCGCCGGCGACGGACGCAGCCGCGACCAGATCATGGCCGACACCCTGGTCGAACGCCTCACCGGCCAGGCCACGGCCGACGCCGTCTCCGCCGAGATCGGCCTGGTGATGACCGACGCCGCCCTGCTCGCCGGCGACGACACCGCGGCCGATCTCGACGACTACGGACCTGTCCCTGCCGAACTGGCGCGCACCATTGCCCGCGGGTGCGACACGGAACAGGCGCGAGTCTTCGTACGCCGCCTGTTCACCGACCCCGCCGCCGGCATCGTCACCGGCTGCGACCCGCGGCGGCGCCGGTTCGACGGTTCCCTGGCCAAGCTCCTCGTCTACCGCGACCGGACCTGCCGCGACCCGTTCTGCGATGCACCGATCCGCCATCTCGACCACATCCGCCCCCACGCCGCGGGCGGGGCGACAACGCCGACCAATGGGCGCGGCGTGTGCGAACGCGGCAACTACGTCCGACATATGCCCGGCTGGTCCATCCACCTCATCGACCCCCGCCGGCATGTCGTCGAAACCACCACGCCCACCGGCCACCGATACCGATCGACACCGCCACACGGCTAGCCTGGGCGCTCGTGTTCACCCGTGACGAGCGCACCGCGCTGCGCGACGCCCTGGTCGCGGCCGCCCGGGCCGACGATCGTATCGACGGCGCCGCGCTCACCGGGTCCGCGGCGCGTGATGCCGAGGACGGCTGGTCCGACATCCACCTCGCGGCACGGCGCCGTGGCGCACCTCGACGTCCCGCGCGGCGGCACCATCTACCGGGTGTTTCTGCTGGCCAGCACGTTGCAGGTGGACATCGCGTTCGCCCCGGCCGCTGAGTTCGGCGCCATCGCCCGACGTTCCGGCTGCTGTTCGGAACTGCGCGCGACGTGCCGGCCGCCGCTCCGCCGGAGGCCGGCGGGCTGGTCGGGATGGGCTGGCTGTACGCGCTGCACGCCCGGTCCAGCATCGAGCGCGGCCACGGCTGGCAGGCGCTGTACATGATCGACGGGCTGCGCGACCAGGTGGTCGCGCTCGCCTGTCTGCGTCACGACCTCCTCGCCCACCAGGCCCGCGGCGTCGACGGCCTGCCTGTGTCGGCGACGGATCCGCTGCTCGGCTCGCTGGTCGGCGCCCTCGACGACGACAGCCTGCGCCGCGCCTTCGCCGTCGCGACCGAGGCCCTGCTCACCGAGGCCGCCCACGTCGATCCCGACCTGGCCGAGCGGCTGGCCGGCCCGCTGCGCGCGATGACCGGCGGTCCCGGCTAGACGCCGGCGAGGAAGGCCAGGAGTGCCGGGTCGGCCGAGGTGAACCGGTCGACCTCTTCGCCTCCGTCGCAGCGGCAGAGGGCGACGGTGACGCCGGTGGTCGTGCGGGCGACGACGCGCCATTCGCCGCCCGCGTCCTCCCAGCGCGTCACCACGCCGACCGGGTCGTCGCTCATGCCGACAGCCTAGATGACCTATTCCAAGGGGTCAGTGGTCGTATGCGAGAAGGGATCGTTTGATCGGTTGGCCGGTGCGGTCGTTGTGCCAGATCGCCGCGGTCAGTGCCAGGACGCGTTGCGCGACGCGGACCCAGACCCCGGTCGGGGTGTGCCCGCCGTGTCGTTCCAGGTCCAGTTGGCCCTTGAACGTGTCGTTGATCGACTCGATGACCTGCCGCAACGGTTTGAAGAAGCGGACTCCGGCGCGTGGGCGTTCGCCCTTGCGGGCCGGGCGCAGCAGGTCCAGGCCGGCCTCGGCAAGCGCTGCTTCGAACTGGCGGCCGTAGTAGTTCTTGTCCGCGATCACGACCTGCCCGACGCGGGCGGTGCTCAGGTCGGGATCGGCGCCGAGCATGCCCAGCAGGGTCTGGCGTTCGTCGGCCTTCGCGCCGGTCAGGGCGAACCCGACCGGCAGCCCGTGCAGCGTGCACAGCAGGTGCAGCCGCAGTCCCCAGAAGAACCTGGAATGGGAGGCGCAGTAGCCGTACTCTGCCCACCCGGCCAGGTCCGAACGCTGCACCGTCTCCTTCGACCGGCCGCATTCGACCGGGGTGGAATCGACCACCCAGACGTCATCGGTCCACAAGCTGGTGTCGCGGGCCAGCGCCCCGACCAGCCAGCCGATCGTGTCGGCCAGCCGCCGCAGCCGCTTGTTGTAGCCGGGCTGCTGCGGCAAACACGGGAACAAATGCCGCAGGTGAGCGCGCGCATGACGCAGCCAGCGCGCTTCGGAGGTGAAGCCCAGCAGCGCCTGCATCACCGCCAACGTGACCAGCTCAGCGTCGCTGATCTTCGGTTCGATCCCCACCCGCGGCCGCCACGGCAACCGGTGCGGAGATTCGATCAACAGGTCATCGACCGTCACGTACAGTGCAGTCGCGAGGGTGTCCAGGTCTGTCTTCACAAACCGATCTTGGACACCCTCGCCCATGCCACTGCCTCACGACACGCACCCGACCCCTTGGAATAGGTCATCTAGGCGCGGTCCCGCTCGAACAGGGTGATCAGGACGCCCTCGCCGACGGTGCGCGACTCGGTGAGCCGCCAGCGAGTCCGGTCGGTGGTCTCGCCGAACAGCCGGCGGCCGTAGCCGAGCAGCACCGGGTAGGTCATGAGGTGCAGCCCGTCGACGAGGTCGTGCTCGAGCAGTTCCTGCGCCAGTCGGATGCTGCCGGCGACCTGCAGCTCGCCGTCGACCTCGGCCTTGAGCTTCGCCACCTCGGTGGCGACGTCGCCGCGCACTACCTGCGTGTTGTTCCACGTCGGGTCGGTGAGCGTGCTGGAGACGACGTACTTGCGCATGCGGTTCAGCTTGTCGGCCAGGACGCCCTCCTCGCTCGGCCAGGCGGAGGCGAAGCCGTCGTACGTCACCCGGCCGAGCAGCAGCGCCTCGCCCGCGAGCGCCTCGTCGGTCTTGAACTGCTCGCCCTCGTCGCCGCTGTCGAAGTCGAAGCTCCAGTTCTGGTACTTGAAGTCCTCGCCGCCGGGCGCCTGCACGACCCCGTCGAGGCTGATGAACTCGGTGACCACGATGCGACCCATGATCAGGCCCCCTGCACGAACTCGCGCAGCACCGGCGCGAGCACGTCGGCGGAGGTGGCGTGGTTCTCGCCCGGCACCGGCTTGAACGTCGCCGTCGGCAGCAGCTCGGCCAGTGCGCGCGGGCCGGGGATCAGCGCCGGCCAGGTGTCGAGACCGTGCATGACCAGCACGGGGACGTCGATCGACGCCCAGCGGTCGGCCGGCAGCGGGTTGCCCGACATCGTGGTGCCCATGATCCGGCCGTCGTAGGCGATGGTGGGCGCGATGCCCAGCATGACCGGCCAGAAGTCGCTCTGGTGCAGCCCCTCGACGTCCTCGGGGGAGGCGCCGGCGGCCGCCGTCATGAACAGGTCGACGGCGTCGCCCGGGCGCCCGGCCGCGTTGGCGGCGTCGAGGCGCTCGACGTAGTCCGACGGTAGCGGCGGGCGGATGTCGTCGACGACGAACGGCGGCTCGAACACCGCGAGGTGGCTGACCGGCAGGCCCGCCGCGACGGCGTCGAGCGCCAGCACGCCGCCGGAGGACCAGCCGAACAGGACGGCCGGGCCGCCGCCGGCGTGGTCGATCAGCGCGGCGAGGTCCTCGATCTCGCGCTCGATCGCGTACGGCGCGGTGTCGGTGCTGTTGCCGCGGCCGCGGCGGTCGTAGGCGTAGGTGGTGAACTCGTCGGCCAGCAGCCGGCCGGTCTCGGCGTTCAGCGGGTTGATCGCGGGGTAGGCGGTGGCGCCGTCGATCATGATCAGCGGCCGGCCGGTGCCGTAGGTGTCGAACGCGATGGTGGTGCCGTCTTTGGAGGTGATCGTGCTCATCTCGTGCTCCCCGATCTCGGTGATGGCTTGGAACTAGACGGTACAGTACTCGCACAAGTACGGAACTGTCTAGTACTCTGTTCGCGGGAGTGAGGAGCAAGCATGGTTCTGGACGACGTGGAGGAAGGGCGGACGGCGCGCAAGCGGCGGGCCATCCTCGAGGCGGCCACCGAGGTGTTCCTCCAGCACGGCTACATCGGCGCCAGCATGGACGAGGTGGCCGCCAAGGCCGCGGTCTCGAAGCAGACCGTCTACAAGCAGTTCGCCGACAAGGAGCACCTGTTCGCCGAGATCATCGTCGGCCGCACCGGCGCGCTCGGCGACCGGCTCGCCGCGGTCTACGCGACGCTCGACGACGCCACCGACGTACGCACGGCGCTGCGCGACGTCGGCGGGCAGCTGCTGCAGAGCCTCAGCCGGCCCGACGTGCTGCAGCTGCGCCGGCTGGTCATCGCCGAGGCGGATCGTTTCCCGGACGTCTCCGGCACCTGGTGGGAGCGGGCCTTCCACCCGTCGCTCGTGCTGCTGGGCGAGGCGCTGCAGCGGATGGCCGGCCGCGGTCTGCTGCGCGACCTGGACGACCCGACGCTGGCCGCCTACCACCTCGCCGGCCTCGTCATGTACAAGCCGATGAACCGGATGATGTTCGCCGGCACCGCCGCCGTGTCGCCGCCGGACGAGCTGGAGTACCTCGCCGACCGCGCGGCCGACGTCTTCCTCGCCGCCTACGGACGGTGACGCCCCGGCTGATCGTGCTCAACGGCCCGCCCGCGGTCGGCAAGTCGACGCTGGCCGCGCGCTACGCCGCCGAGCACCCGCTGACCCTGAACCTCGACGTCGACCGGATCCGCGACCTCGTCGGCGGCTGGCGCGAGAACCCGGGCGCGGCGGGGCTGCTGGCACGGGCGGTCGCCCTCGCGGCGGCGCGGACGCACCTGCCGGCGGGTCACGACGTCGTCGTGCCGCAACTGGTGGCCAGGCCGGAGTTCCTGGAGCAGCTGGAAGCGGTCGCGGACGAGACCGGGGCGGCGTTCCACGAGCTGGTGCTGATGGACGAGAAGGCGGCCGTCCTGCGCCGGTTCGCCGACCGCGCCCGGACGACCGCCGACGCGCCGCAGGCGGGGCCTGGCGAGGTGGTCGCGCTCTACGACCGCCTGACCGCGCTGCTGCCGCACCGCCCGCACGCCATCGTCGTCCCGGCGCCCGAGGGCGCCGTCGACGAGACCTACCGCAGGTTGCTCGCCGTCACCGCACCCGGAGGTCGGCCTGCGCACGCGAGGCCGCCACGATGACGTTCTGACGCTCGCGGCGGGTGAACCGGCCGCCTGCCACTCCGACGCGACCTGCTCGACGTGGGCGACGAACTCGCCGTGGCCACCGAACGGCGCGGCCGCCCAGACCTTGTCGAGGAAGCTGTCGCCGTCGAGCTTGAGGTGCGGGTAGAACGAGAACTGCCGCCAGTCCCGCGCCCGGTTGAGCGCCGGCAGCACGAGCGGGCCGTTGCTCGGTGCGCAGGCTGAACGGCATCGAGATGTCGACGCGGTCGCCCGGCGCCCACGTCCGGTCCAGTGTCAGGTACGTCCCCGGCTCGGCCGCGGCGTCGACGGCGGCGCCGTTCAACGTCACCGTTGAGCCGCGCGTTGCCCAGAACGGCACCCGCAGGTGGACGGCGAGCGGGCCGCTGCTGGTGGGTGCGTGCGTCGTCGCCGCTGCCGGGCGCGGCACCGGCACTGCCGGGGGCCATGGTGCCGACGGGAGCGGAGCGGAACGCCACAAGGCCCGAACCGCACGGCCGAGGGGGGCTCGGCCGGCGGATCGGGCCTCGTGTCCGGGGGGACCCGACGCCGGCGGGCGTGTCGTCACCGCCGACGCTGGTTTCAGCCTGCTGCCGCCGGCTAAATCCCCGGTAAGCCGCGCGTGAGAGCCTTCTCACCTTGCAACGGCACGCTCAGCCCTTCCGGCCGGCCCATTCGCGCCGGATGTGGCCGATGTGCGTGCGCATCAGCTCCTGCAGCTGCTCCGCCTCGCCGGCCTCGATGAGGTCGCACATCCGCTGGTGTTCGCGGGCGCTGGCGACCAGCTGACCGGACGAGGCGAGCGACGAGAGGCCGTAGAGGCGGGTCTGGGCGCGCAGTTCCTCGACGATGCGGACGAGGCGCTGGTTGCCGCTGGCCGAGAGCAACCGCACGTGGAACTCGCGGTCGGCGCCGATGTAACTGATCAAGTCGCTCTCGGCGGCGGCGTCGACGATGGCCGAGGCGAGGTTGCGCAGGTGGGACAGCTCCTGCGCGGAGATCGACGTGACGGCCTGGGCCGCGATGGGCGGCTCGAGCAGCTCGCGGATCTGGGTGATCTGGTCGAGGTCGGTCTCCGACATGTCGGTGACCTTGAAGCCCTTGTTGCGGACGACCTCGACCAGGCCCTGCTTGACGAGATCGAGCATCGCCTCGCGCACGGGGGTGGCGGAGATGCCGAAGCGCTCGGCGAGTCCGGGGGCGGAGTACAGCTCCCCGGGCTTCATCTCGCCGGACACGATGGCGCCACGCAATGCGTCGGCGACCTCTTCTCTGACGCTCATCCGCCGTGCGAAGGACGGCAGCGCCAACTGCCGTAGTTCAGCCATTTGTGGTCCCTCCGGTGTTGCACGGCGGCCGAACGTCACGGCGACGTCGCGTTCGTGCGAGATATCCCACCTCTTCAACCCTAAAGGAGAAAGCCCTCGGGAAAGGGATCCGTCGGGTCGAGGAAGTACTGTGCCGTTCCAGTCAGCCAAGCGCGTCCGGTGACTGTAGGTATCACCGCGGGAAGGTTTCCGACGGTCGACTCGCCGACGAGGCGGCCCACGAATCGGCTGCCGATCAACGACTCGTTGACGAAGTCGGTGTCGAGCGGGAGTTCGCCACGGGTGAAGAGCTGGGCCATGCGCGCCGACGTGCCGGTGCCGCAGGGTGAGCGGTCGAACCAGCCGGGGTGGATCGCCATGGCGTGCCGCGACCGGCGGGCGTCCGAGCCGGGGTCCACCAGCTGGACGTGGTGGCAGACGTTGATCTCCGGGTTCTCCGGGTGGACCGGCGCGTCGTGCTCGTTGACGGCGTCCATGATGGCCAGCCCGGCCGCGAGCAGCTGGTCCTTCTGGGCGACGTCGACACGCAGGCCGAGCTGGCCGGCGTCGACGATGGCGTAGAAATTGCCGCCGTAGGCGAGGTCGTAGGTGACGGTGCCCCAGCCGGGGACGTCGGCCTTCGCGTCGAGGCGGTCGGTGTAGGCGGGAACGTTGCGGATGGTGACGGACTCGGCGGCGCCGTCGCGGACGGCAACCTCGCAGACCACCAGGCCGGCCGGGGTGTCCAGCCGGATCGTGGTGACGGGCTCGCTCACCTCGACCATGCCGGTCTCGACCAGCACGGTGGCGACGCCGATGGTGCCGTGCCCGCACATCGGCAGGCAGCCGGACACCTCGATGTAGACGACCCCCCAGTCGGCGTCGGGCCGGATGGGGGGCTGGAGAATGGCGCCGCTCATGGCGGAGTGCCCGCGCGGCTCGAACATCAGCAGCCGGCGCAGGTGGTCGGAGTGCGCGATGAACCATTGGCGCCGCTCCTCCATGGTGGCGCCGGGGAAGGTGCCGACGCCACCGGTGACGACGCGCGTCGGCATGCCCTCGGTGTGGGACTCCACGGTGTGGAAGATCCGGTTGGACCGCATCGGCGAACTCCCTCGGCCGTCAGGAGTACTTCTCGGCGGCCTTGGCGGTCAGCTCGCGCACGGACGCCGCGTCGGCCGCCAGCATAGGCTGGCGCGGCGGCCGGACCGGTCCGCCGTTGCGGCCGATGACGTCCATCGACAGCTTGATGGCCTGGATGAACTCGGTGTTGAAGTCCCAGCGCAGCAGCGCGTGCAGGTCGCGGTACAGCGGCAGCGCGGTGTCGAGGTCGTGCGCCAGCACCGCGTGGTAGAGCTGGGCGCAGGCCTGCGGGAAGACGCTCGGGTAGCCGCTGATCCAGCCCTTGGCGCCGGCCAGGCCGACCTCGACGACGGAGTCGTCGGTGCCGATGAGGATGTCGAGGTCCGGCGCCAGCTCCCTGATCTGGTACGAGCGGCGGGACTCGCCGGTGAACTCCTTCACGCCGACGATGAGGCCCTCGTTGTACAGCTCGGCCAGCAGCGCCGGCTTCAGGTCGATCTTGGTGTCGATGGGGTTGTTGTAGGCCGACACCGGGATGCCGACCTTGGCGATCTCGCGGAAGTGCTCGATGACCGAGCGGTCGTCGCCGCGGTACGCGTTCGGCGGGAGCGCCATGACGACCGGCGCGCCGGCCTCGGCGGCCTGCTCGGCCCAGCCGCGCGCCTCGCGGGAGCCGTAGGCGCCGACGCCGGGCATGACCGTGAAGCCCTCGGGGGCGTTCTCGATGGCGACCTTCACCATGGTGGACCGCTCTTCGGGGGTCAGCACCTGGTACTCGCCGAGCGAGCCGTTCGGGCAGACGCCGTCGATGCCGTTGTCTGCGAGCCAGCGCACGTGCTCGGCGTACCGGTCGTAGTCGACCGACAGGTCGTCACGGAAGAACGTCGGGGTGGCAACCAGAACGCCGTGCCACGGCTTTTCACGACCGTTCATGTGAGGCTCCATTTCTATACTATATAACATTTCACTCAAGTGTGGAGAACGGGGACGATCGGGGCCAGGCGTCGAAACTACGTGCGCAGAATGCCGTCCACTCGTCGCGGAATACCGGGATTCGCGTCGCGCAGTTCCTCCGGCAGGACGTGTTCGGGGGCGTTCTGGTAGGCGATCGGGCGCAGCCACCGGCGGATGGACGTCGGCCCGACGGAGGTGTGCGTGCTGAGGGTGGCCGACGGGTACGGCCCGCCGTGCTGCATGGCCCACGTCACGGCGACGCCGGTCGGGAAGCCGCCGAACAGCAGCCGGCCGGCCCGCTGCCGCAGCGTCGCGTGCAGCCGATCGACGAGCTCGGTCTCGTCGTCGGCGGCGTGCACGGTGGCGGTCAGCTGGCCCTCGAGGCGGTCCAGCGCGGCGAGCAGCTCGTCGGTGTCGCGGTACTCGATGACCAGCGCGGCCGGGCCGAAGGTCTCTTCGAGCAGGTCGTCGGAGAGGTCGGCGGCGCTGACGGCGAGCAGCACCGGGCGGCCGAGCGCGGGGTCGTCGCCCCGGCCGTCACCGAGCGTGCGCAGCCGGGCGTCGGCGCGCCGCCGCTCGGTCTCGCGCTGGAAGGCGTCGCGGATGGAGTCGTTGAGCATGCGGCCGGCCGGGACCTCGGCGAGCTTCGCGCCCAGCGCGGCCCGCAGCTCGTCGCCGCCGGCGCCCGCGGGCGCGAACAGCAGCCCCGGCTTGGTGCAGAACTGGCCGACGCCCATGGTGATGGAGCCGACGTAGCCGGCGGCGAACTCCTGGGCCCGGCCGGCCGCCACCTCGGGCGTCACGACCAGCGGGTTCAGGCTGCCGAGCTCGCCGTAGAACGGGATCGGCCGCGGCCGCGCCGCGGCGAGGTCGGCCAGCGCCCGGCCGCCGCGGGTCGAGCCGGTGAAGCCGACAGCGCGCACGTCGGGGTGCTGGACCAGCGCGGCGCCGGCCTCGAGGCCCTCGATCAGGCCGAGCGTGCCCTCGGGCAGCTTCGCCTCGGCCAGCCCGGCCCGCATGGCGGCGAACGTGCGCCGGCTGGTCTCGGGGTGCGACGGGTGCGCCTTGACGACGACCGGGCAGCCGGCCGCCAGTGCTGACGCGGTGTCGCCGCCGGGCACGCTGAACGCGAGCGGGAAGTTGCTGGCGCCGAAGACGCCGACGACGCCGACCGGCACGAGCATGCGGCGCAGGTCGGGCTTCGGGCCCATCGGGGTGTCGCCGGCGTGGTCGACGGTGGCCTCGACGTACGAGCCCTCGCGCAGCACCTCGCCGAACAGCCGCAGCTGGTACGTGGTGCGGGTCAGCTCGCCGTTCAGCCGGGTGGCGCCCAGCCCGGTCTCGGTGTCGGCGGTGGAGACGATGGCGTCGCGGTCGTCCTCGAGCGCGGCGGCGACGGCCTCGAGGGCGTCGGCCCGGCCGGCGCGGCCGGCCTGCTCGAACGGCACGGCGGCCTCGGCCGCCGCGCCGACGGCGTGATCGACGTCAGACATGCATGAGCCTTCCCAGGTCGGTGCAGGTGGGGCAGCGGCGAACGGCCCGCCGAGTGCTTCCCGCAGAATATCTTAGTGACATGTGAAATGTCACTGTTGTCCTCGGCGGGTGGTCTCGCCCGCCAACCGGCCGAGCGAGATCGGAGCGGCGACCGGACGTTCGCTCACCCCTCTCAGGTCGGGCGCCGTACCGGTGGCCGACGCGGTGAGGCAGGCGGTGGCGTAACCACACACCCGTCCCTGACACCATCCCATGCCGGCCCGGCTCAGCAGCTTCGCGGTCCGCGCGTCGGTCGCGCCGAGCTCTCCGACCGCGGCCCGCACCTCGCCCGCGGTCACCTCCTCGCACCGGCAGAGCAGTGTGTCGTCGGCCAGCCAGCTCTGCCAGCCGTCGCGCACCGGGTGGACGGCGTGCATCGCCGCCGCGAACCGGCGCAGCGCCCGGCGGCGGCGTCGCAGCCGGGCCGGCACCTGCTCGGCACCTGCGGCCGCCGCCCCGGCGATCTCGCCCTCGACGACCGACAGCGGCGCCCCGCCCACCCCGCAGGCCTCGCCCGCGACGTACACGCCGGGCACCGACGTCCGCTGGTGCTCGTCGACCTCGGCGACGAGCGAGCCGTCGGCGGCGGCCCGGGTGGCGACCCCCAGCGCCAGCGGCAGCTCCAGCTGCGGCGTGAACCCCCAGCCGACCGCGACGGCGTCGCACTCGACGATCCGCTCCGACCCGGGCACGACGCGCCAGTCGTGGTCCAGTTTCGCGACGGTGACCGTCTCGACGACGTCGTCGCCGTGCGCGGCGACGATCGCCCGGCGGGCGTGGAACGGCACCCGGTGCCGGGCCAGGGCGGCGGCGTACCCGGCGCCCTCGGTGAGCTTGGCCGCCACCCGCGTGACCGCGCCGGCGTGCCGGGCCCAGCCGGTCGGCCGGTTCGCCTCGAACACACCCGCGACCCGGGCGCCGCGCGCGGCCAGCCCGGCCGCGACCGGCAGCAGAAACGGCCCGGTGCCGCCGACGACGACGCGCCGGCCCACGAGTACCTCGTTGCCCTTGAGCAGGGCCTGGGCGCCCCCGGCGGTGTACACGCCCGGCAGGTCCCAGCCGCGGAACGGGACCTGCCGGTCGTACGCGCCGGGGGCGAGCACCAGACTCCGCGCGGCGACTTCCGTCTCGGTGTCGCCAGCGACGGCGAGGACGGTGAACCCTTCGGCCGCGGAGCCGGTCACCGTCCACACGTGGTGGCCGAAGTACCTGGCCGCGCCGGCCGCGGCGGCGACCAGGGCACGGAACGTGCCGAGGTCGTGGTGGAGGTCGGCGACCGCGCCCAGGTCGCCGGGCCGGTGCCGCCAGTACTGGCCGCCCGGCTGCGGTCCGGCGTCGATCAGCGCGACCCGCGCCCCGCCGGCCAGCGCCGCGGCGGCCGCGGCCAGCCCGGCCGGGCCGGCGCCCACGACGGCGACGTCATACGGCGAGGTGGCCACGGCCGTCTCCCTCCTGCGTCCGCACGACCAGCGTCTCGGCCGCCGGGACCAGGCAGGCGCGCTGGCCGGGGACGTCGTCGACGACCACCAGGCAGTCGAAGCACACGCCGATGCCACAGAAGATGCCGCGCGGACGGCCCTCGCGCCGCGTCGTCCGCCACGACCGCACCCCGGCCGCGATCAGCGCCGCGCCGACGGTCTGACCGTCGGTGAACGCGACCGCGCGCCCGTCGAACTCGAAGGTGGCGCTCATGCGAACCGCTCCGGCCGGAACGGCGTCACGTCGAGCGAGGGCGTGTCGCCGACGATGAGCTGGGCGATCAGGTGCCCGGTGGCGGCGGCGAGGCCGATGCCGGCGCCTTCGTGCCCGCATGCGTGGAACAGGCCGGGCGCGCGTGGGTCGGCCCCGATGACCGGCAGGTGGTCGGGGCAGTACGGGCGGAAGCCGCGGTAGGCGCGGATGACCTGCACGCCGGCCAGGACGGGGAACAGCGCGACCGCCTGCGCGGCCAGCGCTCGCAGCACCCGGACCGACAGCGTGCGGTCGTAGCCGACCCGCTCGCGGCTGGCGCCGATGAGGATCGTCCCGGACTCGGTGCCCTCGACGACGGGCGAGGTCTGCAGGTCGGCGTCGTCGCTGGCGACGTCGGCGACGTACTCGGCCGCGTAGACCTTGTGCCGGACCAGCCGCGGCAGTGGCTCGGTGACCAGGATGAAGCCGCGGCGGGGCAGCACCGGCACGTCGACGCCGGCCATGGACGCGACCTCGCCGCCCCAGGTGCCGGCCGCGTTGACCACGGCGCCGGCGGGCAGGTCGCCGCCGGCCGTCTGGACCCCGGTCACGCGGTCGCCGGAGCGCAGGAACCCGGTGACCTCGACGCCGGTGCGCACCTGCGCGCCCTTGGCCCGCGCCGCCCGCAGCAGCCGGGCGGCCGCCAGCATCGGCTGGACCTGCGCGTCGCCGGGGTACAGCACGCCGCCGGCCAGCGACGGCGTCAGGTGCGGCTCGTGCTCGGCCAGCTCGCCGGCCGGCACGACGACGGACTCGACGCCGGCCGCGGCCTGGTCGGCGGCCAGCGCCACCAGCGCGTCGAACCCGCCCTGCGTCGACGCGACCACCAGGCCGCCCTTGGCGTCGTACTCGAACCCGCCGACCTCGAACGCCAGCTCCTGCCAGAGCCCGGAGGAGAGCCGGGCGAGGTCCAGCTCGGCGCCCGGCGGCTTGTCCGAGACCAGGATGTTGCCCTCGCCGGCGCCGGTGGTGCCACCGGCCACGGAGCCGCGGTCGACCACGGTGACCGACCGCCCCGACCGGGCGGCGTACCAGGCGGTGGCGGCGCCGACGACGCCGGCGCCCACCACCACGACGTCCGTGGCGTCAGTGGGCACCTGGCGGACCTCCGGGGGTCTCGCCCGCGGGGACCAGGTCGACGTCCTCCGGCTTCACCTCGTGCGGGGTGATCTTCCCGGCCAGGATGTCCTCGGCGTAGTGGCAGGCCACCTTGTGCCCGGTGACCCCCACCACCGGCAGCTCGCGCAGCGCCGGGCGCTCGGTGTCGCATCTCGTGGCCTGCTTCCACGGGCACCGGGTGTGGAACCGGCACCCGGCCGGCGGGTTGGCCGGCGACGGCAGATCGCCCTGCAGCAGGATCCGGCCGCGCGTCTCCTCGACGTTCGGGTCGGGTACCGGCACCGCGCTCATCAGCGCCCGCGTGTACGGGTGCAGCGGCCGGCGGTAGAGGTCGGCGGCGGGCGCCTGCTCGACGATGCCGCCGAGGTACATGACGGCGACCGTCTTGCTGATGTGCCGGACGACGGCGAGATCGTGCGCGATGACCATGTAGGTCAGCGAGAACCGCTCCTGCAGCTCCTTGAGCAGGTTGATCACCTGTGCCTGGATCGACACGTCCAGCGCGGACACCGGCTCGTCGGCGATGATCAGCGCCGGGTTGAGGGCCAGCGCCCGGGCGATGCCGATGCGCTGGCGCTGCCCGCCGGAGAACTCGTGCGGGTACCGGCGCACCACCGCCTCCGACAGGCCGACGACGTCGAGCAGCTCGCGGATGCGCTTGGCGTGCCCGGCCGATCCGCCGGGGAACTTGTGCGCCCGCAGCGGCTCGGTCAGCAGCGACTCCACGCTCTGCCGCGGGTCGAGGCTGGCCATCGGGTCCTGGAAGACCATCTGGAACTGGCGGCGGACGGCGCGCATCCTCCGCTCGCCGAGCGACAGGATGTCCTGGCCGTCGAGCCTCACCGAGCCCTTGGTCGGCTCGATCAGCCGCATCACCGCGCGGCCGAGCGTCGTCTTGCCGCAGCCGGACTCGCCGACCAGCCCGAACGTCGTGCCGGCCTCGATGTCGAGGTCGACGCCGTCGACGGCCTTGACGGCGCCGACGGTGCGCTGGAACAGCGTCCCGGCCTTGATGGGGAAGTGGACCTCGAGGTCGCGGACTTCGAGCAGGCTCACCGGGCCACGTTCCCTTCGTGCAGGACCACGTCGTCGCCGATCGGCCGCAGGCAGCGGACCGGATGCGGCACGATCGGCGTGCCGAGCTCGGCCACCGGCGGCGGGCCGGTGAGGCACTCGGCCACGGCCCGTTCGCAGCGCGGCTGGAAGGCACACCCACGGTCCCACGGGACGGTGTCGCGCGCGGAACCGGGGATGGTGTGCAGCAGGTCGGCCGGATCGTCGTCGTCGATGCGCGGGATCGACTGCAGCAGGCCGTCGGTGTAAGGGTGCGACGGCCGGCCGAACAGCTCCTTCGTCGCCGCCGACTCCACGATGCGGCCGGAGTACATGACGTGGACGTCGTCGCACAGCCCGGCGACGACGCCGAGGTCGTGCGTGATCATGACCATCCCGCAGCCGCTCTCGGCCACCAACGTGCGCAGCAGGTCGAGGATCTGCGCCTGGATGGTGACGTCGAGCGCCGTCGTCGGCTCGTCGGCGATCAGCAGCTTCGGCCGGCAGGCGATCGCGATGGCGATCATCACCCGCTGGCGCATGCCGCCGGAGAGCTGGTGCGGGTACTCGCCGAGGCGGCGGACCGGGTCGGGGATGCCGACCCGGCGCAGCAGCTGCTCGGACTCCGCCTTCGCCTCGCCCTTGCTCAGCCCGGCGTGCCGGGTGAGCACCTCGGTGAGCTGCCGGCCGACGGTGACCACCGGGTTCAGCGACGTCATCGGGTCCTGGAAGATCATCGCGACGTCACGCCCGCGGACGTCGCGCAGCGCGCGCTGGTCCATCGACGTCAGCTCGTTGCCGTCCAGCGTGACGGTGCCGCTGACCTGCACGCCGCGCGAGGGCAGCAGGCCCATGACGGCCAGCGACGTCACCGACTTGCCGGACCCGGACTCGCCGACGATGCCGAGGGACTGGCCCGCGGCGACGTCGAACGTGACGCCGTCGACGGCGCGCACCGGCGGCTGGCCGGACCGGGTGAACGTGACCGAGAGGTCGCGCACTTCGAGCAGGCTCATGCGGTCACCGCCGGAACTTCGGGTCGAGGGCCTCGCGCAGCGACTCGCCCACCAGGGTGAAGCCGAGCGCGGCGAGGACGATGGCCAGGCCGGGGTAGATCGCCAGCATGGGCGCCGACGTCAGCGTCTCCTGCGCGTCGGTGAGCATGCGGCCCCACTCGGGCGCCGACGGGTCACTGCCGGACAGGCCGAGGAAGGCCAGGCCGGCCGCCTCGACGATGGCCAGCGCCAGCGTCAGCGTGCCCTGCACGATGACCGGGGTGAACGAGTTCGGCAGCACGTGCCGGAAGACGATCGCCGAGCGCGAGATGCCCAGCGACCGTGCCGCCAGCACGTAGTCGGCGCCGCGCTGACCGAGCATCTCACCGCGCAGCAGCCGGGCGAAGATCGGCACGTTCACGACCGCGATGGCGATCATCACCGAGGTGAGGCTCTGGCCGAGCATGGCCGCGATGGCGATGGCGAACAGCAGGCCGGGCACCGACAGCATGATGTCGACGAACCGCATGACGAGGGTGTCGACCCAGCCGCCGAACGCCCCGGCGAGCACGCCGAGCGCGATGCCGGCGGCGGCGCCCAGCGCCAGCGCCACGACGCCGATCAGCAGCGACTGCCGCGCGCCGTAGATGATCCGCGAGTAGACGTCGCGGCCGAGCGGGTCGATGCCCAGCCAGTGCTCGGCCGAGGGGCCGGGGTACTGGCCGGGGCGGACCTGGTCCAGCCAGGAGTTGTCCGTGGGCGAGTACGGCGCGATCAGCGGCGCGAAGATCGCGACCAGCACGAAGACGGCGATGAGCGCCATGCCCACGACCGCCATCGGGTTGCGCACCAGCCGGCGCAGGGCCTCGCGGCCCTGGCTGCGCGGCTGCCGGGCCGGCACGGACTCCGGCGCTACCTCAGTGGCACTCATGTGACCCTCACCCGCGGATCGAGCAACCCGTACACGAGGTCGACGATCATGTTGATGACGACGTAGACGACGGCGATGACCAGGATGAACCCCTGAATGGTCGGGAAGTCGCGCTGCACGATGCCGTCGGCCATGAACTTGCCGACGCCCGAGAACGCGAACACGGTCTCGGTGAGCACCGCGCCGGCCAGCAGGACGCCGAGCTGGAGGCCGATGACGGTCGTGACCGGCAGCATCGCGTTCTTCAACACGTGCCGCCGGGTGATGGTGCCCGGCAGCAGGCCCTTGGCCTCGGCCGTGCGCACGTAGTCCTCGTTCACGACGTTGAGGACGGACGCCCGGGTGATGCGGACGATCACCGCGAGCGGGATGGACGCCAGCGCCAGCGCCGGCAGGATCAGGTGCTGGATCGCGTCCCAGCTGGCGTCCAGGTTGCCGGTGACGAGGCCGTCGAGCACGTAGAACCCGGTCGGATGCTCCGCCCGGGCCCGCGGGTCGGCCCGGCCGGCCGTGGGCAGCCAGCCGAGCTCGACCGCGAAGGCGTACTTGAGCAGGTAGGCGAGGAAGAAGATCGGGATCGTCACGCCCAGCAGCGATCCCGTGACCGCGAGGCTGTCGACCCAGGTGCCGTAGCGCCGGGCGGCCAGGTACCCGAGCGGGATCCCCACGCTGACGGCGATCAGCAACGCCGCGAGGGCCAGTTCGATGGTGGCCGGGAACCGGCGCACCATCTCGTCGATGACCGGCTGCCCGGTCTGCAGCGACGCGCCGAAATCGAGCCGGACGGCCCGCCCCAGGAACTGCAGGTACTGCTCCCAGAGCGGGCGGTCCAGGCCCAGCTGCGATTCGATCGCCGCGACGGCCTCCGGCGTGGCCCGTTCCCCCAACAGCGCTTGAGCCGGACCGCCGGGCAGGGCTCGGACCCACGCGAACAGCAGGACCGACAGACCCAGCAGGATCGGGACAAGTAGGAGGAGTCGCCGGACGATGAACCTCAGCACGTGTCGATCAGCCCTCGATGTCGATGAGGTCGAAGTCCTCCAGGCTGACCGGTGACGGCGTGTAGCCGGTGACGCCGGCGGCGAGCGCGATCAGCGGCTGGTTGTGGACGAACGGAACGCCGGGGATGTAGTCGTAGATCAGCTGGTTGACCTCCTGGTACATCGCCTCCCGCTCGGCCTGGTCGGTGATGCTCAGCGCCTCGTTCAGCATGCCCTGGATGGTCGGGTCGGCGAAGCCGAACTCCGGCCGGTCCTGGCGGAAGAACGTGCCGACGAAGTTGTCCGGGTCGGCGTAGTCGCCGGTCCAGCCGAGCAGATGCAGCTGCCCGAGGCCGTCGCCCTGGATGTTCTGCAGGTAGTCCGGCGTCCACGGCACCGTCTTCGGGACGATGGTGAAGCCGACCTCCTGCAGGTCCGCGGCGAACGACTCGTACACGGCCTGCGGGTCCGGCATGTACGGCCGGGACACGTCGGCGGGGTACCAGAACTCCAGCGTCAGGTTCGTCTCGCCGGACTCGGCGATCAGCTGACGGGCGAGGTCGGGGTCGTACTCGTAGCCCTCGATGCCGTCGTTGTAGCCCCACTGGTCCGGCGGGAGGAACTGGTTGGCGACGACGGCACCCTCGGGGTACGCCGCGTCGAGCAGGCCCTGCCGGTTCAGCGCGTGCGCGATGGCCTGGCGGATCTTCTCGTTCTGGAAGATCGGCAGCTTGTTGTTGAAGCCGACGTAGCCGACGTTGAAGGCCGGCCGCTCGACGACCTGGTCGCCGTTGCTCTCGATGGCGCCGATGTCGGCGGCGTTGACGCCCTCGTAGGCGTCGATCTCGCCGGCCTGCAGCGCCTGGAGCCGGGCAGTCGGGTCGGGGATCGGCCGGAAGATGATCTCGTCCAGCGCCGGCGCGTCACCCCAGTAGTCGTCGTTGCGCTCGAGCGTCAGACTCTCGCCGCGCTCCCAGCTGACGAACTTGAACGGGCCGGTGCCGGCGACGACCTCGCTGCCGAACCCACCGGTGAAGGTGAAGGAGTCGCCGGACATCTCGATGTCGGTGCCGCCCTCCTCGATCGCCTTCGGGCTGGCGATGGAGAACGGCGGCAGCACCAGGCCGGCCAGCAGCGCCGACGACGGCTCGGCGAGGGTCAGCGTGGCGGTGAACTCGTCGGTCGCCGCGCAGGACTGGTACCGGCTGGTGTCGGGCGCGGACTCGACCTCCTTGGTGGCGAAGCCGCCGAACACCGTCTGCCAGTAGTAGGTGATGTCACCGTTCTGCGCCGGGCCGGTGAAGTTGTACCAGCGGTCGAAGTTGAAGCAGACCGCCTCGGCGTTGAACGGCTCACCGTCGTGGAACGTCACGCCCTCGCGCAGGTGGAACGTGTAGGTCAGGCCGTCGTCGCTGACCTCCCACTCCTCGGCCAGGCCCGGAACGACCTCGGTGGTCCCCGGCTCGAGCGCCACCAGGGTCTCGTAGACCTGGTAGATGACGCGCAGCGACTCGCCGTCGGACACGTAGGCCGCGTCCAGGCTCCTGGGCTCCTCGGACGCGCCGAAGATGAAGGTCTTCGGGTCGCCGCCGTCGTCGCTGCCGGTGTCACCCGAGCCAGAGTCGTCGCCACCACAGGCTGCGGCCAGCAACCCCACGGCGGCGGTGAGGGCGAGCAGTCGCCCTGCCTTGCGGTGCACACGCATTGGTCCTCCTTGGTTCGACATGCGACAAAGCCGAGGGGGCGGCCAGAGCACACATTTACCACTACGCCGGACTCAGTGCGATGTGCTATTGCACTACTGTGTCCTAATCGTAACGCGGTCGAATGCCCCCTTTTGTCGGTGATTCAACGGGCGAATCCACGCCTGACGGCGGCCAATCGGCACGCGAGCACTCTTGTTCAACGTGACCGGTGACAGTACAATATTACCCTGCGATTCCGCCCGCCCTCCGAGGAGGATCTGTGTCTCCGACAGACGTTGGCAGCCGGCCGCTGGGCCGGGTGCGGGCGGCGCTGATCGCCGTGGCCGCGTCCGCGCTGCTCTTCCCGCAGCTCGCCGGCGCCGAGGACGCCCAGCCGTCCGGCGCCCCGCCGCTCGTCCCGATCGACCCGCAGGACTGGGACAACCAGTACGACCTCACCTGGGACGACTTCGTCCCGGTGCCGGGCGTCGACTGGACCGACCCGGACCGCGAGCCCACGGTCGACACCTGGCGGGCCGCGCTGGTGCTGGTCGACTACCCGAACCTGGACTTCCAGATCAGCCAGCCGGAGGGCTCGACCATCTTCGGCACCCCGATCGGCGTCGGCGACGTCCCGCGTGACGACGTCCCGGAGTTCTACGCCGGCCTGCTGAACACGCCGAGCGACCTCAACCACCGGCAGACGCTGAACTCGTACTGGATGGAGGACTCCTACGGCCAGTACGGCGTGGACGTCGACTCCTTCGGCCCGTTCCGGATGCCGCGCAACCACTTCGAGTACGGCAACCGGGACTACGGCAACGCCGCGAGCTGCCCGCCGAGCTACAGCTGCAACGGCAACTACCGGAACGACGCCCGGGCGCTGTACGAGGCGAACGTGCCGGCGGACATCCGCAGCCAGTACGACCTCGTCTTCTTCATGGGCGCAGGCCTGGACGAGTCGACCGCCTGGCAGGTGTTCGGGGAGATGATGTTCGACTCGCCCGAGGACGTGCCCGACGAGTTCGGCCCGCCCGCCGAGTTCGACCCCGGCAACGTCATGACGAACTGGATGCCCACCCGGTACATCCCATGGACGTCGTGGGCGGCCGGCTCGTTCACCTGGGCCAGCGCCGGTGGCGGCGCCGCCAACATGGCGGAGTCGTCCGGCACCGCCGGGTTCGCGCACGAGTTCACCCACCTCCTGGGGCTCGGCGACAACTACAACGGCGCGTTCGCGGTTCCGGCGCAGCGCACGTTCACCGGTCAGTGGGACATGATGAGTCAGGGCTCGTGGAACGGGCCGACCGGCATGCACACCCGCTGGAAGGTCCCGGCCGACGGCGGCTCCACCGTCGGGCCGCACCACAGCATCCGCAACAAGCTCGCGCTCGGGTTCATCGACGGCGACGACATCGTCGACCTCAGCCGCACCGGGCTGGCGTCGTCGGGCGTCGTCGTGGCGAAGGTGCGGGCGCGGGCGGCCGGCGTCCGCGGGGACGACCTGCTGGGCGTGCGGGTCACCTTCGACGGCGCCGCGCCGCTGGACCGCACGCCGCCGTGCCACCCGTCGACGGCCGGCCCCGAGTGCATGGGTCAGAGCGACTACACGAACTTCACGCTCGAGGTGGTGCAGCAGCTCGGCGTCGACTCCTACACCCCGGGCAACGGCGTGCTGATCTACAAGAACAAGACCGCGGGCGCCCAATGCGGCACCGCGCCGTGCTTCTCGTGGGTGATCGACTCCAACCCCGAGGACATCGGGATGGTCGACTTCTACCAGCCCGACGGCACCCCGCGCATGGTCGTCACGGGTGACCCGCGGCAGGTGAACGACGCGACGTTCAATGCCGGCACCCACTCCGGCACCGACTTCGAGTGGGTCGACGAGGACAACCGGCTGCACTTCTACGTCATCGACGTCGAGGAGGACGCGGACGGCGTGCGGACGTACACCGTCGCCGTCCGGTCGCTCGACGGCGCCGGCCCGCAGGAGCGCGGCGTCGCGCTGGAGCCGGGCGAGACCGGCCGGCACACCCCGGGCAGGGCGGCCACCTGCACCTTCCCGCTGGAGAACACCGGCGAGGCGGCCCCCGTCGACCCGGCGGCGCACCCCAGCGACGTCACCGACGAGGTGGCGGCCGACGTCTACCGGCTGTCGGTGACGTCGTCCGGCGCCGGCTGGGACGCCGAGCTGTACAACGAGCTGGCCGCGAGCCGGTTCGGCGCCGGCGTCGAGGTGCCCGTGTACGTCACCCGCACGCCGGGGGCGGCCCGCGAGACCACCGTCACGCTGACCGCCACCTCCGAGAGCGACCCGTCCGCGACGGCGACGGCCACCTGCGTGGTCGACGTCGCGGCGACGACGGTGCGCCGCTGAACCCACGTCCCGGGCGGCCGGGCGCTCTTCCGCAGCGCGCTCGGCCGCCCGGACGTGCCGGTCACCCCTCCGGATCCGGGGAGTGACGAGAACTGTGCAATGTCGTATTTTATTCGCCAAGCCGCTGCCCGTTCAGGGCGGTACGTGAGGAGAGCGCATGCGGATCAGGCTCAGCGGAACGAGCGTCGCGAGGCGGTGGCGGCTGGGACTGGCCGCGGCCGCGGTCGGGACGCTCGTCGTCGGCATGGCAGGCGCCGGGCAGGCGGCCCCGCCGGACTTCGAGGTCCAGCCGATCGACCCGCAGAACTGGAAGAACCAGTACGACATGACGTGGGACGACTGGACCGACATCCCGGGCACCGAGTGGAACGACCCGGACGCCCTGCCGAGCGAGCGCGGCCTGCGCATCGCCCTGGTGGCGGTGGACTTCCCGGACCAGCCGTTCGTCATGACGCAGGAGAAGAACAGCGACCTGTTCGGGAACCCGCAGATCGACCCGATCCCGCGCGCCGAGGTGCCGCAGTTCTACCACGACTTCTACATGGTCCCGAACGAGCACAACCAGGGCCGCACCATCCAGGAGTACTGGATGGAGCAGAGCCGCGGCCGGCTCGGTGTCGAGACCATGGACGTGTTCGGCGCCTACGAGATGCCGCGGAACCTGTTCGAGTACGGCCTGAACGAGTGGGACCAGGAGCCCGCCTGTCCCGAGGGCTTCAGCTGCGACGGCGACCTCGAGGACGACGCCGACGCGCTGTGGAAGGCCGACCTGGCGGCCAACGGCATCCCGTGCCCTGACAACCGCTGCGGTTACGACGTCCTGCTGCGGGTCTACGCCGGCTACGACGAGACCAGCATCTGGCAGGAGTACGGCGAGATGATGTTCAACACGAAGGAGGACATCCCCGAGGAGTGGGGTCCGCCGGAGTGGCTCGACCCGGACAACGAGATGCCGAACTGGGCGCCCACCCGCTACGTCGAGTGGACCTCGTGGCAGGCCGCGGCCCAGCAGTGGGGCCTCTCGTCGATCCGCCAGGCGGAGAGCTCGGGCACCATCACGCACGAGATGGGGCACTTCTTCTTCAGCATCGGCGACAACAACAACAACCCGTTCACCAACCGGCTGAGCCCGCCGCAGCCGTTCCACCGGGTCGGCTCGGCGCCGTGGGACATGATGGACCGCGGCTCGTTCAACGGACCCGGTGGCCACCACATGCGCTGGGTGATCCCGCCGAACATGGGCGGCTGGTCGCCGTCGGGCCTCATGGTCCGCAACAAGATGGTCGCCGGCATCGCCGACAACCTGGTGGAGCTCAGCCGGGAGAACCTGGCCACCACCGGTGTGGTCGTGGACGAGGTGACGGCGCGCGCGGTCGACCCCGGTGACGGCGGGACGTCGGGCATCCGGGTCCGGCTCGACGGCCCGATTGCGCCGGGCCAGTTCCCGGACCGCACGCCGAACTGCGACTACGACCTCGACCCGTTCTGTCACAACGAGCCCGTCGACGTGCAGTCCGGCCCGGGCGTGAACCTGCAGACAGGCTGGGACGACTACACGCTCGAGGTCGTCGACCGGATGGGCTTCGACTCGTTCAACCCCGACAGCGGCGTCATCATCGCCAAGAACAAGCCCCGCGGCACCAACACCTGCGGCTACAGCTGCTTCAACTGGGTCATCGACGCCAACCCCGACGACATCGGGCTGGTCGACTTCTACAAGCCCGACGGCACCCCCGTCATGGCCACCATCGCCGACCACCGTCAGCTCAACGACGCGGCCTTCCACGCCGGGCTGGACTCCGGCTCGGAGTACGAGTACGTCGACGAGGCCAACCGGCTGCACTTCTACGTCATCGACATCGAACGCGACGACGAGGGCGTGCTCACCTACACGCTGGCCGTCCGTTCGCTGGACGGCGACGGCGCGCAGGAGCGCGGCGTGGAGCTGGGCGAGGCCGAGGTCACCGGCATCCGCACCAGCCAGGCGGCGCAGTGCACGTTCCCGCTGACCAACACCGGCGAGGGCGCGGCGACGACGGCCGGGCACCCGACCGACGTCGGCGACAAGCTCGACAACGACGTCTACCGGCTCTCGGCCGACTCCAGCGCCAAGGGCTGGACCGCCGAGCTCGACAACGCGCTCACCACCGCGCGCGCCGGCGAGACGGTCGAGGTCCCGGTGTACGTCACGCGCGAGCCGTCCGCGGCTCGGAACACCACGGTCACCCTCACCGCGACGTCGGAGAGCGACCCGTCGGCCACCCAGCAGCTCACCTGCACGGTGGCCGTGAAGGACACCAACCCCCGGCGCTGAGGAGAACGCGCATGAGACCCATGAACCGAACGCTTCGTGCCGCAAGTCTCACGTTCGCCGCCGCGGCCCTGGTGCTCGGGCTGTCCGCCGGAACGGTCCAGGCCGATCCGAAGGACTTCGTCGTCGAGCCGATCGACCCGCAGAACTGGAAGAACCAGTACGACCTCACCTGGGACGACTGGGCCGACATCCCGGGCACCGAGTGGAACGACCCCGACGTCAAGCCCAGCGAGCGCGGCCTGCGCATCGCGCTCGTCGCCGTCGACTTCAAGGACATCCCGTTCGTCATCACCCAGCCGAAGGGGTCCGACCCGTTCGGCAACCCGCAGATCGACCCGATCGCGCGCGAGGACGTCCCGCAGTTCTACCGCGACTACTACATGGAGCCGAACGAGTACAACCACGGCCGCACCATCCACGAGTACTGGATGGAGCAGAGCCGCGGCCGGCTCGGCGTCGACGAGATGGACACTTTCGGCTCGTACCAGCTGCCGCGCAACCAGTTCGAGTACGGCCTCAACGAGGGCTGGATCCGCGACGCGCCGGGTGAGCACTGTCCGGAGGGCTACACCTGCAACGGCAACGTCGAGGGCGACGCCGACGCGCTGTGGAAGGCCGACCTCGCGGCGCGCGGCATCCCGTGCCCGAACAGCCGGTGCGGCTACGACGTCGTGCTGCGGGTCTACGCCGGCTACGACCAGACCTCGGTCTGGCAGGAGTTCGGCGAGATGATGTTCCAGACCAAGGAGGACGTGCCCGACGAGTGGGGCCCGCCCGAGTGGCTCGACCCGGACGACTCGATGCCGAACTGGGCGCCCACCCGCTACGTCGAGTGGACCTCGTGGCTCGCGTCGTCGCAGCGCTGGGGCAGCGCCTCCATCAGACAGGCGGAGAGCTCGGGCACCATCACGCACGAGATGGGGCACTTCTTCTTCAGCATCGGCGACAACAACAACAACCCGTTCTCGGACCGGCAGAACCCGCCGCAGCCGTTCCACCGGGTCGGGTCGGCGCCGTGGGACATGATGGACCGCGGTTCGTTCAACGGTCCGGGCGGCCATCACATGCGCTGGGTCGTGCCGCCGAACATGGGTGGCTGGTCGCCGTCGGGCCTGATGGTCCGCAACAAGATCCACGCGGGCATCCTGCCGCCGGAGAACGTGCTGGACGTCAGTCGCGAGGCGCTGGCCACCACCGGCCTGGTCGTCGGCGAGGTCACGGCGCGCGCCGTCGACCCGGGCGCCGAGGGGACGTCGGGCGTCAAGGTGCGCCTCGACGGTCCGGGGCCCGTGCCGGACCGCACGCCGTTCTGCAACTACGACGCCGATCCGTTCTGCCACACCGACCCGGTCGACATCGACAACCGCCCGGACGTGGTGAACAACCAGACCGGGTGGGACAACTACACGCTCGAGGTCGTCGACCGCATGGGCTTCGACTCGTTCAACCCCGACACCGGCGTCATCATCGCCAAGAACAAGACCAGTGAGGGCCCGGCCCGCAACACCTGCGGGTACAACTGCTTCAACTGGGTCATCGACGCGAACCCGCAGGACATCGGGCTGGTCGACTTCTACAAGCCGGACGGCACGCCGGTGATGGCCACCATCGCCGACCACCGTCAGCTCAACGACGCCGCGTTCCACGCCGGGCTGGACTCCGGGTCGGAGTACGAGTACGTCGACGAGGCCAACCGGCTGCACTTCTACGTCATCGACACGGAGCGCGACGACGAGGGCGTGCTGTCGTACACGCTGGCGGTGCGGTCGCTGGACGGCGACGGTGCGCAGGAGCGCGGCGTCGAGGTGGGCGAGGCCGAGGTCATGGGCCTGCGCACCAGCCAGGCGGCCCAGTGCACCTTCCCGCTGACGAACACCGGCGAGGAGGCGGCCACGACGACCGGGCACCCGGCGGACGTCGCGGACCAGCTCGACAACGACGTCTACCGGTTGACGGCCGAGTCCAGCGCCCAGGGCTGGACGGCGCAGCTGGACAACGCGCTCACGACGGCGCGGGCCGGCGACACCGTCGAGGTGCCGGTCTACGTCACGCGCGAGACGCCGGCGGCTCGGGAGACCACGGTCATGCTCACCGCGACGTCGGAGAGCGACCCGTCGGCCACCCGGTCCGTGACCTGTACCGTTGCGGTCCAGGACACCAACCCGCGCCGTTGATCGAGGGGACACAACTCGTGCGTGTAGCTCGTCGCGGCGTCGTGCTCGCCGTCGTCCTGCCGATGCTGCTGGCCGGGTGCGCCGGCTCCTCCAATGACGGAGGAGCCGGCTCCGGCGGGGACGTCGGCGTCGTGCGGGTGCTGATCCCGGACGGCAACCTGCGCCGGCTCGGCGAGCCGTGCAACGGGGCGGGCGCGTTCCGCTCCGTCCACGCCGAGGCGACCTTCACCGTCGAGGACGGCGACGGCGTCGAGGTGGCGCGCGGCGAGCTGCCGGGCGGCACCGCGGAGCAGATGATGGACGTCAGCTTCCGCGAGGGCATGCGGCAGCCGACGATGTGCGTCATGGACGTCGACGTCGAGGGCCTGACCTCGCCCGACGGCTACGAGTTCGTCGTCGGCGACGGCTTCACGGCGCCCATCGAGCCGAGCGACGACACGGAACTGATCGGAGAGGTGTTGATCTCGTGAGGCGCGTGCTGACCGGTGTGGTCGTCGCGGTGCTGGCGCTGGCCGGGTGTTCGGGGTCGGACGACCCGGCCGCGGTCTCGTTCGACCTGCCCGGCGAGGTGCCCGCCGACGTGACGTTCATCGACGCGCCGGCCGACGCGCCGCCGGCGCCGCCGTTCGAGCTCGACCTGCTCGACGGCAGCACCCTCGATATCGCCGAGCAGTGGGCGCAGCGGCCGGTCGTGCTGGTGTTCTTCGAGTCGTTCTGCGAGTTGTGCGCCCAGCAGCAGGCCGAGATCACCGAGCTGAGCGAGGAGTACCGCGACGCCGTCCTGTTCGTCGGCGTCGGCAGCGCGTCCAGCGAGGACGACGCCGCCGAGTACGTCCGCGAGCACGACATCGCCTACCCGGTCGGCCTGGACCCCGACGGCGAGACCTTCCGGCGCTACGGCGTCGACGAACCGCCGTTGGTGGCGCTGGTCTCCCGCGGCGGGCAGCTGGTCCGCGGCTGGCCCGGCGGCGTCGAGGACCTCGGCGCCCAGCTGACGGAATTCGTCGTCGCACCCGCCGAATGACCTGCCGGTTTTCCACCAGTTCAGGCGGGTAACATGTGATATGTTACTGCGGGCGGAGGTGACCATGGAACTCTCGATGCAGCAGATCCTGGAGAGCCTGGCGCAGCGGGTGGGCCGGCCCGCCGTGCTCGAAGACCGGTTCATGCGGCTCATCGCGTTCAGCTCGCACGACCGGCCGATCGACGACGTGCGGGAAGACTCCATCCTGCGCCGGCACGCCTCGGCCGAGGTGCGCGGCTGGCTGAAGCGGTTCGCGCTGCCGAACCTGCGCCGGCCGCTGCGGCTGCCGGCCAACCCCGAGCTGCACATGCTGGCGCGGGTCTGCGTCCCCGTCCTCTATCGCGGCAAGCTGCTCGGCCACCTGTGGTTCGTCGACGCCGACGGCAGCATGAGCGACGCCGACCTCGACGCGTGCCTGCAGGGCGCCGCGGAGCTCGGGGAGTGGCTGCACCGCGAGAGCGTGGCCAGCCTGTTCTCGTCCGCCCGGCTGGCCGACACCATGCACATGCTGCTCAGCAGCTCGCCGATGAGCGCCCAGGCGGCCCGCAGTCTCATCGACGCCGGCTACCTGCCGGCCCGCGACGGCGTGGTCGCCGTGGTGCTGCAGGGCGTGCCGCGCCGCACGTCCGCCGTCGACATCGAGGACGCCCTCGCCCAGAGCGTCGCCGACTTCCGCCGGGTGGTCCGCAGCGGCCAGGCGCTCGACCTCATCAACCGCGACCACGCCGTCCTGCTGCTCTCCTGCGCCGGCGACCACGACATCTACGTCGACGAGCGGGTCGAGACGCTGGTCGACCTGACCCGGTCCGCGCTGGTCGTCGGCGGCTCCGACGCCGCGCTGGTCGTCGGCGTGGGCAGCCGGCGCGGCGCGCTCGAGGAGGCGTACGCGTCGTTCCGCGAGGCCCGGATGTCCGCCGACGCCGCCCGCCTGCTGCCCGGCCTCGGCGACGTCGTGTACTGGTCCCGGCTGGGCATCCACCAGATCGTCGTCAAGCTGGCGTCGCTGGGCGAGGAGGTGCCGACCGTCCACCCCGGCCTCGGCCACCTGCTCGACGACCCTGACGCGCTGCCGCTGCTGGAGACGCTCGAGACGTACCTGGACGTCGCCGGCAATGCCCAGCTGACCGCCGAGCGGCTCAACCTGCACCGGACCTCGCTGTACTACCGGCTGCAGCGGCTGGAGCAACTGGCGCACACCAACCTCAAGAGCGGCGCCGAGCGGCTGGCGCTGCACCTGTCGCTCAAGGTCGCCCGGATGACCGGCCAGTACGCCCCGCGCCAGGCCGCCGCCGACTCGCCCCACGATCATCAGAGTTTCGTGGCGTGACAGCAGGGCGCTGACTGGCAGAGTGTCGCCATGCGCGACGCGCCGGACAGCGGGAGCCACGACTATCAGGTGTTGCTGACGGTCATCGCGGGCATCTCGCTGGCCGCGGCGGCGACCGTCCTGCCGGTGCTCATCGCCGGCCCGTACTGGACCTGGCTCTACTGGGCGAACGTCCTGCTGTGGGTGGCCGGCATCGCCGCGACGATCCTGGAGTACCTGGCCGTGCTGCACGGCTCGCGGTACTACCTGCGCCGGGTCGACCTCGCCGCGACGTCCAGCCTGGTGTTGGTGTTCCTCGCGCTGGCCGGGCTGTTCGTCGTCATCGGCATGGGCGGGGAGTGGCTGGCGCCGCAGTGGTTCGTGCTGTTCGCGATCTTCGGGGTGCTGTCGGCACTGGAGGCCGAGCACGGCCGCCGGGTGATCGTCCGGCACGCGGTGCGGCTGTACGGAGCGAAGGCGGTGCGGGCCTACGTGATCTCGCTGCGGCAGGTCGCGCTGCTCATGCTGGCCGCGTCGGCCGCGTCGCTGCTGTTCGCCGTGGCGTGGCCGGACCCGCCCTCGCTCGCGGTGTTCGTCGCGTCCGTGCTGGTGCTGGCCGGCGTGCTGGCGGCGAACGTCCAGCAGCATCGCATCCGGGTCGTGCTGGGCACTCGCTGACCAGCACGACCCGGATGGTGCGGGACGGTCAGTCCGTCGGCAGCTCCTCCGCCAGCGACACGAGCGCCGCGCTGACCAGGGTGCGGGCACCCGTGCCGGCGAGGTCCTCGGCGTGGCCGGTGAACCGCTCGAGCGCCCGCTCCGCCGCGCGGCCGGTGGACCGCTCGGCGATGTCGAGCTGCGCCCGCAGCCGCTGGTGCTCGCCCTGGGTGACGAAACCGTCGGCGCGGTAGCCGGCCAGCAGGTCCTGGGCGTTGTCATAGGCGACGTCCACCGAGGCCGACTTCAGCTCGACCTCGACGGTGACGGTGGCGTCCGGGTCGGTCTCGCTGGTGGCGGTGACGGTCAGCGTCGCCGTCTCGGAGGCGTCCTCGCCGGCGGTGGCGTACGCCCAGACCGGCACGGTGTCGCCGGCCTGCGCCGCCTTGATCTCGTACGGCAGGGTCACGTCCCAGCCCTCGCCCTCGACGGCCGAGGAGATCCGGTACACGTCCGAGCCGTAGATGCCGTCGCCGGCGTCGCCGGTGTTGGTCAGCGGCAGGTTCACCAGGGCGGTGGAGTCGCCGACGGCGAACGTGGCGGCCTCGCCGAGGGCGGCGCCGCGCTCGTACGGCCCGGCCGCATCGGTGTGCCGCACGGCGACGTCGTAGAACAGCTCGCCCGCCTGGTCGCGGTAGGTGTCCAGGACGTAGAAGTGCAGCTTGTTCGGCGCGTCGACGTACTCGTACTCGCTGCCCGACCCGGTGCCGGCGTGGAACGTCGCGTCGTCGAGCTGGCGCGGGTCGCCCTTGACGACCGGAACCGGCTCACCACCGGGCTCGCTGCCGTTGCCCGGCCGGTAGAAGTCGATCCGGCCGATGTCCTCGGGGTTCGCGTCGACCAGCCACGCCCGCGGCGAGCTCGCCTGACGCGACTGGCCGATCAGCACGCCGTGCCCGGCGACGAACGAGTCGTTGCCGACCCGCTCGACGACCTCGAGGTTGAACCGGTCCCAGGTGCGCTCCGGGAACCTCGGGTCGTGGACGACCAGCGGCGTGCAGAAGAACTGGTCCTCGACCCGTGCCTGGCAGGCGCCGTGGGTGAAGGTGTTGGTGAGCGACACGCTCAGGCCGACCATGTCGCCGTCGGGCACGTACTCGCGCGCCTTGATCGGCGTGACGGCGGGGCCCTGCTCGGCCAGCGACGCCTGGGTGATGTCGATGAACTCACCGGGCCGGACGACGCCGAGCCGGCCGCTGCCGGTGGTCTTGAAGTACAGCGTGTGGTGCGGGCCGAGCGACGAGCCGCCGGCGTTGGGGACCTGCCAGCGGTTGTGCGTGCCGCCGGGGCCGTTGAACGAGCCGCGGCTCATCATCTCCCAGTAGGCGGTGCCGGCCCGGCCGCTGGACGGGTCGAACGGGTTGTTGTAGTTGTCCGGCAGCCCGCGCAGGTGGCTGAACTCGTGCGCGAACACGCTGAGGCCGGAGTTCTCCGCCTGGGTGGACGTGCCCTGGCTGGCGTTCGGCCAGTGGTTGGCCGCCGACTGCCACGAGGTCCAGTCGACGTACCGGGTGCCGACGGCGTTCGGGATCGGGTTGCCGGCGGAGTTGAGGACGGGGCCCTCGGTCGCGCCGGGCGGGCCGAACTCGGCCGGGACGTCCTCGGCAGTCCGGAACATCATCTCGCCGAACTCCTGCCAGGTCGACGTCTCGTCGTGGCCGGCGGTGACGTAGAACCCGTTGTCGAAGCCGCACAGCGACGCGTTGCCCTGCAGGGTGCCCTCCGGGCAGCCGATGGCGTTGCGCCAGAGCTCGTTGCCGACGTGGCGAATGTTCCGGTCGCTGTAGTTGCGCCGCGCCGGGTCGACGATGCCCTCGCACCGGTCGCCGGCCGGGCAGGCCGAGTCGGGCTCGTCGCCGATCGCCAGCCCGAACTCGTCCATGCCGTACTCGTGCATGTTCTCGGGCAGCGTGTAGGGGCCGAACACCTCGACGGTGACGCCGATGCGGCCGTGACTGGTCTCCATCCAGTACCCGTGCAGCGTCTGGCCCTGGTTGTACTCGTTCGGGACGGCGTAGTAGTCGTAGTACCACTGGTTGACCTCGTCGGGCGACACCGGCGCCCACGGCGGCAGCGGGTTGCCGAACACGTGCGACTCGGGCTCCTGCTCGATGAGGAACTTCTGGTCGGCGAAGTCGAGCAGGATGACCGCGGTGCGGTACTGGCTCTCCGAGCCGGTGCTGGTGGTGTCCTGGTTCCACGCATCGGGCCGGATCTGCTGGTAGTCGTCCCAGGTCATCTCGGCCTGCTCTTCCCAGACCTGCTCGTCGACCGGGACGACCGGGCCGGTGGCGGCGTCGTCGGGCGCGACGCTCTCGGCGCCAGCCGACACGATGCCCGCCGATGCCGAGAGGCCCAGCGCCGCCACGCCGACGACCGCTCGCGCCCGCCAGGCCCGTCCCCGCCGCACGGATCGCCGTTCTGTACTCGCCGTCACCGAGACCTCCCAAGAGTCGACGCCGGGCCGCGGGCACGCGGTCCGGTCCGGCGACCGTAGGCCGTGGAACGACCGACGGTCACCGGACAGGTGCATGGAGATCTATCGCACTAGTCGGACATCTGTCGATAGGGCCGGACTCATTCGCCGCGGCCGCGGTTCTCGAACGTGACGCTGCGCGTCTCCTCGGTGTTGTCGTTGGCGTCGTTCGACCGGTACTCGATGGTGTGCGTGCCGAGACCGACGACCCGGAACGGCTCGGCGTAGGTGCGCCACGGACCGCCGTCCAGCCGGTACATGACCCGGTTCACGCCGGAGCCCCAGCCGTCGCCCGCCGTCAGCGTCACCGTCGGGTTGGTGTAGTTCCCGTCATCGCGGGCCGGCCGCTGGTTCAGCTCCAGCTCCGTCGCCGGCGCGTCGACCTCGATGGAGCGCAGCGCCGCCCGCAGGTCCGGGCGCGGGCCGATGTTCTCCTGCGGGTTCGTGGTCTGCGCTGTCCCGGTGGCCCGCAGCAGGTCGTTGATCTGCGCGGTCGTCCACGGGCCGAGGCCGACGGACATGACGTAGGACTGGACGGCGACGACGGCGTTGGTGACGATCGGGCCGGCGCCGGACGTGCCGCTGAACGAGCGCGAGTAGGCCCGGTTGTGGTCGTCGCCCAGCTCGGCGCAGAGCACGTTGCAGTAGCCGGTGGTGTAGATGTCCTGGCCCCAGCCCTGCAGGTCGAACCGCTGCCCGTAGTTCGAGAAGCTCAGCCGCGACCGCGCCGGGTTGGCCGGGCGCAGCCCGCTGCCGCCGGCGCCGACGAAGATCGAGCCGGAGTGCTGGACGGCCGGGTCGAACCACGTGACCCCGTTCAGCGTGTACATCGGGTCGTCGGTGTCCGTGTTGCCGTTGCCGCCGGTGAGCACGACGTTCGCGCCCATCGCCGTCAGCACCCGGTTGGCCTCGAAGACCGCCGGGATCCACTCCAGCGGCGCGTACCGGCTGCCGCCGAGCGGGCTGCCGGTCTGCTGCTCCAGCACCAGCGCGTCGCCGGGCCGGACGAACGGCTGGCCGGCTTCGTCGCGCAGGGTCGCGACGAACGCCAGAGCCGGGCCGGGCCGCCACGACGTCCGGCCGTTGCCGAGGTTCTCGACCGGCGAGATGCCGTACATGTCGACGTCCGGCACGCCGCCGGTCACGCCGTAGCCGTTGTCGCGGGCCGCGATCTCGCCGAAGACCGCGGTGCCGTGGTCGTCGCCGAACGTGTCGATGCGCACGAACCGGCCCCGGCCGATGTCGCTGGACCAGTCCAGCTGCAGGTCCTCGTGGAACGGGTTCCAGTTGTACTCGAGGTCGATCACCCGGAGGCCGGCGCCGCGGACCCGCGCGTCGCCGCGGACCAGCTCGGCGTCGGTGCCGTTGTGGGTGTCGGACGGGCGCAGGTAGCCCTGCAGCGGGGTGAGGTCCGGGGTCGGCTCGGCCGGCGGCGGGGCCGGCTCCGGCGACGGGTAGGCGTACTCGACCTCCGGCAGCGCGGACAGCTCGGCCAGGACGGCGTCGACGTTGGTGCCTGCGGGCAGCAGCGCCGTGTACCAGGAGGCGAGGTCGGGCAGCGGCTCGGCCGACCTGGCCTGCGCCTGGCTGGTGGCGGTGGCCAGGGCGGCCGCCTGCGCCGGCTCGACGAACGGAATGAGAGCGCTCACATCATGCCGGTCGAGGACGTCGCGGACGTCGTCCAGGCTCGCGCCCGTCGTGCTGCGCAGGGTCGCCTCGCTGCCGCCGCGGACGCGGTGGTCCTCGGCGAACTTGAGCTCCAGGCTGACCTCGGGTGCGACCGCCGCGGCGCCGCCCACGCCCGTGCCGTCGTCGCTGCTGGCGGTCACCCGCAGGGAGCTGGTCGACGGCGTCAGCTCGCCGCTCGCGGTCAGTCGCTGCTTGTCGACGTGCACGACGAGGTCGTCGGCGCCGTCGCCGTCGCCGTCGACGTCGTTGACGTGGCTGATGACGGCGCCCGCCTCGGACCGGGCCGGCGCGACGTCGCCGACGGTGAGGGTGGCGAGGTCGAGGTCGGTGACGTCCACGGCCGGGGAGCCGTGCACCGTCACCGGGATCAGGCCGGGGCCGGCGAGGTTGACGTGACCGGACAGCCCGGCCGAGACGTCGACCTCGATCTCGGGCCGGTCGGCCGGGCCGGCCTGGGCGGGTGGGGCCACGAGGGCGTAGCCGGTCACCGCGAGGGTGCCGAGCGCCACGCCCGCGCTGAGGCGTCGTGCCATGGGGGTCTCCTTTGTCGCCGCGGGGAGGACAGGGGATGACGCCCGAACTTAGGCAAGCCGGGATGAATGGTCACCGGGCATGTGTCTGAAACCCCGGTCGGCCGGGCCGACATCTGTCCTAGTGATGTCCTGGTGATGACGATGAGAGGTGTCTCACCGCTGGCTCACCGAGGGGCCCAGGCGGGTCCGGAACTCTCATCTGCAGAGAGCCGGCAGCACCAGCCGGCCGCTGCGAAGGGACAACACCCATGAAGCGCATCGCACTCGTGATCGTGGCAGCACTGTGTGCCGCGCTGCTCGGCGCGGTTCCCGCCCAGGCCGAGGAACGCACCTGCCGTGGCACCATCGGCGCCGTCACCGTCGACAACCTCCGCGTGCCCAGCAACGCGACCTGCACGCTGAAGGGCACCCGGGTCAAGGGCACGATCAAGGTCGAGCGCAACGCGACGCTCTACGCGACCAGCGTCCGCGTGGTCGGCAACGTCCAGGCCGAGAACCACAAGCACGTGTCGCTGAAGTCGTCGACGGTCGGCGGTAGCGTCCAGCTCAAGCAGGGCAAGACCGCCACCATCACGTCGAACCGGGTCACCGGCGACGTCCAGTCGTTCACCAACCGCGGCAAGCAGACGATCTCGTCCAACCGCATCAACGGCAACCTGCAGTGCAAGTCGAACGTCCCGGCGCCGACCGGCAGCGGCAACATCGTCCAGGGCAACAAGGAGGACCAGTGCCGCCGCCTCTGACCCCGTAGCGGCCCGGCACTGTCAGGCGGCGCCGCGGGCCTCCGCGACCAGCGCGCGGACCCGCGGCGCCGTCTCGTCCACGTACCGCTGAACGACCCGCGGGTCGCCGGTGAGCAGGATGAACGTGCTCACGCCGTCGTCCAGAGCCAGCTCGGCGAGCCGTTCCGCGGGCAGCTCCCCGCCGAGGTTGAGCAGCCGGCGGATCGCCGCCGGGTCCCGCCCGGCCTCCTCCGCCGCCTCGTCGATGACGGCGTTCCCGGCGGCCAGCGCCCCCGGCTCCAGCGCCGGCAGCGATGGCAGCCAGCCATCGGCCAACCGCCCGGTGAGCCGCAGCATCCGCGGGCCGTACGCGCCCAGCCAGATGCCCATCGCGTGCGCCGGCCGCGGCCCGCGCGCCGTCCCGGCGACCCGGTAGTGCCGGCCGCCCGCGTGGACCCCGCCGGGCTCGTCGACCGCCCACGTCGCGCGGACGATCGCGATCGCCTCCTCCAGCGCGTCGACCGCCTCGCCGGGCGTGCGCCGCGGCCCACCCATCGCCTCGATCGCGTCCCAGTGCCCGCCCGCGCCCAGCCCCAGCTCGAACCGGCCGCCGCTGAGCACGTCCAACCCAGCCGCCGCCCGGGCCAGCACCGCCGGCGGGCGCAGCGGCACCGGGTGCACGTTGCCGGCCAGCCGCACCCGCGTCGTGTGCGCGGCGACGAAGCTCAGCAGCGTCCAGGTGTCGAGGAACCCCGGGTGGTACGGGTGGTCCTGGAACGTGACGAGGTCCGCACCGGCCCGATCGGCCAGCCGGGCCAGGCCGACGACGGCCTCCGGACGGCCCGCCTCCGGCAGCACGTTGACGCCGAAGCGCAGGTCGTGTCCGTAGTCGGTCATGCGACGTCGCGGGCGGACAGCTCGAACGAGTCGCCGTCGATGCCCCAGGCGAGGACACGGCAGGCACGGATCCGCAGCCACGCGGCGTCGAACGGCATGACGCCGGTGATCCGGGCGCCGAGCTCCTCGCCGCCGTCAGAGAACGTCTCCGCCGTCCCGCGGATCTCGATGCCGCGCGGCTGCCACGGGTCGAGGCTGGCGAGGTCGTCGACGACGTAGGCGACCTCCGGGTGGGCTTGGGCGTCGCGGAACTTCCGGCTGCCGCCGAAGCCGGAGCCGGCGTGCCCGGCGACGACGACGGCGTCGGCCTGCGGGTCGTAGAAGACGCCGACCGGCGCGACGTGCGGCCGCCCGCCCGGTCCGACGGTGGCCAGCCGGCCGAGCGGCTGGCTCTCCAGATAGGCGATCTCGGCCTCGGTGAAGATGTTCGACATGGTCACGATGCTGCGTCCGGCAGCCGGCGGAAGGGGAGGCCGCGGTGAGGCTGGCACCGTCAGGGCCACCCTCGCCCGAAAGGTTTCCGTGGCCGGTACGGACGTCGGCGGTAGCCTGGGCACCGTGAGCGACAACGAGCTCGGCGCGTTCCTGCGCTCGCGGCGCGATGACATCACCCCGGCCCAGGTGGGAATGCCCGCCGGCCCGCGGCGGCGCGCGCCCGGGCTGCGCCGGGCCGAGCTGGCGATCCTCGCCGGCCTCAGCGTCGACTACCTCACCCGGCTCGAGCAGGGCCGCGACCGTCACCCGTCCGCTCAGGTGCTGGGCGCGCTGGCCGAGGCGCTGCAGCTGTCGGCGGCCGAGCGGGTGCTGCTGCGCAACCTCGCCAAGACCACCAGCGGCGACTTCTACTGCCCGTCGATCGAGTCGCCGCCGGCGTCGGAGGTCCGGCCGACGGTGCGGGCGCTGCTGAACCGGCTGGAGCCGGCCCCGGCGGTGCTGGTCAATCGCATCGGCGACGTGCTGGCGTGGACGACGGGGTACGAGCTGCTGGCCGAGCCGCTGGGCGTACTGGGCGGCGAGGCGCCGAACCTGGTCCGCTACCACTTCACCGACCCGCGGGCACGGGCGACGTACCCCGACTGGCACATCGTGGCCGACGCGCTGGTGGCCAACCTCAAGCTCGACTCCGGCCCGGATGATCAGCATCTCGCGGCACTGGCTGACGAGCTGACCGTGCTGGCCGGCCCGCCGTTCGCCTCCCGCTGGACGGCGCCGGCGGCCACCGCCGTCCGCACCGGCATCGACCGCGTCGTCCATCCCGACGCCGGCGAGCTGCGGCTGGCCTACGAGACGCTCGACCTCTCCGACGGCGAGCACCAGCGGATCCTCGTCTACCTCCCCGCCGACGAGCCGACGTCCGGTGCGCTGGACCGGCTGACCGGCCTTCGCCCCGGCTCCCTCCACGCCGTCGCCGGCTGACCGCCGCGCCCAGCTGGGCCCGCGTCAGCGGCGCTCGTTGCCGCGCTTGTAGTTGCCGGTCACCTTGGCCAGCAGCAGCTGCCGCTCGTGCTCGTCGGCGGCCCGCTCCAGCGCGGCGGCCAGCCGGTCCGCCTCGCGCCCGCCGACGGTGACGACGAGCCGGCCGCCGCGGCTGACGCGGATCGGCCCGGACTTGGTCAGCTGGTAGTCGAACGGGTCCTCGGCGAGCGGGTCGGTCACCTCGGTACCGTACCGGCCTGAGTGTGTCACATTTATGTGATACATTTGCGCCATGACGGCTTCTCATGAGCATGTGGTAGGTCTCCGCGAGTTGCGCCACAGCACGGGGGATGTCCTGGCGCGGGTGCGTCGTGGCGAGACCATCGACATCACCGAGAGGGGTCGGCTCGTCGCCCGGATCGTCCCGGTGGAGGACCGGTCTCCGGGGCCGGTCCTGACGGAACTGATCGAGTCCGGCCGCGTCCAGCCGGCCGAGCGGCCGGGGTACCGGCCACGTATGCGGTCCGGCGACGGCACCAATCGGCTGGGTGATGCGCTTGCCGCTCTGCGCGACGAAGAGCGCTGGTGAGCGTCTACTACATCGATACGTCGGCGGCGTTGAAGCTGCTGGCGGAGGAAGAACACTCCAGCGCCTTCGCGGAGTTCTACGACACCAACGCGTCGGCGTCGTGGGTGAGTTCGGCCTTGCTGCGCATCGAGGTCGTCCGCGCGGTCGTCCGCGTCCTGCCGTCGGCGCTCCCGGATGCGCGTGACCTGCTGACGGCGTTCGACTTCATCGCGATCGACGACGACATCGTCGAGCGTGCGATGGACGAGCCGGACCGCATGCTCCGCTCGCTCGACGCCATCCACCTGGCGACCGCTCGTGTTCTCGACGAAGACCTCGACGCCGTGGTGACCTACGACGACCGGCTTGCGGCAGCCGCGGCCGACGCGGGAATGACGGTGCTCCGGCCCGGCGCGTGAGCGTCTCACACGGTGAGGCCGATGGGATTCCAGTCGAACGTGGGCGGCAGCACGCCCTCGAGCGTGAGCAGCCAGCGCTTCACCTCGAGGCCGTTGCCGCCGGACCCGCCGCTGTAGCCGCCGAGCCCGTCGCTGGCCAGCACCCGGTGGCACGGGACGACGATGGGGATGGGGTTGGCGCCCATGATGCCGCCGATGGCGCGGGCCGGGACCCCGGTGCCGCTGCGGTCGGCCAGCCCGCCGTAGGTGACGGACGACCCGTAGCCGACGGTCTGGTGCAGCGTGCGCAGCACCACGGCCGACGCCGAGCCGGGGACGTGGCGCCAGTCGATCGGGACGTCGAAGTCGCGTCGCTGCCCGGCGAAGTACTCGGCCAGCTGGGTGAGCACCGGCGCGAGCCGCTCGTCGTCGTCGACCACCGGGAGCCGGCCGGAGCCGCGGCGACGTCCCCAGCCGACCGCGGCGAGCCCGTCGCGGGTGACGGCCACGCTGAGCTGCCCGACCGGGGTGTCGAGCCCGCCGACCGCCACGTCATCGCTCACCCGTCCATTCTGCCCGCCCCCACCGACAAGGTCCGGCTTGTGGAGGACCACCAAGCCTGCGGCGCGGCGCTGGTGCGAAATGCCGACTATGTGCCGGGGCGGCTCGTCCGTCAGAGTGGAGGCACACCGCCGCGGGTCTCCGCGGCGGACGCATGTCCAGATGGGAGAACTCGATGACAGGAAGGTCGCGACTGCCGGCCGCCGATCTCGCCCGGATCGCCGCGTTCGCCGCCCTGACCGCCGTCCTCGGGCTGCCCGGGTCGTTCCACCTCTTCGGCAACGCCGTGCCGGTGACCCTGCAGTCGATGGTGCCGCTGCTGGCCGGCGCGATCCTCGGCGCGAAACGGGGCGCGCTGTCGCAGCTGCTGCTGCTCGCGCTGGTCGCCGCCGGGCTGCCGCTGCTGGCCGGCGGACGGGGCGGGCTCGGCGTGTTCACCGGGCCGTCGGTCGGCTACCTCGCCGGGTTCGTGGTGTCGGCGTTCGTGGTCGGCCTGATCGTGGAGCGGTCCGGGCGCCGGCCGGGCATGCACTGGGTGCTGGTCGCGACGCTGCTCGGGGCCGCGACGACGCTGGCCATCGGCATCCCGGTCCAGTCGGCGGTCACGGGGGTGCCGCTGACTGAGACCTTCCAGCTGTCGCTGGCCTTCGTCCCGGGTGACGCGGCCAAGGCGGTGTTCGCGGCCCTGGTCGCGTCGGGTGCGCAGCGGGCCTACCCGGACGCCGCGCCGGCGGCCCGCCGCGAGCGGGTCGCGGGCCGCGCCGGGGGCGACGACGCGGGCACCGGGGGCGACGACGCCGGCGCCGGCCGGGCCTGAGACGCTGCGTCGATGCCGGTCTTCCGCGAGGTCTTGGCACACGCAGCGGCCCAGCCGCACCGGGTCGCCGTCCGGTACGGCGACACGGTGCGCACCTACGCCCAGCTGGCGCGCGCCGCCGAACGGTCCCGCCCGGACGTCAAGCCGGGCGCGCTGGTCCCGCTGGCCGGCGGCGACCCGATCACCCAGCTGACCGGGCTGCTGGCCGCCGACGGCGCCGGCGCGGTCCCGCTCGCCTGCGACCCGTCGTGGCGGACGGAGCACCGGCGGGCGCTGCTCGACGCGCTGCCGGCGACGGTCGACGACGCGGTGGCGCACGACCTGGCCTGGGCCGGGTTCACGTCCGGCAGCACCGGGCGGCCGCGCGTGGTGGTGCGGTCGCGGTCGTCGTGGACCGGGTCGTTCGCGGCGACCGGCCGGCTGACCGGGATCACCTCTGACGACACCGTGCTGGTGCCGGGGGCGCTGTCGTGGTCGCTGACGGCGTTCGCGGCGGCGCACGCGCTGGCGGCCGGGGCGACGGTGCTGCTGACCGGCGACTGGACGGAACCGGGGCTGCGGGCCGCCCTGCCGTCGGCCGATGTCGTCCACCTGGTGCCGCACCGGCTGGCCGCGGTGCTCGACGCGCGGCCGCGGCGGCTGCGGACGGCGGTGGCCGGCGGCGCCGCGCTGGGTACGGCGCTGCGCGACCGCGCCGCGGACGCGGGCATCGGCGTCGTCGCGTACTACGGCGCCACCGAGCTGTCCTTCGTCGCCGTGGACCCGGACGGTGCCGGGCTGCGGCCGTTCGAGGACGTCGAGGTCGAACTGCGGGCGGGCGAGGTGTGGGTGCGCTCGCCCTGGCTGGCGCACGGCTACCTGGGTGACGGCGGGCCGCTGCGCCGCGACGACGACGGCTGGGCGACGGTCGGCGACCTGGCCGACGACGCGCCCGGCCCGCTGGTGCTGCGGGGACGCGGCGACGGCGCGATCCTCACCGGCGGCGCGACCGTCGTGCCGGAGGACGTCGAGGCGGTGCTGGCCGCCGTGCCCGGTGTCGAGGGCGTCGTCGTGCTCGGGCTGCCGCACGCCGGGCTGGGCCAGGTGGTCGCCGCCGTCGTCCAGGGCGACGGCGTGCGCCGGGCCGCGCTGGAGACGGCCGCCCGCGCACGGCTGACCGCGGCGCAGCGGCCGCGCCGCTGGCTCGTCGTCGACGAGCTGCCCCGGACGTCGGCGGGCAAGCCGGCCCGCGCGCTGGTCGCCGGCCTGCCCGCCCGGCCGCTGACGTGAGCGCGCCGGTCGTCGTCGCGGCCCGCCGGACGCCCATCGGGACCGCTGGGAAGGCGCTGCGCGACGTGACGGTCGAGCGGCTGGCCGCGCCGGTGCTGACGGCGGTCGTCGACGACGTCTGGCCGCTCACCGCGATGCGCGGCGTCGACGACGTCGTGCTCGGCAACTGCCTGGGCCCGGGCGGCAACGTCGCCCGGGTCGCCGCGCTGGCCGCCGGGTTCGACGTCGCCGTGCCGGGCGTCACCGTCGACCGGCAGTGCGGTAGCGGGCTGGCCGCGATCCTGCAGGCGGGCCAGGCGATCCGGTCCGGCGACGCGCGGCTGGTGCTGGCCGGCGGCGCCGAGAGCGCGTCGACGGCGCCGCAGCGGTCGCACCGCGTGCCGCCCGCCGGCGGCAGCGCCGGGCCGTACGGCCGCGCGCCGTTCACCCCGCCCGAGTACGGCGACCCGGACATGGGCGTCGCCGCCGACGACCTCGCCGGCCGCCGCGGCGTCACCCGCGGCCGCCAGGACGCCTACGCCGCCGCCAGCCACGCGAAGGCACTGCTGGCCCGCGACGCCGGCCGGTTCGACGCCGAGCTGGTGCCGGTCGGCGGGCTGGAGCGTGACGACCGGCCGCGGCGGCTCGCGCCCGCGGTGCTGGCCCGGATGCCCGCCGCGTTCGTGCCCCGCGGGACGGTGACCGCGGGCAACTCGTGCGCGAACAGCGACGGCGCCGCCGTCGTCGCGCTCGTCGGCGAGGACCTGCGGGCCGGCCGCCCGGGGCTGCGGCTGGTCGCCGGCGCCGTCGTCGGCTGCGACCCGCGGCTGCCCGGCTGGGGTCCGGTGCCGGCCGTGCAGCGGGTGCTGACGTCCGCGCGGGTCTCGCTCGGCGACGTCGCCGCGGTCGAGATCGTCGAGGCGTTCGCCGGCCAGGTACTGGCGGTCACCGACGCGCTCGGGCTGGACCCGCTGCGTGGCGACGCCGAGATCGTCTGCGCCGACGGGGGAGCGCTGGCGCTGGGCCACCCGTGGGGCGCGTCCGGCGCGGTCTGCGTCGTGCGGCTGTTCACGCGGCTGGTCCGCGGCGGCGCGCCGGCCGGGACGCTCGGGCTGGCGACCGCGGCGATCGGCGGCGGCATGGGCGTGGCCGCGCTGTTCGAGGTGGTCCGGTGACCTTGCTGACAGGCGCCTACGTCGCCGGGACGTCGCCCGTGCACCGGGCGCCGGCCGGGCTGAAGCTGGTCCTGCTGGCGGTCGGCTGCACGGCGCTGGTGTTCGCGCGGTCGCTGCCGCTGGTGGGCGCGGCGGCGGTCGGTGTGGTGGCGCTGTACGCGCTGGCGCAGGTCGGGTGGCGCGCGGCGTGGGGGCAGCTGCGGCCGTTGCGCTGGCTGGTCGTGGTGCTGCTCGTGGTGCAGGTGCTGATCGCGGACGTCCCGACGGCGGTCGCGCTGACTGCGCGCCTGGTGCTCGCCGTCGCGCTGGCCGCGCTGGTGACGTTGACGACGCGGACGACGGAGCTGATGGCGGCGCTGGAACGGGCGTTGTCGCCGCTGCGTCGCTTCGGCGTCGACCCGGCCCGCGTCTCGCTGCTGATGTCGCTGGCGCTGCGCAGCGTCCCCGTCGTCGCCGGGATCGCCGGGCGGATCCGGGAGGCCCGCTGGGCCCGCGGCCGCGAGCGCAGCGTCCGCGCGTTCGCCGTACCTCTCGTCGTCGGCGTGCTGCGGCACGCCGACGCGATGGGTGAGGCGCTGCAGGCCCGCGGCCTCGACGACTGACGGGCTACGACGTGTGGCTCTTCTACTGCTTCCGTGAGTTCGCCGGGCCGCCGCGCCAGCCGAGGTACCGGCGGTCTGCCCGGCCACCCGCACCGTTTTGCAATGAGCACCTCCACGCACCACCCGTCCGCGGCAGCGAGGTCGGGCGTTGGCTCGGCTGACCACCGCCTTGGCACGGCTGATCGCCGTCGCGGCACCCGGAATGCCCCGTTCCGGGCGGTGACCAGCCGTACCAAGCTGTGCCCGGCCACGGGTGGTGCGCCAAGGTGCTCATTGCAAAGCGGCCGCACACCACCTGGAACCGGCCGACACCCGGTTCGACGAACATCATGGGCTACGACGAGACCTGGGCGATCCCGGGCACGCCGGTCTCGACGTGGACGCTGGCGCGGGTGCTGACTGGCGCGCCGGGCTGCCGCACGAACGGGACCACGCGGTAGTCGGTGCGCCAGGCGTCCGGGGTCAGCGTGCAGGTGGCGTAGCCGCGCTGGACGTTGTGGAACTTCATGTGCGGGTTCTCCGCAAGCCAGACACCGCCGAGCGGGTCCTGGTCGACGCCGTCGCCGCCGGCGCTGATCGACGTGGCGAGGAACTCGGTGCCGACGGTGGCCGACCCGGGGTCGTCGAAGTTCGCCTTGAGGTCGGCGGCGACGCTGCGGTGCGCGTCGCCGGTGATCACGACGAAGTCGTCGACGCTACGCTCGCGGACGCCGTCGAGCAGCCGGGTCCGGGCCGCCGCGTAGCCGTCCCAAGTGTCCATACCGAACGCCTGCACCGGGCCGGCCTCGTGGTCGGCCTGCATCATGAAGATCTGGTTCGCCATGACCTTCCACGTCGCCGGCGAGTCCGCCAGCCCGTCCAGCAGCCACGCCTCCTGCGCGTCGCCGAGCATGGTGCGGGCCGGGTCCAGGCGGTCGGCGCAGTCGATCTGCCGGCCGTCGCCGCAGGCCTGGTCGTCGCGGTACTGGCGGGTGTCGACGACGTTGACGTCGGCCAGCGTGCCGAAGCGCAGCCGCCGGTAGAGCTGCATGTCGGGGCCGACCGGCATCGACGCCCGGCGCAGCGGCATGTTCTCGTAGTACGCCTTCAGCGCGGCGATCCGCCGGGCCCGGAACACCTCGCCGCCCACGCCGCCGCCGTCGACGTCGTCGGCCCAGTTGTTGTCGATCTCGTGGTCGTCGAGCACCACGACCCACGGCGCGGCGGCATGCGCGGCCTGCAGGTCCGGGTCGCTCTTGTACTGGCTGTAGCGGATGCGGTAGTCGGTCAGCGAGAAGCACTCGACGGCGGGCAGGTGGGCGCGGCCGATGGTGCCGACGTTGGCGCCCTCGTAGATGTAGTCGCCCAGGTGCACGACGAGGTCGAGGTCCTCCTCGGCGAGGTGGCGGTAGGCGGTGAAGTAGCCGTCGGCGTAGTTCTGGCAGCTGGCGTAGGCGAAGCGCACCTGGTCAGGCGTCGCGTCGGCGGCCGGTGCCGTGCGGGTGCGGCCGACGGGGCTCAGCTCACGGCCGGCGCGGAACCGGTACCAGTAGTCGCGGCCCGGCTCCAGTCCGCCGACCTCCGCGTGCACCGAGTGCGCCAGCTCCGGCGTCGCCCGGACGGTGCCGGTCCGCTCGACCTGGCGGAACTGCGGATCGCGGGCGAGCTGCCACTGCACCGGCACCGCCCGCGGGCCCATCCCGCCGCTGCCGTCGGCCGCCAGCGGCTCCGGCGCCAGCCGCGTCCACAGCACGACGCCGTCCGGCAGCGGGTCGCCCGACGCGACGCCGAGCGTGAACGGGTTGTCGCGGAACAGCGGGTCGGCGCGGACCGGCGCGGCCGAGAACCCGGCCAGCGCGGCGGTGAACGTCAGCGCGCCGCCGCCGGTCAGGGCGAGGAACCGGCGGCGGTCGAGGGTGGACGGCGATGCGGGCACGGGCGACCTCCGGACGTGTGGGATGTCCGATCACATCACTCGTGGTCGCACTTCCGGTCGAGCCCGGAATGAACGCTCGGCGTCGCCTTGGTGAAGGCGCCGGTCGCTCACACCAGGGCCGTATAGGTCTTCCACGTGGTGGCGGTGCCGATCTGCACGCGTTGGGCGAAGGTGCCGTTGCTGCGGCCGGGGAGGAGGAAGAGCGCTCCGCTGCTGCCGCGGCCGATCATGTCGTTGTGCCCGTCGCCGTTGAAGTCGCCGACGCCGACGAGTGCGCTGTAGGTGCTCCAGGTGTTCACCGTGCCGATCTGTACGCGAGTACCCAACGTGCCGTTGCTCCGGCCGGGATGGTAGAAGAGCTTGCCAGTGCTCTCGCGGCCGATCATGTCGTTGTGCCCGTCGCCGTTGAAGTCGCCGACGCCGATAAGTGCGGTGTAGATGCCCCAGTTCGTGGCGGTGCCGATCTGCACGCGTTGGGCGAAGGTGCCGTTGCTGCGGCCGGGGAGGAGGAAGAGCGCTCCGCTGCTGCCGCGGCCGATCATGTCGTTGTGCCCGTCGCCGTTGAAGTCGCCGACGCCGACGAGTGCGCTGTAGGTGCTCCAGGTGTTCACCGTGCCGATCTGTACGCGAGTACCCAACGTGCCGTTGCTCCGGCCGGGAAGGTAGAAGAGCTTGCCCGAGTTCTCTCGGGCGATCAGGTCGCCGTGCTGGTCGCCATCGAAGTCCCCGATCGGGACGAAGGCCGTGTAGATGCCCCAGTTCGTGGCGGTGCCGATCTGGACGCGGGTTCCGAAGGTGCCGTTGCCGCGGCCGGGGAGGAGGAAGAGTGCTCCGCTGCTGCCGCGGCCGATCATGTCGCTGCGGCCGTCGCCGTCGAAGTCGTGTTCGGCGGCCGGCGGCGGGTTCAGCTGGGCCTGCGTCGCCGCGCGGATGGTGCCCAGCTGGGCGTAGAGGAGCTCGCCGGGGCATTCCGTGGCGACGCCGTCGCGATGCCCGGAGATCGTCGGCAGGGTCTGCTGGTTCGGGTAGGCGAACGTGCCGAGCGGGTCGACGTCGCCGAGACCGAACTTCCAGGCGAACAGCTGCGCGTAGGCGTCGATGACGGGCTGGCCGGGCTGGGTCGCGGTGAACTCGCCGAGCGCGGCGACCCCCACGGAGTAGCTGTTGTACCCCTCGACGTGCGCGCCGACGACGGCGCGGTCGATGCCGCCCCAGCGGCCCTCCCAGATGCGGCCGAACCGGTCGACGAAGAAGTTGTAGCCGATGTCGCGCCAGCCGCGGCCGGTGACGTGGTACTCGTAGATGCCGCGCAGGATGGCCGGAACGTCGGCCTCGGTGTAGGTGTTGGTGCCGGCGGTGTGGTGGACGAAGCCGCCCTCGACGTCGCCGTAGAGCGGATCGGTCTGCTCGCGCAGCGACTCGTCGGCGCCCCAGGCGGCCCGGCTGTGGATCGGGGGCAGGGGTGCGGCGGACGCCGTCGCCCCGGCTTCGGCCTGCGCCTCGGCCGGTGCCGGCGCCGCGTCCGCGGCGGCCGTGCCGGGGTCGATCAGCGTGAGCTCGAGGCCGGCGGGGACCTCGCCGTCCGGCGCCTCGACGCGCAGTTCGATCGCCTCGGAGCCGGGCACGACGACCGGGTCGGTGCCGCGGCGGGCGCCGTCCGCCTCCGGGGTGCCCGGGTCGGGCGCGTGGCCGTCGTCGTGCAGCTCGTACCAGTCCGTCCACGTGCCGTCGGCGCGGGCCCGGACGTGGAGGTGGATGTCGGACGGGCCCTCGGTGGCCGGCCAGGTGACGGCGGCGACGTCGAACGGGTCGGTCTCGATCGCGCCGGTACCGGGGACGGAGCCGTCCGACCGTGCCGTCGGGCCCGCCTCGGCGAGGAGGTCGTCGAGCGCGATCGTCTGGACGGCGGTCTCGGCGGTCTCGGCGGCCTCGGCGGCCTCGGCGGGTGCCGGGTCGCTGCCGCTGGCGGGCAGCGCGGTGAGGCCGGCGACGGCCAGCGTCACGACGGCGAAGGCGGCGGGGACGGCGCGCGGCCGCCGGGACACTACATTCCGGGGATGCATCGACACGAGGGTGAAATGTACCGGTTCGCGGCCCCCTGCCGGTAGTCCGTTCAGGCGGGGTGCCCGCTGCCGGAAGGAACGGCCGGTGACCGCGGGGTGAAGTCGTACTCGACGCCGGTGAGGCGTTCTGACTCGGCCCACAGCCCGCGCTGGGAGGCGGCATCGTGCGACGCGGGGCTGGACGTCACCTGTACCGGACTCCCGGTCCACTCGCCCCAGCCGTCCGGGCCGTAGTAGTCGCCACCGCGGACGGCCGGATCGAGGGCGGCCCGCAGCGGCGGCAGCGCGCCGTGTGCGGCGTCCTGGATCAGCCACGGGAGCAGCCGGTAGAACGGCCGGCTGGTGGCGATCCGGATCTGCGGTGGCGAGTGCCGCATCAGGTCGGTCCGGCTGCCGCCGGGATGGGCGGCGACGGCGATGGTGGCGGCCCCCGCGGCGCCCGCGGCTTCGAGGCGGCGTTGCAGCTCGTACGTGAACAGCAGGTTGGCCAGCTTGGACTGCGTGTACGCCGCCGTCGGCCGGTACCGCCGGCGCTCGAAGTGGAGGTCGTCGAGCTCGAGCCGGCCGGACTTGTGCCCGTTGCTGCTGAGGGTGACGACGCGCGACCCGGGCGTGCCGAGCAGCCGGTCAAGGAGCAGGCCGGTGAGCGCGAAGTGGCCGAGGTGGTTGACGCCGAGGTGCCGCTCGAACCCGTCGGCGGTCCGCTGCCGCGGCAGCCACATGACGCCGGCGTTGTTCACCAGCAGGTCCAGCCGCGGGTACCGCTCCCGGATCCGGGCCGCGGCGGCCCGGACCGACGCGAGGTCGCCGAGGTCGAGGGCGACGACGTCAGGGGCGACGACGTCCGGGGTGCGCGGGCCGGTGAGCCGCGACGCCGCGGCCTCCGCCTTCGCGACGTCGCGGCAGGCCAGCACGACGGTGGCGCCGTGCGCGGCGAGGACGGCGGCGACCTCGCGGCCGATGCCGGTGTTGGCTCCGGTGACGACCGCGGTGCGGCCCGCGAGATCGCCGACGCTGTCAGTGGTCCAGGGCGTGCTCATGCGTCCTCCATGGTTAGCTGCGGGTAGAATCGGGACGCGCGTTCCGCCTAGACGATACGGGACGCCCGTCCCGGTTGTCTACCAGGAGGAGTCACATGCCGGACGACGGCGCTCCCCGCCCGCAGCGGGCCGACGCCCGGCGCAACCGTGCCCGGGTCCTCGACGCCGCCATCGAGGCCTTCGCCGCCGAGGGGCTGTCGGTGCCGGTGCACGAGATCGCCCGCCGTGCCGGCGTCGGCACCGGCACCGTCAGCCGGCACTTCCCCACCAAGGAGTCGCTCTTCCAGGCGATCGTGCTGGCCCGGCTGGAACACCTGGTCGAGCGGGCCCGGGAGCTGGCCGCGGCCGAGCCGCCCGGTGACGCGCTGTTCGCGTTCATCCGGTTCATGGTCGCCGAGGGGGCGACGAACCGCGGGCTGGCCGACGCGCTGGCCGGCGCCGGCTTCGACGTCGAGCAGGCGGCCGCCGGCACCGGGCTCGACCTCACCGACGCCCTGAGCGACCTGCTGGTCCCGGCGCAGGCGGCCGGCACCGTCCGGGCAGACGTCGGAGCGGCCGACGTCAAGGCCCTGATCGAGGGCTGTCTGGCCCGCGAGCGCGGCGGCGCCGACCCGGCCGCCCGCGACCGCATGCTGGCCGTGACGGTCCGCGGCCTGCGATCCTAGGCGCGCGACGGGCCGTTCCGCGGCCGGCTGAACTCCTCGATCAGGACGGGGTACTGCTCGCGGCCGCGTCCGGCGGCGATCGCGCGATCGGCCATCGCCTTGATCAGCCTCGGCAGTTCGGCGTTGACACCCACCGCCTCGCTCTCCTCGATCAGATGGGTCATCGCCCGCACGTCGGTCTCGAGGGCCGACACCTCGGCCGGGTAGGAGCCGGCGTCGATCTGCTCGGCGTACCCGGGCAGCCAGTCGGCGACGCCGGCGGCGAGCTGACGGGCGAACGGCGCGTACGTGACGGCGTCGACGCCGGCCGTGCGGAGCAGGGCGGTGCCCTGGAGCCAGGCGTTGAGGACGCTCCACATCATGGCGAGGCCGGCGACGTCGTACAGCGACGCCAGCCCGTGGTCCGGGCCGAGGTAGGTGACGGTGCCGAGCGCAGCGAGCGTCGCCTCGTGGGCCTCGAAGTCCGGCCGCGGCCCGCTGTGCAGGATCACCGCGTCGGCGGTCCCGATCGCCGGCGGGACGGCCATGATCGCGCCGTCGAGGTAGCGGGCGCCGCGCTGCTCGGCCCATCGAGCGGCCTCGCGGGCCTGGGCCGAGTCGCCCGAGGTCAGGTTGATCACCGTGGCGCCGGCCAGGTCGACGTCGTCCCCGCCGAGCAGGTCGCGCACGGCCACGTAGTCGGTGAGGCAGACGATCGTCAGGGGACTCGCCGCGATGGCGGCGCCGGGCGACGGCGCCAAGCTCGCCCCGTCGGCGACCAAGTCGTTGGCCTTGGACGTCGTGCGGTTCCACACGGTGGTGGGATGCCCGGCGGTGAGGAACGCGCCGGCGAGGGCCTGGCCCATCAGGCCGAGCCCGAGGACGGTCACAGGTGTGTCGGTCGTGTCGGTCATGGCGGCTATCGTCGAGGTTGATACCGGTGTGAAGGTCAAGCGAGGGTTGCCATGCGGATCGGTGAACTGAGTCGTCGCACGGGCGTCAACGCCCATCAGCTGCGCTACTACGAGGCGCAGGGACTGCTGGCCGCTGACCGCGGCGCGAACGGCTACCGCGAGTTCGACGAGAGCGCCGTGCTGCGGGTGAAACAGATCCGGCACCTGCTCGGCGCCGGGCTCTCCTCCGAGGACATCGCCTACCTGCTGCCCTGCGCGACCGGCGAGGCACCGGAGCTGCTCGGGTGCCCCGAGCTGGTGGCCGCGATGCGCTCACGGCTGCGGCGGCTGGACGACCAGCTGGACCGGCTGGCCCGCTCCCGCGGCGCGCTCGCCGACTACATCGACGCGGCCGAGCGCCAGGGCGGCGAGAGCTACCCGCCGCTCGAGGCCGTCCCTGCCTGATCCGCCCGGCGGGCGAGCCCGCTCAGGCGGGGTCGAACCACCACGGGCTGCTGTAGGCGACGCCGAAGTCGTTGCAGGGGTGGCCGTCGGGGCCGGGCGTGCCGTTCGGCTGGGACGGGTCGGAGACGCGCAGGACGACCCAGTCGCCGTCGTCGCTGTCGAGCGGGACGGTGAAGCGCGTGACCCGGCCGGCCGCGGCCTCGACGACGTCGGCCACCTCGGGAGCGCCCTCGCCCGGACGGAGCACCTGGATGTCGAGGCGGTTGCCGGTCCACTCGGCGCCGCGGTCGAGGTCGACGGCGAAGCGGACGTCGCCGCGGGCGCGGCGGATCGAGCCGCCCATCGGCGCGCCGTCGGCCGTCGCGTCCAGCCGCAGGCCCGACGCCCGGGTGGCGAAGAACCGCCGCTCCGTCATCGCCTGGAAGACGGCGTCGCGGGTGTTCTCGGTGACCCACATGCCGGTGCGGCCCTTGCCCTCCGGGTAGCCCCAGTCGGTGCCGTGCTCGTCGGTGACGCCGGACAGCCCGGGCCGCCAGCCCGCGTTCAGGCAGGTCACCAGCGGTGAGCTGACGCCCTTGGCCCAGCCCTCGAAGAGGTAGTCGTCGTACCGGTTGAACATCTCCAGGCTGACCAGCTGGTCGTGCGCCTTCGGCTCGTACCGGAAGTCGTTGAACCGGCCCGGCTCGCGGCCCGGGTGGTTGAACCCGGCCAGCCCGTCGGCGCCGCCGTCGCCGATGCCGAAGAAGCCGTCCTCGCGAGTGAGCCAGCGGTAGAAGCCGCCCATCAGCGTCGCGTCGAGCACGTCGGTGTAGGCGTCGGTGAACCACACGTTGACGTGCCCGAGCAGCGGGTTCGTCCACTCGAAGCCGCGGATCGCGGTGAACAGGCCGGGCTCGTCGGCGGCGTCGGCGAGATCGCGGGTGCGCCGCCAGCCGGGGCGGCTCAGCCCGGTGATCTGGTTGACGCCGTCGGGCAGCAGCGGGTCGAGGATGCTCAGCACACCGTCGGACAGCGTCGCGTGGTCGGTCAGAGCAGCGACGTCGAGGCCGGCCGAGCGCATGGACTCGTAGGCCAGCGCGGGGTCGCCGGCGCCGTCGGAGAGCATCGTGTGGTTGTGCAGGTCGGCGTGGACGAGCGTGCGGCCACGGGTGAGGCGCGACGCGCGGACGGCGCCGGGCGCGCCGGACGCCGTGCGGGTGACCGCCGCGGACGAGCCTGACGCCGTCGCGGCCAGGATCAGGCCACCGGCGCCGGCGGCGAGGACGTCGCGCCGGCTGAGCCCGTCGGCGTGCTCGCCGTGCTCGTGCGGGTGCTCCTCCGTGTCGCTCATGTACCCGATCACACACCTTCCGTCGTCACCAGCAGGGGAAGCCGAGGTGTACGGCGTCGGAACACCGGCCCCTGGTGGCGGTGAAAATCGCTGGACGTCGCCCCGTGCCCGGGTGCTACTTTGCCATCGTCCCATTGCTCTGGATGAGGTGTGTTTTGTGACCCGGACCGCGCCGAGCGCGCCTCCCCGCATCGCCTAGCCGTGCCCTGGTGAGGCCGCTCGGCCTGCTCTTGCTGTCATCTCCAGACCTCAGCAAGGAGCATCCGGGTGTCCAGCGACGACCTCGATCAGCACTTCACCTGCACGTGGTGCGGGGCGACCGCCGCCCTCGCCCCTGACGGCCGCCGCGGCCACTGCCCGTCCTGCCTGCGCGTCCGCCATGCCGGGTGTGGCGGTTGGGCCGTCCCGATCTCCGTGGCGGTGCCGCGCACCGGCGACTGGGCGCTCGTCCACCGCTGCGCGGACTGCGGCGAGCTCTCGTCGAGTCCGGTGCGTTCGGACGACAACCAGCTGCTGCTGGTGCGCCTGGCCGTCCGCCCGCTGGCCGAGCCGCCGTTCCCGCTCGACGCGTTCAGTGCGTTCGGCGCGCTCTGAGGAGGGGGCATGCCTCGACGCTCGCGAGCGGCCGGCGACCGGCGGCGCCGTCCGCAGCGGCAGAAGGACGTGCTGCACGGTCACCGCGGCCAGGACTTCCGGTGCGTGGGATGCCGGCTCGACGTGTCCCTCGTCGCGCCCGGCACAGCGCACCGCAACCACTGCCCGAACTGCCTGGTCAGCCTGCACCTCGACCGGCGCGTCCCCGGCGACCGCGGCTCCGGCTGCCGGGGGCGCATGGAGCCGCTGAGCCTGACGACGCGGCCCGACGGCGAGTGGCTGCTCATCCACCGGTGCCTGACCTGCGACGAGCTCAGCGCGAACCGCGTCGCCGGCGACGACAACGCGCTCGCGCTGATGCGGCTGGCACTGCGGCCGATGGTGGTGGTGACCAGTGCCTTCGGCTCGCGTGCTGGTGGGAGCCGTTAGCCTCCTCTCGTGCTGGTGTTGGCGGTCGCGGCGTTCTCCGTCGCCTGGTGGCTGGGGCTGTACCTGGCCGGCCGTGATCCCGCCGACCCCGCGATGCGCCGCGCCGGGCTGGGGCTGGTGTCGTACGCGCTGGCCCTGGCGTTCGCGCCGTTCGACGGGTCGGTCGTCGACGCGCTCGGGTACGTGTTCGCGGGGATGCCGGCGCTGATCTGGACCGGCGTGCTGCTGGCGCTGCTGCCGGACGGCGCCGCGTGGCGGGCGCCGGCCGAGCGGGTGTGGCGGTGGGTGGTGCTGCCGCTCGGGGTGGCGGAGCTGGTGGCGGCCGCGGTGGCCGGGGGCGGCTGGGAGCCGCTGACCGCCGTGTTGGTGCTGCTGCCGCTCGCTGCCGCGGTGTGGCTGGTGCTGCGGGCGCTCGCGGGGCCGCTGCGGCAGCAACGCCGCCAGGGCGTCGTCGTGCTGGCGACGCTGCTGTTCGGGCTCGGCGTGGTGGCTGTGCTGGTGCCGATGGAGCGGCTGCCGGACGGTGTCGTGCTCGCGGCCGTCGGGATCGACCTCGTCGTGCTCGGCGTCGTCGTCGCGGTGACGAACGCGCTGGAGGCGGGCGAGGCGCTGGGCGCGGACCTGCGCCGCTCCGCCGTCGGGGCGCTGCTGGCGGCGGTGGTGTTCGGCGGGCAGGTCGGGCTGGTGGCGCTGGCGTCGGGGTCCTCCGACGCGCTGCGGGCGCTCGCTTTCGGCGTCGTCGGGGCCGCGGTCTCCGTCGTCACCCTGGCCAGCGCGGTCCAAGCGGGCGTGGACCGGCTGGCGTTCGCCGGGACGCCGTCGCTGCGGTCGCTGCGCGAGTCGCGGGCCGAACTGCGCGACGCGTCGGACGCGCTGCCCCGCCGCGACGACCGTGCGCGGCTGGCCGATCTCGACGACGACGCGTTCGCCCGGCTGGTGCGCGACGCGCTGCGCAACTACGGCGACCTCGGCAAACTGGTGGCCAGCCCGCTGCTCGCGCTGCCCGCCGTCGACGCCCGGCTGGCTCACGGCGGGCGGGCCGGCCACGACGGCCACGCGCTGGATCGCGCGACGGAGCTGAAGGCGCTGCTGCTGGAGAGCATCGAGCGGCTGCGCCCCCGCGACGCCGACTTCGGGACCAGTGACGAGTGGCGGTACTTCAACGCGCTCTACTTCCCGTACGTCGCCGGCATCCGCCCGTACCGCCGCCAGCCCGACCTGTCCGGCCTCGACGACACCTCGCGCCGGGCGTTCGACTGGCTGCGCCGCTACGTCCCCGAGCGGACGCTCTACAACTGGCAGAACGCCGCCGCCCGGGTCGTCGCGCACGATCTGCGCACCCGGACCGGCTGACCCACCGCCGCCGAACTGGCAGTACTTGGCAGTGCCAGGTCTGTGGTTGGCAGTGCCGTCCGGGCGACGGTCGTGGTGTCCGAACGACATCACGAAGGAGCTGGTCACCATGGCCACTGGCACCGTCCGTCACACGCCCGCCGTCGCCCGGATCCGGGAGACGCCGCTGCTGCGCTGGACCCTGGAGCTCGACGGCGTCGCCAACGTCCTGATCGGGCTCGCGTACGTGCTCGCGGCCGGCTGGATCGGCGACCAGCTGGGGCTGCCGACGGCGCTGCTCTACCCGACCGGCGCGTTCATGATCGCGGCCGGCGCCGTGCTGGTCGCCGTGTCGACGCGGCGGGAGGCGCCGGCGCTCTGGGTAGGCGCCATCGTGGTCCTCAACCTCGTCTGGGCGATCGACAGCGTGATCGTCGCCGCGGCCGGCTGGTTCGACCCGACCACCGCCGGGACGGTGTGGATCCTGCTGCAGGCCGGTGTCGTCGCCGTCCTCGGCGCCCTCGAGTGGGCCGGGCTCAACCAGGCCCGCCGCTGACTCCGTCCCCGCAAGACCCCACGGCTTCCGGCCCCGGCGCGTGTGAGCCCGCGCCGGGGCCGGTCCACGTCTGCCGTGAAAGTGGAACGAGCGAAGGCATTGCGCGCCTCTGGTTATACTTTTCGCAAGGAAAGTGTAACTAGCACTCTGGGGAGCACATGTCGTTCCACTTTCTAGGGCCCGAACCCGTGGAAGCGCAGCTTCAGCGGGTGCTCGACGGGCTGGCGGCCGGACATTCTCCTCGAGACATCGAACTGCTCAACGTCGACGTCAAGGAAGAACCAGGCCGCCGCGATCCGACCGGCGCGGTTCTCCCGGGGACAGCGGAGAACGAGGCCGCCGCGAAGTACCTCACTGGCGAGCTGGCCTGCATCGCGAACACTCCCGGCGCTGGCGCCATCATCCTGGGCGTCGCCGACGACGGGCAGCGCATCGGCACGGAGCTGAGCGAGGAATGGCTGCGACACCGCATCTACCAACTCAGTGAGCAGCGCCTGACCGTGAACGTTCGAGCCGGTGACCTGGGCGGAACTCGTGTCCTCGTCCTGCAGCCGCCGGAGGCGGTGGAACCGATCCGCTGGAGGGGCCGCATTCACTGGCGGGTCGCCGACAACTGTGTCGAAGTGGACGCGGCTACCTGGATGGCCGGCCGGTTGCACCGGAGTGGGTTCGACTGGTCGGCTCAGCCATCGGGGTATCGGCTCGACGACGTCCAGGCCAGCGCCATGGAGATCGCTCGCCGGTTTCTCGACCAGGCCGGAAGCGACCCAGCGGCGGCCGACCTCGCCGCGGCGACGGACAACGACCTGCTGCGTCGGCTCAACGTCGTCGATGGCGATGGCCGGCTGACCAACGCCGGCGCGCTGCTCTTCGTGACGACACGGGTGCCCGCCATCGACTACCTGCGCCGCGATCACCCGGGCGGTGACAGCACGATCCGCGTGCGTCGGGAGGGCCCGTTGCTGGTCCAATTGGCCGAGGTGGAGACGGCGGCCGCTGCGTCGAACGCCATCGTGCAGGTAGCTGAAGGGCTCGTCAGGGGACAGATGCGCAAGCTGCCGCAGTCCGCAGTACGCGAAGCGATCGTGAACGGCGTCGTCCATCGCGACTGGACCGCAGACGCACCGGTGGTGGTCGAGCACGTCGGCGATACGCTCACCGTCACATCACCAGGCGGGTTCATTGCCGGCATCACACCGGAGAACATCATCACTCACCCGTCCGCGCCCCGCTACCAGTCGCTGGCCGAGGCGGCCGCGTCGCTCCGACTGGCTGAGCGCGAGGGGATCGGTGTCGACCGCATGGTCGCATCCATGCTTGCCTTGGGCCATGAGCGACCGGAGATTTCCGAGTTGCCAGGACCATATGTCCGGGCCGTGCTCCTGGGTGGATCCCCTGATGAGTTCTGGATCGAATTCTTGGCCGATATCTCGCCAAAAACGCTGGCACGCGACGTTGACCTCCTCCTGATGCTGGATCACCTGTGTCGCCATGGCTGGATCGACTCGCTGCGAGCAGCACCGGTGATCCAGCGCGGAGAAGCGGAAGCGCGAGCCGCCCTCGGCCGTCTATCCGAGGCGATCTTCGTGGACCCCCTCGTGACCGAAGTGGCCGGCGTCCCGGCTGGCGAACCCATGGCCTGGCGATTGTCGGACGTCCTTCTCGAATGGCTGGAGCATCGGCTGGGCTACCGGCAGGGCGAGGCGCGCCAGCGCATGATTCTGGAGTGGGCGCGAGCACGCGGGCGCGTCTCTTCGACTGAGGTCGCCGACCTGGCCGGGGTGGCGCAGAACTACGCGGGAAAGCTGCTGACCGAGCTCGAACGGCAGGGCCGGTTGGAACCGGGACGGCCCAACCGCAGCGGCCGCGGCTTCTTCTATCGGCCCGTCGGTGGCTGACCGCGTGTTAAGCCGTCCCTCAGGGAACGCCGCTACGCTCGAACGGTGGTGACCCAGGACCTGCCCGCGGCCGGGACGGAGACGACGTCGCGGCGGCGGCTGAGCGCGGAGATCTGGATCGTGCTCGGGCTGTCGCTGGGGCAGTCGGCCGTCTACGCCGTCGTCAGCCTCATCGCCCGGCTGACCCGGCCGGAGCGGCTGAGCGACCAGACCGCCACGCTGAACGCGTCGCAGAGCACCCGCGAGTACCTCGACCTCACCTACCAGGTGCTGTCCATCGGGTTCGCGCTGGTGCCGGTCGCGCTGGCACTGTATCTGCTGTCCGGGCCGGGACGGTCGGCGATCAAACGGATCGGGTTCGACCTCGCCCAGCCGCGCCGCGACCTGCTGTTCGGCGCGGGGCTGTCGGCGGTCATCGGGCTGCCGGGGCTGGGCATCTACTTCCTCGGGCACGCGCTGGACCTGAACGTGTCGATCCAGGCGAGCACGCTGAACGCCTACTGGTGGACGGTGCCGGTGCTGGTGCTGTCGGCGCTGCAGAACGCCGTGGTCGAGGAGGTCATCGTCGTCGGGTTCCTGATGACGCGGCTGCGGCAGCTGGGCTGGGAGCTGCCGGCGATCATCGCGACTAGCGCGGTGTTGCGCGGCTCGTACCACCTGTATCAGGGCTACGGCATGGCCATCGGCAACATGCTGATGGGCGTCGTGTTCGCGTACTTCTACCATCGCACCGGCCGGGTGATGCCGCTGGTCGTCGCGCACTCGATCCTCGACATCGTCTCGTTCGTCGGCTACGACCTGTTCGCCGACGAGCTCGGGCTGCCGTGACGACGGGGTACTCGGGCGCGCCGCTGGTGCGCAAGCTCGGCATCAAGGCGGGGCACCGCGTCCTTCTCGACGGCGCGCCGGACGGGTTCGCGCTGGCCGACCTCCCCGACGGCGTCGACCTCGACCACCGCGCGGGGGCCGGCCCGTACGACGTCGTCGTCGCGTTCACGCCTGACCGCGCCACGCTGGAGCGGGAGCTGCCCGCCCACGAGGCCCGCATCGAGCGAGACGGCGCCGTCTGGGTCGCTTGGCCGAAACGGGCCAGCCAGGTGCCGACGGACATGACGGAGAACGTCGTCCGCGACGTCGCGCTGCCACGCGGCCTGGTCGATGTGAAGGTGTGCGCGATCGACGCGGTGTGGTCGGGCCTGAAGCTGGTGATCCGCAAGGAGAACCGCTGACGCCGTCACCGCGTCCAACCTGCATGAAGGCGCCACGGGCAGGGTGGGCGGTCGCCGCGGGCATGGTTCTGCTGGCGGTGGGGTGTGGTGAGACGGCGGCTGGTCCCGGTACGGGCGGCTCGTCTGGCGGCGGCGACGAGCCGGCCGGCGAGTGGCGGCCGGTCGCGGATTCGCCGCTGACGCCCCGCGAGGCGCCGCTGGCGGTCGCCGTCGGCGAGCGGATCCTGGTCATCGGCGGCAGCGACGGACCGCCGTGCCCGCCGAACGCCGACTGTGTCGCACCGCCGGCGCCGTTGCGCGACGGCGCCGCCTACGATCCGGCGACCGACGAGTGGACGCCTATCGCGACGGCGCCGGCACCGGTCGGCGGGGGTGTCGACACGTCGGTAGTGGTGGGCGACACCGTCTACGTGCTGACCACGATCTTCAACCAGGAGGGCACGACCACCAGGACGTTCCAGTCCTACGACGCGGCCGCGGACGGCTGGGCCGAGCTCACGCCGCCGCCCGGCTCCGAGTGGGTGTCCCTGACGGCGGTCAGCGATCGCGTCGTCGCCTACCGCGGCTCGCACGAGGACTACACTGGCGGGTCGTTGGAGCCGCTCGACCCGCTGCCGGCCGACCTCGTCCACGACCCGGCCACCGACACCTGGTCCGAGCTGCCGGTCGACCCGCTCGGCCCGTCGTACGACCGCCGGCTCGTCGGCTTCGGCGACGGCGCGGTGCTGCTGGCCAGCGACCTGGTCCCGAATCCAGGCCTCGACCCGCCGGTCGTCCACGCGGCGACGCTGGACCTCGCGACGGGCAGGTGGACGGAGCTGCCCGACGGCGACCTCGTCAGCGGGTACGGTTTCCGCCGCGTCGGCACCATGCTGGTCAGTGCCCTGGAGGAGTCGTCCGACGGCGGCGAGACGAACAACTGGGGCCGCGACATCCCGTACGGCGGCCTCCTCGATCCAGCCACCGGCACCTGGTCGACGCTGCCCGAGCGTGCCCATCGCGACCCGCTCGACGGGTTCATGATCCCCCTGGGCGATCTCAGCGGCGAGCGGACGATCGTCTCCGGCGCCTGGGTGCTCGACGTCCCGACGCTGACCTGGGGCCGGGTGCCCGAGCTTCCGGTCGACGAGCACCTGCAGGGCCAGTCGGCCGCGTTCGCCGACACCGCCGAGGGCGGCGTGGTGCTGCTGTGGGGCGGCTCCGCCTGGCCGCGCGACACGATGGCCGGCGGCGAGCCGGCCGCCGGCGGCGAGCCGGTCGCCGACGGCGAGCTGATCGCCGACGGCTGGATCTGGAACGTAGCGTCGTGACTCAGGCCCGCACCGGCTCGATCCGCCGGCGGCGGACCAGCAGCAGCACCGCCAGCACGACGTAGGCGGCGATGGCGGCGAGGCTGCCGGGGTAGGCCTCCTGGTCGACCAGGATCGCCGTCCCCGACAGCAGCGCGAAGTCGAACAGGCCGTGCAGGACGGAGTTGAGGACGTTGCCGCCGGACACCCGCCGGATCAAGTAGAAGAAGTAGCCGGCGAACGCGACGACCAGCGCCTGCCCGATGGCGCTCAGACCGCGGCCGATGACGTTGGACAGGTGCACGGCGCCGAAGATCAGGCTGGACCACAGCGCCACCTGCCCTTCGCGCAGGCCACGCCGCCGCAGCGTCGTCACGCCGAGACCGCGGAACATGCCCTCCTCGCCCCAGCCGACCATTTGCGTGGCCACCAGCAGGGCGAGGACGAAGCCGACGCTCTTGTCGGCCAGGTCGGCGTAGTCGACGGCCAGCGCGACGGCGGCCAGCAGCACGATCGGCACCGCCCACAACCAGCGCCGGACCGGCCGGTCGTCGGTCAGGACCGGCCGCCACCAGCGCAGCACGCCGACGACCGCGTAGGTGAAGACCAGCGCGGCACCCAGCGGGATCCACATGGTGACCATGACGTTCGACGCCGTGGTGAAGGCCTCGTCGGAGTCGATGCCGGCGAGCTCGGCGGCGAGCAGGCCGCCGCCCTGGATGATCGCCAGGTACACGATCACGATGATCAGGAAGCCCCAGACGGGCAGGCTGCGGCCCGATTCCGCTGTCATGATCGAACTCTAATGTCTTGTCCGCGTAACAACTCGGTCCTACGCTGCGCAGGTATGACCGACATGCTGGCCGGATATCGATTCGGAGCGGCATGGGACGAGGTCTACACGCCCGAGGGCGCGCCCCGGCCCACGTACGGCGGCCAGCACGAGGCGCTGACAGCGGCCGGCCCCGAGGTGCTGTCGAGCCTGGCCGCGTTCCTCGGCACGGTCTTCCGCGACCAGGGCATCACCTTCGACCACGAGGGCGTCGAGCGGCCGTTCCCGCTGGACATCGTGCCGCGCATCATCACCGCCGACGAGTGGGACGTGGTCGAGCGCGGCGTCGCGCAGCGGGTCCGCGCGCTGGAGGCGTTCCTCGACGACGTGTACGGGTCGGGGCTGGTGTTCCGCGACGGCGTGGTGCCGCGGCAGATGGTGGTGTCGTCGCAGCACTTCCACCGGCAGGCGTTCGGGATCCGGCCGCCGAACGGGGTGCGGGTGCACGTCTCGGGCGTCGACCTCGTGCGCGACGAGACCGGCGAGTTCCGCGTCCTCGAGGACAACCTGCGCACGCCGTCGGGTGTCTCGTACGTCGTCGAGAACCGGCGCGCGCTGGCCCGGGTGCTGCCGGAGCTGTTCGCCGGGCACCTGGTGCGCCCGGTCGCCGGCTACCCGGCCCGGCTGCTGGCGGCGCTGCGCGCGGCCGCCCCGCCCGGCGTCGAGGACCCGACCATCGTCGTGCTGACGCCCGGTGTCTACAACGCCGCCTACTCCGAGCACACGCTGCTGGCCCGGCAGATGGGCGTGCAGCTGGTCGAGGGTCGCGACCTGTCCGTCGTCGGCAACGAGGTGCGCATCCGCACCACCCGCGGGCACCAGCGGGTCGACGTCATCTACCGGCGGGTCGACGACGAGTACCTCGACCCAGTGCAGTTCCGAGCCGACTCCATGGTCGGCAGCCCCGGGCTGCTCAACGCGGCCCGGGCGGGCAACGTCACGCTGGCCAACGCGGTCGGCAACGGGGTCGCCGACGACAAGCTCATCTACACCTACGTGCCCGACCTCATCCGGTACTACCTCAGTGAGGAGCCGGTGCTGCGCAACGTCGAGACCTGGCGGCTGGACACGGCCGAGAACATCGCCCAAGTGCTGTCGAACCTCGGCGACCTCGTGCTCAAGCCGGTCGACGGGTCCGGCGGCAAGGGGATCGTCATCGGGCCGCAGGCGACGGACGCGGAACTGGCGACCCTGCGCGGGGCGGTCGAGGCGAACCCGCGCGGCTACGTGGCGCAGCGGCCGGTCCGGCTGTCGACGGTGCCGACGCTGATCGGCGACCAGCTCGCGCCCCGCCACGTCGACCTGCGCCCGTTCGCCGTCAACGACGGCCGCGAGGTGTGGGTGCTGCCCGGCGGCCTGACCCGGGTCGCGCTCCCCGAGGGCAGCCTGATCGTCAACTCCAGTCAGGGCGGCGGCTCGAAGGACACCTGGGTGCTGGCGTCGCCGGCCCGGCCCGAGGAGCCGGCCGGGCCGGCCGCCGGGGGCGAGAGCAGCGCCGTCCTGGCCGGATCCGACCTCACCGAGCCCGAGGCCGACCTGCCCGCCGGCGCCGGCGCGCCCGGCCTGGGCGATCATGTGGACGGACGGCGCCCGCTCGCCGTCCCGCCCGACATCGGCCCGTCCGAACCGCCGCGTGAGCAGCAGCAACAGCAGCAGCAACAGCAGCAGGGGAGGACGAACCCGTGCTGAGCCGCATCGCGGAGTCGCTGTACTGGATCGGCCGCTACCTCGAGCGGGCCGACGCGAAGGCCCGCGTGCTCGACGTCCACCTGACCCGCATCCAGGACGAGCCTGGCACCGATCAGGAGCGGCAGCTGCGCACCCTGCTCGCGGCGATGGGCGTCGACCCCGGCGACGGCCCGGTGATGCCGTCGTCGGTCGTCGGGCTGCTCGCGTTCGACCAGGAGTCGCCGGCGTCCATCACCGCGGCGCTGACGGCGGCCCGCGAGAACGCCCGCGGCGCCCGCGAGATCCTCTCCAGCGAGCTGTGGGAGGCGCTCAACGTCACCTGGCACGGCCTGGCCGAACGCCGCATGGCCGCCGCCGTGCTCGGGCCGCAGGTGTTCTGCCACTACGTCCGCGAGCGCACCGCGATGACCACCGGGCTGATCTCCACGACGATGGTCCGCGACGACGGCTGGCGGTTCCTGTCGCTCGGGGTGGCGCTGGAGCGCATCGACATGGCCGCCCGCATGCTGTCGACCCCAGCGCTGGCCGAGGGGCGGGCGTCGGTGCTGGCCGGGCTGCTGCGCAGCGTCGGCGGCCACGACACGTTCGTCCGCGTCTACCAGGGCGCGGTGTCGCCGGCGAACGTCGCGGAGTTCCTGCTGCGCGACCAGCTGTCGCCGCGGTCGGTCGCGTTCTCGCTGGCCACTGCCGAGACGCTGCTGCGTGAGCTGGACCCCGGCCTGGACGACCGCCTCGGCGTGGCCGACGGCGCCCGGCGCGCGCTCGGCCGGATGCGGCTGGCGCTGGAGTTCCGCTCGTCGGCGGAGTTGCTGGACGACCTCCCCAGCCTCATCGAGTCGCTGCTGCGGCTCACGTCGCGCACGTCCGACGAGGTCACCAGCCGCTACTTCGGCAAGTCGCTGCTGGTCCGCTGGGCCGAGGAGGCGCTGTGACGACGAGTCCCGCGGGCGGCTGGCTGCTGTCGGTGAAGCACCACACCGGGTACCGGTACGCCGCCCCGGTGGTCTCGTCGTACAACGAGGCGCGGGTGACGCCGCGCAGCGACCCGCACCAGCGGGTGCTCGACGCGACGGTCGAGGTCAGCCCGGCTGCGTCGCTGTACCGCTACGTCGACTTCTTCGGCTCGGTCGTGACGGCGTTCGACGTGCACGCCGCGCACTCCGAGCTGACGGTGACGGCGAGCTGCGTCGTGGAGACCGCGCCGGCGCCGGAGCCCGAGGCCGGCGAGCCGTGGCCGGTGCTCGCCGACCCGGACACCGTCGACGAGCTGGGCGAATACCTCACCCAGACGCTGCGCACCATGCCGGACGACGAGCTGCTGGCGGTCGCGTCACAGGTGCGTGACGCGGCGACGCCCGACGACGGCGCGCGGCTGGCCGCCGGCTGGACGCACGCCCGGCTCGCCTACGTCACCGGGTCCACCAGCGTGCACACCAACGCCGTCGAGGCGCTGGCCGAGGGCCGCGGCGTCTGCCAGGACTTCGCGCATGTGACGATCGCGCTGCTGCGGTCGGCCGGGGTGCCGGCGCGGTACGTGTCCGGGTACCTGCATCCGCGGTCGGACGCGGCGGTCGGCGAGACGATCACCGGCGAGAGCCACGCGTGGGTGGAGTGGTGGGCGGGTGGGTGGCGGGCGTACGACCCGACCAACGACTCGGTCCCCGGGCCGGGGCACGTGGTGGTCGCCCGAGGCCGCGACTACGACGACGTGACCCCGCTGCGCGGCATCTACCACGGCGGCGACAGCCAGGCCCTCGGTGTAACGGTCGAGGTGACGCGGCTGCGCTGACGCCGCGTCGGTGGCAGACTCCCGGAGATGAAGCACGCAGTGCCGGCGGGGGCGGGACTCGCGGCGGATGAGAAACCTCTCATCGGCGTCTCACCGTTCTCTCGTCCGAGATGCCGACCATGCTGAGCATGAAGTCCGCGGCCACCCTCACCATCACCGCGCTGGCGGTCGTGGCCGCCGGGATCTTCGGCGTCGGCGCCCTCCTCGCGGCGCCGTCGACCGGTGACGACTTCGGCGAGCCCGTCGAGGTCGGGCCGTCCAGTACCAGTACCGGCGCCGACGGCGGTTCCGGCGACGACGACCCGACGCGGGGGCCGTCGTCCACCCGTACGCCGACGCCCACGCCGACCCCTACCCCCACGCCGACCCCGACACCGACGCCGACTCCCACACCCACGCCGGACCCGCCCACCTCGGGCGACGGCGGAGGTGGCGGCGGAGGCGGCGGGCAGCCCGTCGACCCGGCCCCGCCGGTGCGTCCCGACCCCGGTGACGATGACGGCGACGACGATGACGGCGGCGGCGGCGACGATGACGACGCCGGCGGTGACGACGGGGATGATGACGACTGAGCCAGGGTCGTGACGATGCGGCCGGCGGAGTGCGCGTACGGGTGGCCGTACGCACCCGCGTGCTGGCCGCCGTCCTGGGAGTCGCGGCGATCGGCATGCTGGTGGCCGGCGTGACGTCGTTCCTCGTCCAGCGTGAGCGGGTCGACGCGCGCATCGACGACAACCTCGCCCAGGAGGTCGAGGAACTGCGCGAGTTCGCCGCCAACGGGATCGATCCCGACACCGGCGGTGACTGGACCACCGTCGACCGCTTCCTCGAGGTGGTCCTCACGCGCAACGTGCCCGACCGCGACGAGGGGCTGCTCGCCCTGGTCGACGGCGAGATCGCCTGGGAGGCGGCCACCGCCGTCGACGTCCGGCTGGAGGACGACGAGGAGTTCGTCGAGCTGGTCTCCGAGCAGGGCGGCACCACTCGGGTACGGCCGCGGTCGGTCGAGACCGAGACCCTCGGGCAGCTGCGGTACGTCACCGTGCCGGTCACTGTGCCCGACGACGACGCGCAGGGGCTCTACGTCATCGCGTACGCCCGCGAGCTGGAGCAGGCCGAGGTCGTCGACGCGTACCAGACCTTCGCGATCGTCGCCGTGGCGTCGCTGGCCATGGTCGGCGCCGTCGGCTGGCTGGTCGCCGGTCGGCTGCTGCGGCCGATCCGGCTGCTGCGCGACACCACCCAGCAGATCAGCGACACCGACCTGTCCGGCCGCATCCCCGTCACCGGCACCGACGACATCTCCGCGCTCGCGCGGACGTTCAACGACATGCTCGACCGGCTGGAGGTCGCCTTCGCCGGTCAGCGCGACGCCCTCGACGACGCCGGCCACGAGCTGCGCACGCCGATCACGATCATCCGCGGGCACCTGGAGCTGATGGACTCCGCCGACCCCGCCGACGTCGAGGAGGTCCGCGCCCTCGTGCTCGACGAGCTGGACCGCATGCGCGGCATGGTCGACGACCTCGTCATGCTGGCCAAGGCCAAGCGGCCCGACTTCGTCCACCCCCGCCCCGTCGAGCTGGACCGGCTCGTCGACGAGGTCCTCGACAAGGCCCGCGCCCTCGCCGACCGGAACTGGCGGGTCGATGCGCGGGTGTCGGCGACCGTGCTGCTGGACCCGCAGCGGATCACCCAGGCGCTGCTGCAGCTGATCTCGAACGCGGTGAAGTTCACCGCGCCGGGCGACGTCATCGCCGTCGGGAGCCAGCTCACCGGCGACGAGGTGCGGCTCTGGGTCCGCGACACCGGCGCCGGCATCGCCGCCGACGACCTGGAGCGCATCTTCGACCGGTTCGCCCGCGCCGACGTCGGCCGCGGCGTCGACGGCTCCGGGCTGGGGCTGGCCATCGTCCGTGCGATCGCCGAGGCGCATCGCGGCACCGTCACCGTCGACAGCAGCCCGGGCGACGGCGCGATCTTCACGATCGCGCTGCCCCCGGCCGGCACCGCGGCGGCTGACGACCTCGTGGAGGAGGAAGCGTAGATGAGCAGGATCCTGATCGCTGAGGACGAACCCCGCATCGCGGCGTTCATCGAGAAGGGGCTGCGCGCCGCCGGCATGACGCCCACCGTCGTCGCCGACGGCCGCGGCGCCTTCGACTACGCGATGACCGGCGGCTTCGACCTCGTCATCCTCGACATCGGGCTGCCGATCATCGATGGGTTCTCGGTGCTGCGGCAGCTGCGCGAGGCTCGCAACGAGCTGCCGGTGATCATCCTCACCGCCCGCGACTCCATCACCGACACCGTCGCCGGCCTCGAAGGCGGCGCCGACGACTACATGGCCAAGCCGTTCCGGTTCGAGGAGCTGCTGGCCCGGATCCGGCTGCGGCTGCGCGAGGACCGCGCCCCCGAGGCGATGGTGCTGCACCACGGCGGCCTGTCGCTGGACCTGCGCACCCGCCGCGCCACGGTGGACGGGCGGACGGTGGAGCTGTCGGCCCGCGAGTTCTCGCTGGCCGAGACGTTCTTGCGGCACCCCGGCCAGGTGCTCAGCCGTGAACAGCTGCTGAGCCGCGTCTGGGGCTACGACTTCGACCCCGGCTCCAACGTCGTCGACGTGTACGTGCGGTACCTGCGGCGCAAGTTGGGTAGCGAGCGGTTCATGACGGTGCGTGGGATCGGCTACCGCCTCATCAGCCCCGACTCCGAGGAGGACGGCCCCCCGCCGCCGCCCGCCCTCTGACGAACCCCCGCCACGCACCCACCCACTCAACTTGAGTGGGTGGGTGCGTGGACGTGGTGAGACCGGCGGGCGTCCCTGGGGGAGGGGACGCCCGCCGGTCTCGGTGGGAGGAGAGGTGGCTGGGTCAGCCGGCGGACGAGGCGCTGTTCGCCGACGCCGGGCTCGCGGGGCTGGCGGGGCTGGCGGCGGTCGCCGCGGAGGCGGGGCCGGCCGGGCTGTTGGCCGAGCTGGCCGACGCGGGAGCGGCCGGCGAGCTGGCGGAGTTGGCGCTGTTGGCGGAGGCGCCGGTCGACGCGGACGAGGGGGCCGGTGCGGAGGAGTCCGACGGTGCGTCGGTGATCCCGGCGGCCGGCGGCTGTGCCCCGTTGAGCCTGGGAGCGGCCACGGCGGTGCCGGCGCCGATGCCCAGCGCCGCCATCGTCCCGACCGCGAGCCACGTCTTCTTCTGGAGCTTCATCGTTTCCTCCTGTAACCGGGACGCCGGAAGATCTCCGGCGTCGTGTCCTGACATCACCAAGACTCGCGGTCGGTGATGAACCGGTCAGGAGAGCCGCATGAGAGCGTTCTCAGCCCCACCCGAAGCCCCAGCAGCGGCCGTGTCGAGCCAGCGCTGAGCGAGGTCGACGCGGTCGGCGGTGGACTGGGGCCAGTCCGGGTCCTGGGCCCGGTAAGGGCCGGTGGCCAGCGACAACGTCACGCCGGCGGCGCGCAGCCGGAGCTCCACCGGGTCCACCCGCCGCGACAGCACGGGCAGCCATTCGGTCAGGGCGGAACGGGCGCCGGCGGCCGCGGCGAACGGGCCGGTCGCGAGGACGGAGAGGTGGGCGAGCAGGCAGCCGAGGTCGTCGGCGCGGCGGCCGGGGCCGATGGTGTCGATGTCGAGCAGTCCGCTGACCACGCCGTGCTCGACGAACAGCTGGGCGTCGTAGAAGTCGCCGTGCGTCGGCACGACGCCCTCCCCGTCAGGCTCGCCGTCGTACGGCGCCAGCCTGGACGACACCGCCTCGGCCAGCGCCCGCACCCGCGGCCCCACCGACGGCGCGGCGGCGGCGATCACGCCGGCGAAGTGCTCCGCGTGCGCCGACCACGGCTCCCGCCGCGGCAGGCCGGCGACCTCGGCAGGCAGCCGGTCCAGCAGCGCGACCAGCTCACCCGGGTCGCGCAGCGCCGTCGTGCCCGACTCCAGGGCGACCCGCAGTGGCGTCCCGCGCAGCGGCGCCAGCACGATGATCCCGTCGTCGCTCCAGCCGAGGCTCTGCGGCACCGGGACGCCGGCCGCCGTCAGCACGCGGTGCCGGCTGTCGACGTCGCGGACCTGGCGCGGGCGCAGGACCTTGACGAACAGGCGGTGCCGCTCGGTGACGACCTCGACGACGGCGCGCTTGCGCGGGCGGTAGGAGACGACCCGCAGCTCGACGCCGTCAGGCGGAAGGCCGAGCCCGCGCAGCAGATCGCCGACGGACGACGGGAAGCAGGCGGCCGCGAGCCCCGGCAGCTCGGGGTCGAACGGGAAGCGCCACACCTGGACGAACCGGTCGCCGTCGGTGACGAACGGCCCGTCGGGCGGGCGCGTCACGGACACCGAGGCCGCCAGCGTCTCCTCCCGCTCGCCGTCGGGCCAGGCCACACGCGCGACGTACGACGCGGTCGTGCGGTCGCCGGGACGGTGGTCGACGTCGCGCAGGGACCAGCCGAGCAGCGTCCCGCGAGCCGGCGTCAGCGCGGCGTCGAGGATGTCGGGGACGGACGGGCCGGTCAGCAGCTCGAGGCCTGGGTCGGGGGGCGGTCCGGGCACGCCGGCCAGCGTGACCGCCGTTCATGAGCCCGTGGTGAGCCGACGATGAGACGGCTCTCATCCGCCGTGGCCGGGACGGACGAACCGCCGGCGAAACCCGCGGCGCCGCCGCCGCGCATCCGTCCGGACCCGCCGGTAAGCTGGCTCAGTCACATCGCATCGGGGGCCCGTTCATCGAGCGCGCCCCCTCTCGAAGGGAGCTGTGTCCGCCGTGTCGACGGACGCTTCAAGTCGCATACGTTCCGCACGCCACCGTGACGCCGGGCCGGGAGCCGGCCGATGACCGCCGCGGTAGCGATTCTCGCGGTCTTCGTCCTGACGTTCGGGACCGCTTACTTCGTCGCCCAGGAGTTCGCCTACGTCTCGGCCGACCGGGTCGAGCTCGCCCGCCAGCGCGACGCCGGCGACAAGCGGGCCGGGTCGGCGATCCGGGTCATGGAGCACCTGTCGTTCATGCTGTCGGCCGCGCAGGTCGGCATCACCGTCACC